>CAYPWK010000186.1:0-10813 GCA_964414365.1 uncultured Burkholderia sp.
CCAGCAGCAGATCGTCGAATTTGCGTTGCATGCGTGCTTCCCTGCGTTTTTTCAGTCCCTCGCTTGCAGCCGGTTATAGCGTCCCAAACGTTGCGCTCCCTGCGCGCCGAGCGCGAGTGCCGCCGCAATGCCCGCACCATCCATGATCCCGCCAGCCGCGATCACGGGCCCCTCCAACTCGCTCACCAGCACGCGTGTAAGTGCGAACTGCCAAGACGTTCGCCGCGCGCCGTGGCATCGAACAGGCCGCGATGGCCACCTGCTTCGATACCGTGTGCGACGATGGCATCGACACTCGCTTCGACAACCGCGCCCACTTTGTCAACGTTCAGCTCCCGTCTGCTCGAGTGCTCATGGTGCCTTATGTCCGGATGCGTTCCAGTTTGCGCGTGCCTGCCAGCGTATCATCCCTTAGCGCGACCGCGCGCCCAGCGTGCGAGGCCGCCGCAGGCGATCAGGAGCGCGCCGGTCACGAAGAACACGGCATGCAGCCCGAAGTGCACGCCGATCCCGCCGCCGATCAACGGCCCCACCACCTGGCCACTGAATTGCGCCGATTGCAAATAGCCGAGCAGGCTACCTGTGCTGCTTTCGTCTACCGACTGCCGCGCGAGCTTGCCAATGGACGGCAAAAGACCCGCGACCGTCATGCCCATCACCACGCGCAACGCCGCGAGCTGCCACCAGTGCGCGACGAACGCTTGCGGCACCACCGCGAGCCCTGTGAACACGAGACAGGCAACGATCACTCGCCAGCTCCCGATGCGGTCGGCCAACGCGCCGAGGCGGGCCGCCGTGAGCATGCTGCCGAGCGCCGAGCACGCCATGACCACGCCCGCCACGTGTGCGAGGTGCTCTGCGCTGACGCCCAGGCTGCCGATATAGACGGTGATGATGGGCTCGATCGACATATTGGCGAGCAGCACCATCATGGCGGTCACGAGCAGCGCCGCCACGACCGGGTAGTCGGGGCAGCGCACGCTCGCGGCGGGCGCACCTCGTGCATAGGCTTTTGTGTCGCTCGCCGGATGGAACGCCTCCTTCACCACGAACATCGTCAGCAGCGCCGCCACCGCAATCATCGCGCCGCCCGCGAAGAACGTGCCGCGTATGCCAATCCAGTCCGGCAGCACGCCGCCCACCAGCGGCCCGACCAGATTGCCGGCCAGCGCGCCCGTGGAGAGCATACCTAGCGCCCAGCCTGCGCGCTCGCGCGGCGCCTGGGTGCCGACCATCACCGTGGAAGCCGAAGCGTAGCCGCCCACGAGCCCGGCGATCAGTCGCAGCGCGACGAGTTCGTAAACATTGTGCACTACGCCGATCAGCGACATCACCACGGCCATGCCGATCGCCGCGCGCACGAGCATGGGCTTTCGGCCAAAGCGGTCGGCAAGGCGCCCCCAGAGCGGCGCGGTCAGCGCGGTTCCGAGGAACGTCGCGCCGAACGCGACGCTCGACCACTGGATCACGGCCGATTGCGAGCTCACGCCGAGCTCGCGCACATATATCGGCAAGAACGGCAGCAGCATGCTGAGACTGACGAGGGTGGTGAACGAGCCGAATACGCAGACGACGAGATTGCGCCGCCAGTACTGGACGTTGCGCTCAGCGTAGCTGCGCGATTGCGGCGTTGCGGCGCGCGGCGAAGAAGAAACTGTTGAATTCATTTGTTCCTCAGCGCGCAGAGGAGATCGATGAAGAGCGCGAGCATTAGCGCCGCCGCGCCGATCGCGAACAGAACGAGGTAATTGCCGCCGCTTTGCGAGAACGCGAACGAGAGCCCGTAGGCCGCAACTGCCTGCATCACTGCGAAGCTAGTGGTGGCGCGGCTCCAGGCGCCCTTCACGGCGGATGGATGATGCGCGAGCAACTCGTTCACGCAACCGAGCGCGAGCGGCACGATACCGGGCGTAAATGCGCCGACCAGCACGGCGGACACCATGAGCCCCGCCGGGCCAAGGAAGCCCGCAGTTGGAATCGCGACCGCGATGGCCTGCACGAGATACGCCACGCGCAACACCGGACGGAAGCCCGCACGATCGGCGACGTGCCCCGCCGCGAGTGGGCCCACTATTGCGCCGAGACCGTAGAGCACCCAGAACTGGGCGCCCGCATCGACGCCGCGGGCAAGCCCGCGCGCCACGAAGTCGACGAGGAAGAGCATATGCGGCACGAGCCCGACGGCGTTCAGGCCGTATTGCGCGTAGAGCGTTCGCAGGCTCGCGCGCGGGTACGCGGGCGCGTTTTCGAAGCGCGACGGCGCGTGAGCGGGCGTGTGCGCACCGTGCTGGGGCCAGCCGTTCCAGGCCACGAGCGTGAGCAGGAGCGACACGACGGCGAGCCCGAGCCAGGTCCATGCAAGCCCCTGGCGCAGCAGGATCGGCACAATGGTGCCGGAAGCCGCGACGCCGAGCCCGATGCCCGTGAAGATGCCACCGCTCGCGAAGCCGCGACGCGCCGCCGGCACGTGCGCGAGGATCGTGGGCGCGGCGAGCACCATCAGTGCGCCACCCGAGACGCCCGAGGCGAAGCGCCAGACGAAAAACCAGAGGAACGAGACCGGCACGGCGCAGGCGACGAAGGCGAGCGTCGCGAGCAGCATCATCGCGCGCAGAACGGTGGCGGGCGTCGCGGCGCGAACCATCGCGCCCGCGAAAAGCGCGCCCGCGAGATAGCCGCCGAGGTTCGCCGCGCCGAGGTACGCGGCGGTCGAGACGGGAAACCAGTGCGCACCGATGATGGCGGGCAAAAGCGGCGTGTAGGCAAAACGCGCCAGACCGATGCCGATGAGACTCGCGCTGGCCCCAGCGAGCGTGCCTCGCCAGACGTTGAACGCGGCCGGTGCGGCCGGGCTCGAAACCGCTTGCTCCATGACTGACTCCCGCGACCGGTGCTTTGAAGCACCCACTGAATGTGGACCTCAGTCTAGGTTAGGCCGCACCGCCAGAGAATCGCCGCCATGCGGAAGTCATTCTTCCGCATGGCGATTGAGCGGAGGCTCAATCCGCGTCCGTAAACACCCGGGCCTGCTCGAAATAATCGCGCAGCCGCGGCGCGGCGAAGTCGACGAAAGTGCGCACCTTTGGCACTGAAAGCCGCCCATGCGGCATCACAAGATTCGCGGGCAGCGGCGCGTGCTCGTTGTCGCGCAAGACGATCTTGAGCGCCCCGGCCTTCACCTGTTCCGCCACATGATAGGAAAAGAGTCGCGTGACGCCGTGCCCCGCCACGGCGCAGGCCAGCGCCGCGCGAATTGTATTGACGGTAAAGCGCGGCGCGAACTGCACGACCTGTGGCAGCGCTGCATGCGGCGCCGCCGGAAAGCTCCACGAGTCGAGCCCGAAATGCGTCATCGAAATGATGGTGTGGCTGGCGAGATCGGCGGGCGCCTCGATCGCCGGATGCGCGGCGAGATACTCCGGCGATGCGACCACCACCCGCCTCACCTCGCCCACCGGCATGGCGACCAGCGTCGAGTCCTGCAGATGCGCGATGCGCAGCGCCACATCGATGCCCTCGTCGATGAGGCTCACGGGCCGGTCCAGCAGATGCAGGCGGATCGACACGTCCGGGTAGCGCTCGAGAAACGCGTCGATCATCGGGCGCAACGCGTCTTCGCCAACGGCCACGGCCGCCGTCACACTCAACAGGCCGCGCGGCGTGGAGCGCTCGTCGGCGGCGAGCAAGTCCGCTTCCTCGAGGTCAGCGAGAATGCGCCGGCACGCCAGCGCATAGCGCTCGCCCGCCTCGCTCAGCCGGATCGTGCGCGTCGTGCGGTAGAGGAGCGGCGTGCCCGTGTGCGCTTCAAGGAACGCGATGGCCCGGCTCACCGCCGCGGGCGAGCGTCCTAGCCGGCGGCCCGCGCCGGCCAGGCTGCCCTCGTCCAGCGTGGCGACGAATACCTTCATGGCGTCTATACGGTCCATTGCGCGTTTGGGCGGTGCAATCGCCCCAGTATGGTGAATTCCGCGTCGATCTTAGCGGAATACAGGGAAGCGGCGACGTACGCGCGCAGACTGTCGCAGTGGGGCGGTCGGAGACGCTGAAGTTCAGTTCGGTGAGCTTCGGCATCCCGTTGCGTCGACGCGTAATCGGACTGATAGCACGCGCTCAATGTCGTGGGCGCTTGCGCTAGCCAATTCCGCTTGTGGAACAAGACCATCAGAAGCCATTTTGCGAACAACTCCGGTCGGTTTATGCCTGCCGAGTCGAAATATCGGCTCATGACGAGCCATATCGGCTCAAACCGCTTGTGAATCGGCTCAAATCAGCTCAAAATAAGCTCAACCGTGAGCCGATTTGAGCCGATTCCAATGACAGCCGGATTGCCCGCCCAAGAGGTCATCGAGGCTTTGCGCCGTTTTGCAGCGCAAGGCCATAGCCATGTCACGTCTTCAGAGCTTGCTAAGGCCACCGGAAAAAGTCTTGCGACGATAAAAAGGTTCCTTGACGAGCTGCGAGCCGCGGGCCAAGTCAACCGCCATGGGGTCGGTCGTGCAACGCGCTATACACTCGCTTCGGACATACCGCCGGCACAACCGGCAGTTGATACAGCCAGCCCTGGAGGGATGCAATGGTCCCCTGAAAGCCTTGTCGTGCGACGGCGGCTGGCCGTCCCATTGGCGGCTCGCGCCCCCGTCTCATACAAACGCGACTTCGTCGACCATTACAAACCGAATAAGACGTGGTTGATACCCGAGCCGCTCGCCACACAGCTAGCAAACGCTGGACGCATGCAAGGACAACAGCCAGCGGGCACATACGCTCGCAAGGTGCTGGAGCAACTGTTGATCGACTTGTCATGGTCCTCTTCTCGCCTTGAAGGCAATCGATACACGCTGCTCGACACGCGGAAATTGTTCGAAAGCGGTCTGACCGACGGCGATCACGACGCCGTCATGTTGCTCAACCACAAGAGCGCCATCGAATTCCTGGTCGACGCCGTGCCGACGGAAGGCCTGTCGACACCCCTTGTCCGCAATCTGCATGCGGTTCTGATGCAAAACCTGATTGCTGATGCAGACGGACTAGGAACAATCCGCAAGAAAGTCGTCAACATCAGCGATACGACGTACCTGCCGATGCAGGTGCCATCGGTCTTGGAAGAGATGCTCGAGCTGATCGTCGGCAAGGCTCGATTGATCAGGAATCCTGTCGAAGCAGCGTTTTTCCTATGGACGAACCTGGCTTACCTGCAACCGTTCGAGGATGGCAACAAGCGTACGAGTCGCCTGGCGGCAAACATTCCGCTTATGCTCTACAACTGCTCGCCTCTATCGTTCCTCGATGTAGAAATGCACGATTACGCCCTTGCGATGATAGGCGTCTACGAGCTACGCGACGTATCGCTTGCGGTCGATCTCTTCGCGTGGACGTATCGCCGCTCCATTGACAAATACAAGGTCGTGCTCGAATCGATGGGCGTCCCCGATCCAATGCGTCTGCGTTATCGGCAAGCATTGAGTGAGGCGATAGGACTGGTCGTGCGCGACGGCAAGACTGCAGCGGAAGCTGCCTCCGAACTCGGGCTCACAGAAAGCAGTGCCCCCGGGTTCGAATCAATACTCACCGACGAATTGGCGAAACTGGAAGTGTTCAACTGCGCACGCTATCGGTTGACGATGGCAGAGACGAAGGTCTGGATCGCAGCCGGGCGGCCTCGGTAGCGGAAAATGACGAGCAGCTCGTTAGGGACAGCAAGCATTTTCCCTACGTGCGAGCACCCCGGATATATGGAGCGGGCCGGCGATTGTGACCTACACTAGAAACGCGTCTTTCGCGTGCTCCGGGGTCGAATCACGGAACTGCCATGCCGAGAAGACAGCTTCCGTGGCGAATGCGTGCCCAATTGCGGAGCAATTCTTCACGGAGATATGTCATGGCTACGTACGTCATACTCAGCCGTCTTGCTCCTGACGCTTTCAAGGACCCCAAGGACCTGAAGCAACTCGCCACCACGGTGGCCGAGAAGATCAAGGCCGAATGCCCTGCCGTCAACTGGAAGGAAAGTTATCTGACACTCGGGCGCTTCGATGTCGTCGACGTGGTCGAGTCGGACGATCTAAAACAGCTCGAGCGGGCGGCGCTGATCATCCGGGGCTCCGGACACGCCGCCACGGAGACCATGCAAGCGACGCCATGGAAAGAGTTCATCGCCGATCTCTAAAAAGAACCCGCTCCGGCGAAGATAGCGCTCGTTATCCAGCCGGTGCCGGTCGGCCCCGGCATTCCTCGATCATCCAGGTGCGGAAGCGCTGCAGCGCCGGCTTGGCAGCGAGGCGGTCGGCCGAATAGCACAGATAGTGGCCTTGATCGGCGACGTCCACGGGCGCATCGATCGGCTGAACGAGCGCCCCCGAGCTCAGCATGTCGTGAATCAGGAATGCCGGCACCAGCGCGAGACCGAGCCCCGCACAGGCGGCTTGCGTCAGCACCGCGTATTGCTCGAAGCGCGGTCCCGCGAGCGCCCGCATCCTAGTCACGCGATACGCTTCCGCCCATTTGATCCATGTGCCTGCCGCTTGATCGTGCACAAGCCGAGGCGCGTCGACGACGTCGGCCGGCTTCCTGACCGGATGCCGCTCCGCAAACTCCGGCGAACACACGAGCAAGAATCGATGTCCGTCCAAATAATCACTTAGCACTCCTTCCCAACGGCCGTCCCCATAGCGCACGGCCGCATCCAGCTCAGGCGGAAAGGGATCGCCGTGCGCCAGATGCCGGCGAAAACTCAGCGTGACGCTCGGCGCGGACGCTAGAAAGCGCGGCAAACGTGGCACGAGCCACTTTGTCGTAAAAGTGGGCACGCTTGCGATCGTGAGCAGCTCCGCCTCATCACGCGATGCGAGGACTTCCAGCGAGGCGTGGCAGATCTCGCGCAACGGCTCCTTGATTCGTGCGTGATAGGACTGCCCGGCGTGGGTTAGCGCGAGCTGGCGCCCGTCGCGCACAAAAAGCCGCACCCCGAGCTGCGTTTCCAGATTCGATACCTGTCGGCTGACCGCGCTCGGCGTCAGTCCGAGTTCGTGTGCCGCGCGCGAAAAGTTGAGGTGCTTCACGGACGCAACGAAAGTGAGCAACTCCACGGTGCTCGGGCAGGAAGACCTCATGAGACCTGTTCCAAATCCGCACAGTACGTTGCTGACTTTTTACGTTGATTTCATGACGGTGCCATGTCCGCCCCGCAGACTGCAGGCAGCGACATCGCATGGATGCCGTTGCCAGCGGCCCGCAAGCCATTCGTCGATTACACGCGAGTAGACCATGTCATTAAGCACTGCGGCGACCCCGACTGTGCCGTTTCATCAAAGAAGCATCCGACCTTTCATCGGACGAATTGTCATTCGCGCCGTCGCCGCCCTCTTTGCGCTTTATCTGCTGACACCGATGGCCTTGCTGCTGATCGGCTCAGTCGGCGAGACCTGGACGAATACGCTGCTGCCGAGCGGCTTCACCTGGCGCTGGTTTGCCGATCTCGCAACGGATGCCAGTTTTCGGCGAGCATTCGGCGTGAGCATCATCGTCGCGCTGGCTTGTTGCGCATTGGACACCTGCATCGGCGTGCCGCTCGCCTACGCCTTGAATCACCGCGCGCGCGAAGGGCGAGGAGCCGCCTCGCGCATCGTCATGCTGATGCCTGTCGCCGTGCCGGCGCTCACGCTCGGCTTCGGCTACATCGCCGTGTTCGGCGGCGACGCGTTCCCGTGGCTAGGGACACTGCCGTTGATGATCGCCGCGCACGCCGTGCTGACGCTTCCCTATCTGGTGCAGACGCTGCTCAGCGACTTGCGTCACCTCAATCTCGCAAGACTTGAAGACTGCGCCGCGACGCTCGGTGCAACGCCGTTACGCCAGTTCTTCTCGATCGTCGTGCCGAATCTGCGCCAGAGCCTGTTCTCAGGCCTCGTCATGGTCTCGGCGCTTTCGATCGGCGAGTTCCAGATATCGAATCTGATCGCTGGCTTTCGCTATCGCAACTTTCCCGTTGTGTTACTGCAAGCGTTCTATGGCGCATCGGGCTTGGCGTGCGCGGCAACGGTCGTGCTGCTCGTCCTGGCCGTGGCCGCCACGCTGGCGTCGATTAACACCGTTCGCGGGTTGAAATAAACATGAGCCTCGAGTTCGACAACGTCAGCTTCACCTATCCGCGGGCGGGGCACGGCGTCGATGCCGTCACGCTCGCCGCCCGGCCCGGCGAATTGCTCGCCGTCATGGGCCGCAGCGGCTCGGGCAAATCGACGCTGCTGCGTCTGGCTGCCGGCCTTCTCGACGGCTATCAAGGGCGCATCGCGATCGGCGGCGACGATATGGCCGGCGTGCCGGTGTGGCGCCGCGAAGTCGGCATGGTGTTTCAGCAGTACGCCCTCTTCCCCCACCTGTCTGTCGTCGACAACGTCGCCTACGGCTTGCGCATGCGCGCAATGCCGGCGGCCCAGCGGCGCGGCCGTGCGCTGGAGATGCTCGAGCGGGTTGGGCTCTCGGCGCACGCGGACCGCGGCACCGCAATGCTCTCGGGAGGACAGCAGCAGCGCGTCGCCCTGGCACGCGCGCTCGTGATCGCGCCGCGCGTATTGCTGCTCGATGAACCGCTCGCGGCGCTCGACGCCGGCATTCGTCACCAGCTTCGCGATCTGATCCGCGCGTTGCAGCGCGCCAGCGGCGCGACGACGATGCTCGTCACGCACGACCAGGAAGAGGCGCTCAGCATGGCCGATCGCGTCGCCGTCGTCGACAGCGGCCGCGTGCTGCAAGTCGACACACCGAGCGGGTTATACGAGCGCCCGGTCTCGGCGCAAGTCGCGCGCTTCGTGGGCCATTCGACGATCTTGCCTGGCCGGATCTGCGCACAGAACAGGGTCGACGTGGGCTTCGCGTCTCTGCATGCGGACACCGGTGTTCGCCCGGTAGGCGAGCGGATCGAGCTGCTAGTGCGACCCGAGCATATCCAGCCCGATCCGCCGGCCAATGCCGCCAATCGCATAGAAGGCGTGCTCGGCGAGGTTCGATACTTCGGCGCCACGATGCGCTATGACTTCGCGCCGCACGGGTCGTCGCCCCCGCTTCTATGCGAAGGTCGCACGCTTCCGACACACAGTATCGCCATCGATCCGCGCCATCTCGTTGTCTTGAATTCGACGCCCGATACGCAATTCATCCCCTTGCTCAACGGAGAACCAGAATGTCTGCAGTCCTGACTATTTCGGCCGCCTTGCGGCGCATCGCCGCTTGCTTCAGCATGTGCGCAGCCTTCGCGGCGACAGCCGCGCCTGCCGCATCGCTCTATCCGGGCGAGGACGCGCTTTACGCCAAGGCCGCTGACGAAGGGATCATCGTCTCATTCGATACCGGTCCCGAATGGGCAAATTGGAAGGCGCTCTTTGCAGAGTTCCGCAAGCGTTATCCCAAAGTCGAGATCACCTACAACGACATCGGCTCGGCCGCGACGGTCGTCGCGCTCGACAAATCGCGCCATCGCCCGCAGGCCGATACCGTCTACTACTTCGCGGCGTCCGCTCTCGATGCGGCGGGCAAAGATGTCGTCGAGCCGTTCAAGCCCGTCAACTTCGACAAGCTGCCCGCGGTATTTCGCGAGACCGACGGCCGCTGGTTTACCGTGCATTCGCTCAACATCGCCTTCCTCGTCAACAAGAAACTCGTGAAGGATGTGCCGCAGCGTTGGGCCGATCTGCTGCAGCCTGAATATCGGAATGCGGTCGTCTACCTCGATCCACGCTCGACAGGGCAGGGACAAGTCGATGTATTTGCGGCCGCTTATGCGTTCGGCGGTAGTGTCGAGAACCCTAAGCCCGGCGCCGAATTCTTCGGAAAGCTGACGTCGGCGGGCAACGTGCTGCGCGTCGAAGGCACGACGCCCTATGCGAAATTCGTCAAGGGCGAGATTCCGATCCTGATCGGCTATGAAAACGACGGCCTCAAGGCGAAATACACGGACGGCATGGGCGACGCGGTCGATATTGTCATTCCGCAGGACGGCAGCGTCTCGGCACCCTATGCGATGAGTCTCGTCAAGAAAGGTCCCAACCCGGCGGCGGCGCAGTTGTGGCTGAATCTGGTCATGAGCGACGTCGGTCAGGCATTGTTCGCGCAGGGCTACGTGCGGCCGGCGGTGCCCGGCGTCACGCTCGCCCCGGAGATCGCCGCGAAGATGCCGAACGCGCCGCAAGTGCGCCCGCTCGATGTCGCGAAGGCCGCGGCGCACAAGGCCGAAGTCGACCAGCTCTGGTCGCAGGCCACGCTTGGTAAGTAATAGGGAAACGATGCGCGGGTCGTCGTTCGAACGTGAGGGCCTGCTCAGGCGCTTTGGCTCCGCGCCGGCAGGGATGCTGCTGGCAGTGTTCTTCGCGCTGCCGCTCGCCGCGCTCGTCAGCGCAGCGTGCGTCAACGGCGGCTCAGCATTTGGTGTCATTGAGCACGACCCGCTCGTTGCCACGGCGATCGCTTATTCGCTTTTGCTCGCGCTAAGCACTGGCACTTTGTCGACCGGCGTCGGTCTGGTGCTGGCTATGGAGCTCGCGGACCAGCCGGCTGCGCGGCGGCGCTGGTTGTTGGCCATCCTTGGCGTTCCCCTCGCGTTTTCGGGGCTCGTGATCGCCTACGGCTTTATTCTGACGTTCGGCCGCGCGGGCTTTGTGACGATGCTGCTCGCCCGCTTTCTTGGGGCCGATGCAGCGAAGCTCGGCGGCATCATCTATACGATCACGGGCCTTATTGTCGCATACGCCTATTACCTGATCCCGCGCGTCGCGCTTATGCTCTTTCCAGCGTTCGCGAATCTCGATCGGCGGCCGCTCGA
>CAYPWK010000187.1:0-1374 GCA_964414365.1 uncultured Burkholderia sp.
CCGCTCGCGGACGTGCCCCACCTCGGCATGTCGGCCTTCAAGATCGGCAATCAGGTCGGTCAGGCCCTCTCCGACGAAATGAAGCGTCGCGGCTGGAAGCCCGAAGAAGTCGGCGCCATTCGCATCAGCGACTACGAGTTGCCGACAGCGAAGCTGCGCACGGACGGCGCCACGCAAACGCTGCTCGCCAACGGCTTCAAGAAAGAGAACATCTTCGACGCCCCGCAAAAGACGACCGACGACGAAGGCGGTTTCAACGCCGCTTCGCCGGTGCTCTCCAAGCACCCCAACATCAAGAAGTGGGTCATCTACGCGCTCAACGAAGAGACGGTTCTTGGCGGCGTGCGCGCAACCGAGCAGCTGCACATTCCGTCGAGCGACGTGATCGGCGTTGGCATCAACGGCGCGGGTGAAGCATTTGCCGAGTTCCAGAAGAAGGAGCCGACGGGCTTTTACGGCACGATCGCCGTCAGCTCGACGAATCACGGCAAGCAGACCACGCAGAACCTCGTCGACTGGATCAAGTCGGGCAAGCAACCGCCCGCCGATACGCAGACGACAGGCGTGCTGATGACGCGTGAGAACTGGCAACAAGTGCGCAAGGACCTCGGGATCTGAAGAGATGCATAGCGTGAACGACATGATTGAAAGCGCTACGCCCGGCGGCGCACAAACGCAGTCCGCGCTGCCGGCGTACCTCGAACTCGACGGGATCACGGTCAGCTTCCCCGGCGTGCGCGCGCTCGACAGCGTGTCGTTGAACGTGCGGGCCGGTGAAGTGCACGGCCTCATGGGCGAGAACGGGGCAGGCAAGTCGACGCTGCTCAAGGTGCTGTCGGGCGTCAACATTCCGGAAGCCGGAACGTTGCGCCTCGACGGCGTCGAGCACCGTTTCTCGAGCACGAAGGCCGCCATCGACGCCGGCATCGCCATCATCTATCAGGAACTGCATCTCGTACCCGAGTTGACGGTCGCGGAAAATTTGATGCTCGGCGCATTGCCGAGCCGGCTCGGCGTCGTCGATGAACGCGCGCTGCGAGCGCGCGCGGCCGAGACGCTCGCGCGGCTCGGCGAGCATATCGATCCGAATACACCGGTCAAGCAGCTATCGATCGGTCAGCGGCAGATGATCGAGATCGGCAAGGCGTTGATGCGCGATGCCCGCGTCATCGCCTTCGACGAGCCGACGAGCTCGCTCTCGTCGCGCGAAACGACGCAGCTCTTCAAGATCATCAACGGCCTGCGCGCCGAAGGCCGTGCAATCATCTACGTGACGCATCGCATGGACGAGGTCTACGAGCTCTGCGATCGCGTCACCGTATTCCGCGACGGTCATTCGATCGAGACGTTCGAGGCGGTGGACGGGCTGGAACG
>CAYPWK010000187.1:1474-8121 GCA_964414365.1 uncultured Burkholderia sp.
TGCCCCGAAGACCGCAAACAGGATGGCATCGTCGCGATCGCTTCGGTTGCCGACAACCTCAATATCAGTGCGCGGCGCCACTTCAGCGTCGCGCGCTTTTTGCTCAACGAGCGACGCGAACGGGAATTGACCGACGACTACATCGCGAAGCTGTCGATCAAGACGCGCGACGGCGAGACGCCGATCGGGAAGCTTTCGGGCGGCAATCAGCAGAAAGTGATTCTGTCGCGCTGGCTCGCCGAGCAGATCGACGTGTTCGTGATGGACGAGCCGACGCGCGGCATCGACGTCGGCGCGCGTGCGCAGATCTATGAGCTGCTGTACGGCCTCGCCGAAACGGGCCGGACCGTCCTCATGGTCTCGAGCGATCTCGCCGAAGTGATCGGCGTCGCCGATCGCGTGATCGTCATGAAGGAAGGTCGCATCGTCGGCGATCTGCCGAAAGCGGACGCCACGCCCGATCAACTCATCAAACTCGCCTTGCCGCAATAACGCTTCGACCCGGCGCCGCCTCTGACTGACGAGAATTCGAAAGCGCCCGCCAACGATTGAGAGAAATCATGCAACAACCACCGAGCATACGCCCCGCTGCCGAGCCAGCTCTTCCCTCCTCGCAGACGCCGCACGCCGCGACGCGCGAAGCATCCGTTGCCCCCGGCGCCGCCGCTAAACTTTGGCGGCTCATCAACAAGTCGGGCATTGTGATGGTCTTCGTGATCCTCTTCGCGGTGCTCTCGCTGCTCGTGCCTGACTTCCTTACGAGCCGCAACATACAGGGTCTACTGCTCTCGGTCACGTTGATCGGCTCGATTGCGGTGACGATGATGTTCGTGCTCGCGCTCGGTGAAGTCGATTTGTCGGTCGCCTCGATCGTGGCCTTTTCCGGCGTCGTCGCGTCGATGCTCATCACGGCCACGCACAGTGTGCTCTTCGGCGTGACCGTGGGCGTGCTCGCCGGCGGCGCTGTCGGCCTTGTCAACGGGGTGCTCGTCGCCCGCTACAAAATCAACTCGCTCATCGTCACGCTCGCAATGATGGAGGTCGTGCGCGGCCTCGCGTTTATCGTCTCGAATGGCGACGCGGTGATGATTTCCGAAGAGCGCTTCTTCGATCTCGGCGGCGGCTCCTTCCTCGGCATCTCGTATCCGATCTGGAGCAACATCGTCGGGTTCGTCGTTTTCGGGTTCATTTTGCGCAAAACCGTGTTTGGCAAAAATGTGCTCGCCGTCGGCGGCAACAGCGAGGCCGCGTTGCTCGCCGGCTTGCCCGTTACGCGAATCAAGATTGCCGTGTTCGTCCTGCAGGGACTTGTTACGGGCTTCGCCGGCGTAATGCTGGCTTCGCGCATGAGCCTCGGCGATCCGAAGACGTCGGTCGGCCTGGAGCTCGGCGTCATCTCGGCTTGCGTGCTCGGCGGCGTATCGCTGACGGGAGGCGTGGCCACCATTTCGGGCGTGCTCGTCGGCGTGCTGATCATGGGATCCGTACAGGACGCCATGAGCCTCATGAACGTGCCGACGTTCTATCAATATCTGATTCGCGGCGGCATTCTGTTGCTCGCCGTGCTGTTCGATCACGTGCGGCGTACGCGGCGCGTGCGATAAGGTCTCTCAGGCGGGGGCCGAAGCTCTGCTCACGCTGGGCTCCCCGCGGCCTGAGCCTTCGCTTGGGACCTGCTCTCGCCGCAGGGGAAGCGTCACCGTGAAGGCCGCGCCCTGCCCCGGCGCGGTCGTGACGTCGATGCGCCCGCAGTGGCGGTTGACGATGCTGAGCGAAACCGAAAGCCCGAGACCGGTCCCATGCCCGACGGGCTTCGTGGTAAAGAAGGGATCGAAGATTCTGCCGACCACTTCGGGCGGTATACCTACGCCATCATCGGCGATTTCAACTGAGACGTTGCAATCGCCGGCCCTTGTGCGAATCGCGATCGTCCCGTGATGAGGAATGGCCTGCGCCGCGTTGACGAGCAGGTTCATGAACACTTGGTTGAGCTGCGAGGGGATGCACTCGATGTGCGGAAGCTCGCCGAATTCGCGCACGATCGTCGCCTTGTACTTGAGTTCGTTGTTCACGACATTGAGCGTGCTCTCGAGCCCGGCATGCAGATCGGCAAGCGTCCACTCCTCGCTGCCGGGGCGTGAGAAATCGCGCAAGTCCCGCACGATGCGGTGAACACGCCTCGCGCCGTCGATCGACTCGTCGATGAGCGCCATGATTTCGTCGCGCACGAAGTCGAGGTCGGCGTCCTCCCATGCCTGCACGAGCTCGGCGCGCGTTTCGCGATCGAGCTGGCCGATGATCGCCTCTTGCGCCGCCGCGACTTGAAGAAGCGAGCGAACCCAGGGTTTCAAGGTGTTGAGATTCGCGCTCACGAACCCGATCGGGTTGTTGATCTCATGCGCCACCCCCGCGGCGAGCTGACCGATCGACGCGAGCTTTTCCGACTGCAGCAGCTGGACATGAGCCTCCTCGAGCTCGTGAATCAGTCTGCGCTGCTCCTCCTTTTCGCACTCGAGCCGCGCCTGGGTCTCCTTGCGCTCCTCGATTTCCTGCTCCATCTTCGTGCGCACGAGCTCGAGCATCTCCGTCGTTCGCTCGTAATTGTGCAATGTGCCTTCGAGTTCGCTCGTTCGACGCTTCACCTGCGCTTCGAGCGTATGCGCGAGATCGCGCAGCGATTTCGTCCGCGCCGCATAGGCGATCAATGCCACATTGGCCAGCAGCAAGCAGGCGAGCGTAACATAGTGTGTGAGATGCACTATTGATTTTTCCCGCGATCAATTCCTGTGCTCAGTTCGAGCGATGGGTAGCCACACCGTGAAGCACGAGCCGACGCCAGGCTCGCTTTCCACGGCGATTCTTCCTTCATGCTTTTCCACGATACCGTACGAGACCGAAAGCCCGAGTCCCGTTCCTTTGCCAACTGGCTTCGTCGTATAGAAAGGGTCGAATATCTTGGCCTGCACCTCCGGCGTCATGCCGATCCCGGTATCGGCGACGGCGATCGTCACATGATCGCCGCAAGCGCGCGTGCGAATGGTGATCGTGCCGCGCTCCGGGATGGCCTGCACGGCGTTCATCAACAGGTTCATCACGACCTGGTTGAGCTGCGACGGCATGCACTCGACCTGCGGAAGGTCGCCATAGTCCTTGACCACTTCAACCTTGTACTTGAGCTCGTTGCGAACGACGTTGAGCGTCGCCTCGATTCCGCAGTGAACATCGACGATGTTCCACTCATCTCCGCCTGCTCGCGAAAAGTCGCGCAAATCCTGGACGATTCGCCGCACGCGCGAGGCACCTTCGATCGATTCGTCGATCAATGTATTGATATCGCTTTGCAGGTAATCGAGGTCAGCCTCTTTGCGCGCCGCGTCGATGCGGCCCCGTGCCTCGGGGCCTAAGCCCGAGAGCATCGATTCTTCGAGCGTCATCACGTCGAGCAATTGCCTGACCCATGTCTTGAGCGTCCGCAGATTCGAGTCGACGAAACCGATCGGGTTGTTGATTTCATGCGCGACGCCCGCCGCGAGCTGGCCGATCGAGGCGAGCTTCTCGGACTGCAACAATTGACCGTGCGCCTGCGCCAGCTCGTCGATGAGCCTGCGCTGGGCCTCACGTTCGTTTTCTAGCTCCGCCTGCGTTCGCTTTCGCTGTTCAATCTCCTCTTTCATCAATTGCTGTGCGCGCTGCAGCGCATGCGTGATCTTCCGGTTCTCGTGCAACGCGTCCTCGAGCTCACGTGTTCTGTGCCGGACCTGGTCCTCGAGCGTGACGGCCATCTGGAACAGGCTGAAGTCCGAGCCGCAGACAACCGTGCTGCGCTCGGCGCGATCCATCAGCGATCGCACCATCTTGTTCAGCCGAGCGATTTCCGCATTCAGGGATGACACTTCTACCGACGAATCGCCCGCAAGAGGAGCGTCAGCCATGTTCGCCCCCGGCCCCGGCCCCGGCTGCGCCGCCGAAGACGATGCCGGTCAGAGTCTGGTTCACGTGAACGCCCTGGTACTGCTCACCGTACGTGCTGAAACCCACCGCACGATTGGCGCTAAAGAGCTCGCCCGCGATGTCGCGCGTACCCTTCTGGAGCATCTCGAGATGGCGCAGGATACAGTCCCAGGCCAATATCAGCTGCGGCTCGCCAAGCGACGCTCGAAGCTCGCCGAACGTCATCTCCAGGTTATCGACGAGATCCAGGCCACGCGCCACACGAAGCACGAGCCCCTCCTCGATCGCGCAGTAAAAGGTCAGGCTGCCGTCGGGATTGAGCTTCTGGATCGAACGCACATAGTCGGTCCCGTCGATCAGGACGACGACAGGCGAGGCCGCGAAGAGCCCAGGGCTCAGATCCTCGACACGCGCACCGATGAGCCGGGCATATTCCTCGGCAGCCGGCAGCCCATTGATCTCGCTGACAGTGCGCCGTTCGGCATCGGCCGCGGTGACGACGAGCCGCTCGTCACCCGAGCGAAAATGCTGCGTCTTGAACGTTCTGAACGGCAACTGCGTGGACGCGGTGATCAGCACCGCGCAGTCGCTTCGAAAACGGCCTTCGTAAAAGATCGAAGTTTGCTCGAAGCGCAGGTCGTCCGCCGCCGAGCCGCCGACGAGCGGAATATCGCCGAGCGTGCTCTGCAACGTGCGTGTGACCGGTTCTTCGCGGACGGACAATCCATCGATCAGCAGCAGCGCGAACCGGCCGGAATCAAGATTGGCCTCGTGCGTCATTCTCGTTTCGAGGTCATGCAGCGCATCGAGCGTACTCGCCTGCCCGAGTGCGATCGAGAAATCGTGCAGGTTCTCGATCAACGCCGCGCCCACCGCGAAAGCAGCGTGCGGCAGCGCCACGGCGGCAAGACTGCGGTCGCGATACCCGGCGGGACCGATTTCGCCGGCGGTCGTACATCCGATCACGCGCGTTTCGCCGAACACGGTGTTGATCTCGTCCGCCAGCGCGTCGAGATCGAAGTGACTCGAGCAAAAGAAGAGCACCAGCTCGGTCTTGCCGGCGCTAAGCTTGGCGTGGATCTCGCGCACGGCCGCCCGCGCCTCGGTATGAACGGAATGCGCGACCAGAATCGGCGACGGGGAAGGCGATGACGTCATGTGGGATTTCCTGCGTGAACGAGAATCGCGAAAGGCGTGGGCTCCAACGCTTCGAAGCGTCGTATCTGCGCAACCTGATGCGACGACACGACGCTGCCCTTCGTCATCAGCAACACCCCTCGGCTGTTGTGGAGGTCGTCGGCGAGCCGCATGCCTTCTTTCAGCTGCGCGCCGTGGATCTGCGCCACCTCGCCTTCCCTGAGCGCCGAAGGGTCTTTCGATAGCGCCACGAAGCGATCGATGATCAACGGGTCATATCGGACGCCCGACTGCGAGACGATCGCCCTTAAAGCCTGCTGACGCGTGATCGGTTGCTTGACGATGCTGCCGCTCAGCAAGCCTTCAAAATCACGTGCGACCGCGAGAATGCGCGAACCTAGCGGGATTTCGTCGCCGACAAGACCGTCGGGCGTGCCACGCCCGTTGAATCGTTCGTACTGATGGCGAATGATCTGCGCGACGTGATTGAGCTGGTGGACCGGCGTGAGCACCATTTGCGCACGCAACGGATGCTGATAGAAAAGCCGGCATTCGTCCGTCGTCATCCGGTCGAGCGACTTATGGAGCAACTCGTCCGGCAAGGAAAGCTTGCCGATGCCGTGCAACAGGCCGGCGAAGAAGACCTCCTGCGCCTGCAGGCCGCTCATGTCGAGCGCCACGGCGAGACTGCGCGCGACCTCGCCGACACGTAGCGATTCGCCGCCGAGCGCGCCGCAGCGCAGCTCGATCATATTCGCGCAGACTTGCACCATCGTGGTGAAATTGCGTTTGAGGTCGCGTTGCGCGTCTTCGAGGAAGAGAACCGTTTGCCGAATCTCCTCGGTCCGCGCCTGCACCTGGGCTTCCAGCCCGGCGTTGAACGCACGCAACTGCTCGTTCTGCAAGCGCGCGAGCTCCGTCAGCCTCGCTGTTTCGCGGCGCAGCTTCTGCTGCTCGATCGCCTGGTTCACCGTGAGCAAGAGATCGTTGTCGTCCCACGGCTTGGTGAGGTACCGATAGACACCGCCCTCATTGATCGCGCGCACGGCCGAATCGATCTCGGAATAGCCGGTCAAGAGAATGCGCATCGTATCGGGGTAAAGCGCCCGCGCTCGTGAAAGAAACTCCGCGCCGTTCATATAAGGCATTCGCATATCCGAGATAATCAGGTCCACCTCGTTCAAAGCCAATATCTGCAGCGCGGCCTCCCCGCCCTCGGCCGTCAGAATCCGGTACTTGGTCGCTCGCAGCAACCGTCGCAGCGACGAGAGGATTCCCGGTTCGTCATCCACGAGCAGGAGTACCGGCTCGCGATCGGGCGTTTCCCGGTCATCCGGAAAAGCAGGCTGCGCGTCGCAAGCCTCCCTCGTCTCGCAACTCGTTGTCGAAATCGGCTGCATCACCGCATTTTCATGTTCGTTCATCTTGCCCTCGTATTTGTACAGTCTTTAAATGCTGATATCGGCGGAAACGGCGATGAACGCAGTAGGGAAAACGCTGTGATCCAATCGAGAACGGCTTATTTAATAGGGACCGGATCGGCCGAATGAGCGCGTAAA
>CAYPWK010000187.1:8221-10813 GCA_964414365.1 uncultured Burkholderia sp.
GCTTACGCGTGCGACGACCTGTTTCAGCAGCACGCGCTGCTGGACGCCTGCCTGGCTGGGTTGAACGAAGTGCTCGAGGCCTCCAAGGCGTTGTCGACGATCGCCGTAGTCGGTCTGCCGCTGTCGATCGACGGCATGCTGTTCAACTGCGCCGCCGTCGTCCATCGAGGCCGGATCTTCGGGCTCGTGCCGAAAAGCTATCTGCCCAACTACCGCGAGTTCTACGAGGCGCGTCAATTCTCGCCCGCCGCCTATCTGCGCCGCGGCGAGATGGAGCTGCTCGGCCAGCGCGCGATCCCATGCTCCGATGCGCTCATCTTTCGCATCGAAGATCAGCCGCTCCTCAAATTCCATGTCGAGATCTGCGAGGATGTCTGGGTGCCGATTCCGCCGTCTTCGTTCGCGGCGCTCGCGGGTGCGACCGTCTTGCTGAACCTGTCGGCCTCGAATGTGACGGTCGGCAAGGCCGATTTCCGGCGACTGTTGGCGAGCAGTCAATCGGCGCGATGCCTTGCGGCTTACGCCTACAGCGCAGCCGGGTACGGCGAATCGACGACGGATCTAGCCTGGGACGGCCACGGCATGATCTACGAGAACGGCAACGCGTTGGCCGAAACGCGGCGCTTCGCCGACGAGCCCCAACTGATCTGCGCCGATATCGATCTCGATCGGCTGAACGACGAGCGCATGCGCCAAACGACTTTCGGCGACGCGGCTCATTCTCACCGCGAGGCGTTCGCGCGATTTCGCGCCGTGGATGTGCCCGCGACTCTGCCGCGATCGATCAATCTGCCGCTCGCGCGACGCTACGAGCGGTTCCCATACGTCCCAGCCGATCCCGCTCGCCGCGACGAGCGCTGCCGTGAGATCTACGATATCCAGGTGCAAGGGCTCGTGACGCGCATGCGTGCCGCCAAGGCCGGCAAGCTCGTCATTGGCGTATCGGGCGGACTGGATTCGACGCAGGCGCTGATCGTCTGCGTGCGCGCGCTGGAGATGCAGCATTTACCGCGCGATGCGCTCATCGCCTGCATCCTGCCCGGTTTCGGCACGGGGCAGCGCACGCTCGATCAAGCGCGCCGCCTCGTCAGCGCGCTCGGATGCCGGGTCTATGAAATCGACATTCGCCCGAGTTGCATGCAGATGATGCATGACATAGGCCACCCGTTCGCGCGCGGCGAGCCTGTCCATGACGTGACCTTCGAAAACGTCCAGGCCGGCGAGCGCACGAGCCATCTGTTCCGGATGGCCAATTTGCACGGCGCCCTCGTCGTCGGCACGGGCGACCTCAGCGAATTGGCGCTCGGCTGGTGCACCTACGGCGTCGGCGATCACATGTCCCATTACGGCGTCAATGCGAGCGTGCCCAAGACGCTGATTCAGTACATGATCCGCTGGGCCGCCGACGAGGGATCGCTCGGCATGCACGCGTCGGCTGTCCTGCGCGACGTGCTCGAAACGGAAATCAGCCCCGAGCTGATTCCCGCTGGCGAGGGCGGAGCCATCCAGTCGACCGAAGCGACCGTCGGCCCTTACGAGCTACAGGACTTCAATCTCTATTACCTGCTTCGCTTCGGCTATCGGCCGTCGAAGGTCGCGTTTTTGGCATGGACGGCATGGCACGATGTACGGGAAGGCGCGTGGCCCGATCTGCCGGAGGAGAAACGGCACCAATACTTCATTGCCGAAATCAAGCAATGGCTCGCTGTTTTTCTGCGGCGTTTCTTCGAGCAACAGCAATTCAAGCGCAGTTGCCTGCCCAATGGACCGAAAGTAGGCTCGGGGGGATCGCTTTCGCCGCGCGGCGATTATCGTGCACCGAGCGATGCGACAGCACGCGTATGGCTTGCTGATCTCGAGAGCGTACCCGAGGATGAGCCAGACGGCGGCTAAATCGATTTACCGCGACGGAGCGTCGGACAGGCTCCGGTAAAGACGCCACCAAACCGCCATGCCCGTTGCGGGCAGATCGGGCAGCGTACTGACTCCATTCACCGATCCGCCGTACGGGTGCGAGCCTACGCTCAAATAGCGCGCCCCGTTGATCAGCGAGACATAATTGCCGCTCCCGAACTCGAGATGAGGCTTGCGATCGCCGTCCGGCAGGACGCGGCCATCGGGCGCCGTGCGCAACCGGGCGGTCGAAGCGATCCTCCAGATCGACGCGCCACGACTGCATGGCGCCTTCTCCGCCTGCACGACTCTCGGGTCCGCCGGGTTCATGACCACATAGCGGCAATTGCTCGTGTAATCCAATGACTGAAGACGCACACGATCGGCGAACGACACAGGGTCTCCGCATCTCTTCTTCATTCCGGCAGCGGGAATGAAAGTCCACATATAGTCCGAATCGGGATACCGCCCGGGCGGCGCCATATCGGTCGGCAGCAATGACGGACTTCGCATTCGGTTGCGATGGCGAACAATTGTCAGAAAAGCGAGCAAATCGCTCGCGCAGTTTCCGAGACAGAATAGATCGCCATAGCGAATTGTCTCGTCTCTGTAAGCGCCCGATGTGCTTACAACGTCCTCGGGCGAATATAGTACGTCCATGACCTCTCCCCCTTTGCGGTAATGATGAATCGTCGAAAA
>CAYPWK010000188.1:0-10695 GCA_964414365.1 uncultured Burkholderia sp.
CGGTCGAGAAGCGCGCGAACATCGGGGTCTGCTTGCCGATCTCCGAGAAGATCTTCGCCTTGCTGTAGCGGGTGATGTCGTTGGTAACGGTGAAAGTGCCAAACGCGCCGGAGCCCTTGGCGTGCATGCGCCGTTCCGGGATCACCTCGCGATGGAAATGGGCGAGCTTTTCGAGCAGCCAAACATCCTGCAACAAAGCGGGTCCGCGCGGACCGGCCGTCTGAATGTTAACGTTGTCGGTGACCGGTGTGCCGGACGCGTGCGTCAGCGGCGGCTTGTTGGTGTCGTCAGTCATAAGGTGTGTCCTTGTGGTGAATGGGTCTGCAGAGCCTTGTCGCACTCGGTTCGGTCGGAGAACGGAAGGGAGAGGCCATGCCTCACGGTGCTGGGCGGCCGGTGGTCATCCGCGCCGCTTCGCGCGCTCGTGGAAAATCGACCCGATGAAATCGAGGCTGGTTCGTGCCGCGAGCAGCGAGGTGATGCCGGACGGGTCGTAGGGCGGCGATACCTCGACGAAATCCACGCCGACGACGTCGAAGCGCCTGGCCATTTCCCGCAGCAGGTCCTTGGCCTCGTAGTAGGTGAAACCGCCGTGGCTGATCGTCGCGGTGCCGGGCGCGATCGACGGATCGAAGCTGTCGATGTCGATCGACACATAGACCCGCTCGCCATCCGGGATGTGGGCCAGCGCAGCGGTCGCGCCGATCGAGCGGAACCTCCGCAGCGGCACGACATGCGTTCCGTAGGTTTTTGCCGCCTCGTAATCCTTCTTGCTGACCGCAGCCATGTTGTGCGGCCCCAACGTCGTTATGCCCTTCACATGGGTCATTTCGGACGCCCGGCGCATCGGGCTGCCATGGCCCCACATTATGCCATTACGACCGTCGATGAAGTCGAAGTGCGCATCGAGGTGGACGATGTGGATCGGCTTCTCGTTCGAATAGGCCGCGATCGTCGCCATGGTGATGGCGTGGTCGCCGCCGAGAATGTACGGCATCGTTTTGGCGTCGAGCAGTGCGCGGACGGCAAGCTCGGCATTGGCCAGGCTGCGCTTGGTATCCGCGTAAATGACGTCGCTGTCGCCGGCGTCGACGATCTTCACTTCCTCGGCCGTGAGGTAGGTTACCTCGTCCTCGAAATCGAAGACGCCTTCCGGACCGAAGCCGTGGAACATCGACATCTCGCGGATGGCGCGCGGGCCGAACCGCGTTCCGACGCGGTAGCTCGAGGCCGTATCGATCGGCACGCCCAGGACGGCGACGTCAGCGCCGTCGAGCTTATCCCAGTCGGTGCAGGCGGGCTGGCCCGCAAAGGTTGCCAGGCCGACGAACGGCAGATCCATCCGTTCCGGCATGTTTCGGCTGATGGTTTCGTTGGTCATTGTCACTTCCTTTTTCTGCGCCGCCGAGACGCAACTCGGCGGGTCGGATTTCGTTGTTGCGCTCAGCAGATCTCTTCGGTGACGCCTTCGCGCGCGTAGGCGCGGCGCACCGACGGAAGCGCCGTAACCTTGTCGAGCAGCTTCGCGACATTGGGGCGGGACCGCGGCGGGTTGGCCATCGGGCGGGCCCAGCGGGCGAGCATGACCAGGTAGAAATCGGCCGCGCTCAGCTTGTCACCGAGGAACAGCGGCCCGTGCGCCTTGAGATGCTGCTCGATGACATCCAGATAAGTGCCTGCCCGCGCTTCAGCGCCCCGCTTGACGACTTCCGTCGCCGCGACATCGGCGCCGGTGAGTCGGTCCGGGTACTGCCAAATCATCAGCTCTTCCTGCAGCGAGTTCGTCAGGAAGGTCAGCCACTGATAGAACCTGGCCCGTTCCGGCGTGCCGACCTTCGGGGCCAACCCGGCTTCGGGATGCTGGTCGACCAGGTGAAGAACGATTGCCGCGGCCTCGAACAGGACGAGTCCATTGTCCACCAAGGTTGGGATCCGACCATTTGGATTTAGTTTCAGGTATTCCTTGGACTTCTGAGCACTCGCCGCGCGTTCCACGAGTACCAGTTCGTACTTTTGGCCGAGCTCTTCCAGCACCATGTGGGGCGCCGCATTGGCGTTACTTGGGAAATAGTGCAGCTGATACATTCAGCATCTCCGTGTTGGTGACTTTCGTGATTAGAAAATGGATTTTCTAACCCTCGGCCACAACGCTGGAGATCCGTCGATTTTGGCCAAAGTCCCGCCGATTCTGGCCGTCCCGGATTCGGTTTCGCCTATACGGCGTCCGCCTCGAAATCGGCGGGGATCGCGCCGCTCATCAGACAGGGCGACACGAACAGGTAGCGATGCCACGCACCGTGCAGGGTCCGCAGGGCAATCGTCACCCAGATGATTGCAAGGAGCGCGACGAGCCCGCTGCCGATCGCGAGCAAGAAGCCAAGATGGGTCTGCCGTGCGAGCGTCAGTGTCGCGACCGCATAGACGCCGAGCGGGAAGGTGAAGCCCCACCAACCGATGTTGAACGGCATGCCCCCGCGCATGTAGCGGGCCGTGGTCAGCACGGCGAGCAGAAGCCACCAGGCACCATAGCCCCAAAGGATAGCGCCGCCGATCAGCCCGAGCCCGTGCGCGACATCGCCGATGCCAGGCATGCCCGCTTGCGCGAAGACTCGTGGCGCGTCCGCGCCGAGCAGAAGCAAGCCGAGCGCCCCGGTGCCGATCGGTCCGAGCGATAGGCACAGCGAGGCTGCCATGTCCTTGTTCGGCAACTTGTGGAGCACAAGCCGCAACAGAAGGATGACCAGGATGCTCATTGCCAATGGGACAGAGAACGCCCAGAGGGCATAACCGAGCACCAACATGCGCAATGCCGCCTCAGGAGAGGCGAGGTGCGGCACCAGCAGTCCCGCGCTCGCGGCGCTAACCTCCGCGGCGACCACCGGCAGCAGCCATATTGCCGTCATCTTTTCGATGCTGTGGTCTTGTCGCGTGAACATTAAGAACGGCACGAGCACGCCGCAGGTCACCGCCATTGCCATGTCGAGCCACCAGAGCGCGTCCGCGATCGACACCGCGGTCGTGCCCCAGCGAGCGATGCCGAACGCAAGAAAGCCGTTGATGATCGTGGCGAGGCCCATCGGGATGGTGCCGAAGAACATCGACACGACGGAGTGCCCGAAGATCCGCTTGGCTTGGTCGAAGAACAGCACCCATCGCGCGCCGTACAGGCAGATGAACGTTACGAACAGAACTATGTTGAGACACCAGAGCGCCTCAGCGATTGCGTGCAACCCCGGAGCCGCAACGGGTGCCTGGTTCAGCGCGAGAGCGAGGATTCCGGTACCCATGGTTACCGAAAACCAGTTCGGCGTGAACTGACGGATGATCTCTCGCAGTGGAGCGGTCGAGGCTGACATGTAACTATTCCTGACGGACGCGATGGAAAGCTGCCTGGCCTGGAAGATCGGATGGGACAGGCGTCGGGTCCAACGTCAGGATCTGGACATATCGATCGCCTTACTCGATCAATCCTCGAGTGCTCGTCCGACTACCGTTCGTTGCGCACGATTGAACCGATCGCGAACTGCTGTTGGATCGGCGAGCGGCAGCGGCCGATCGGTGAGGACTCGGTCCGATTAGCCGCGGGGCCGCTCTCGTCCAGATTGCCCCGATCGACGCAGCGAAGTCGTCGCATCCTGGCCGGCGCCGGGGATAAGCGTCCCGCTGATGTGGTCAAATGGTCGCTGCGGGATGAACGACTACGGTTGTCCGAGCCACGGCTGTCTGACCGGTGAACTGGACCAGTAGCGCCGTTACGTCATCCGAAGCCGGCACTCCGTCGGAAAACCGATCGAGTGCGATGACCAAACGGTCTATCAGGTGATCGGGAGCGATACGTCCCGCCGAGGCCAAAAGTGCGAGCAACCGTTCCTCACCAAAGGCCTCGCCCGCCCCGTTGAAGCACTCTGCTACGCCATCTGTCACGAGCAACACCCCGTCTCCGGACTGAAGCGCGATCGTTAAGTCCGGGTAGTAGGCATCGTCGATCAGCCCTACGAGTGGTGCGGCACGTGCCGCAACCACCTCAACGGCCCCGCTGTCGCGCAGGACGTAGGGCATGCCGTGCCCGCCGCTGCAAAACGTGAAAAAACCCGAACGCGCGTCAAGGACCCCGTAGATTACGGTGACGAATAGAGAAAGCGGGTTACGCGCAATGAGTTGACGGTTGGCTTCAGCAAGACATGCCCCTGGGGAGAGGCCGCGTAGCGCGAGCTCCTGAAGGATGGTGCGGACAAGCACCATGAATAGCGCCGCCGGAACGCCTTTGCCGCTCACGTCCGCGACCACGATTCCGAGCCGATGATCATCAAGTCGAAACATGTCGTAAAAGTCGCCGCCGATCATGCGGGCCGCGCGCATCAACGCGTGGCCTCGATATCCGTCATGGGTCGGGAACTCGGTGGGCAGAATAGATTGCTGCAGCGTACGGGCGACACGAAGCTCTTCGTTGATCTGCGCCTGCGTCTTAACAAGGTCGGCGTTGATGGTCGCCAATTCGAGCGTACGGGCCTCAACTTCGGACTCCAGACGGGCTTGGTGCCGAAGCAACCGATTGTGCAGTTGCACGTTGTCGAGCCCGACGCCGACGAGCGCGCACATGATGTCGATGAGCTTGAGATGGTCCGAATCCATCGGCGAATCGGCGCGGTAGTAAATTGTGGCCGCCCGGTTGCCCGGCGTTCGGATCGGGCGAACGAAATCGTACTCTCCGTTGAGGGCCAATCGGTCGTTGAGCGCGAGTCCGATCTTGACGGCGACCGCTTCCGGCAAATTCTGCCGATACGGCAGACCAAGTGCCGGAATAAAGCTGCCGCTCGCTGCGGCAACCACGATCGACGGATCGGTGTCGTCGCCGGCGTCGTCGGCGGCAACGACAATGGCCCCCTCACCCGACTGACCGGACAGCTCGGTCACCTGCCGCAGGAAAGTGGCCGCATAACTTGTCAGCGTGTGTCGAGCGAACAGTTCCGGTGCGCCGCCGATGATCTGCTCCAGGCCCTGCCGGCTGCGTTCAAGTGCTACGATGTCGGAATAAGATCGAAGTGCAGCAATGGTCGCCGTAAACAGCTTCTGTGCTGTAAGCTCGGCCTTCGACTTGTAGTCGTTAATGTCGTAGTTAACGATCACTTCACGTTCGGGCGCCTGACCTGGCTGACCGGTGCGCAGGATGATCCGCAGCCGCGGATTCTTCATCTGTTCCCGTATCTCACGCACGAGCCGCAGACCGGCGTCATCGTCCTCCATCACGACGTCGAGCAATACGACGGCGACGTTCGGGGTCTGACGAAGCAACGCGGCTGCCTGCCGACCCGAATACGCGCTCAGAATCTCGACTCCGCGCCCCTGAAACCTGACATCCGCCAGAACAACGCGGCTGATTGAATGCACGCTCTCGTCGTCATCGACGATCAGGACGCGCCACGGCGTGGCAGCAATCTGCTCCTCAACGGCGCCGGCCGCCGTGTCCTCAATCAGGAAATCCATATCCGGGCCAGTCGCGCCGCTCATTCAGCACCGCACCGCGGGATCGTGATGGTGAAGCACGTTCCGAGACCGGGCGCGGATCGACAGTGGATATTTCCCTTCAACGTGTCGGTGACGATGTTGAAGACGATATGCAGGCCGAGACCGGTCCCCCCCCGAGCCGCGCTTCGTCGTGAAGAACGGGTCGTAGATCTTCGATAGCGTGTCCTGATCCATTCCGTACCCGTCATCGGTAACCGACAGCGCCACCTCCGCACCATCCGACGACGCGGCAACCGCAATCGTGCCGGCCGCGCCCCTGTCATAGGCATGCGTACTGGCGTTAGCGACGAGGTTCGTGACAACCTGCGCCAGGGCACCGGGATAGCTCGTCACCTCGATGCCGTCATCGCATGACACCGTCAGAACATGCCCGGCTTTCCGCAGCTCTGGTGCGACGCTGGTAGACAGTTGCTCAAGATACGAGCGTAGGTCGAAAGTCCGGCGCTGTTCGTTGGTCTGGTCAACGGCAACCTGCTTGAAGCTTTGGATAAGCTGCGCGGCGCGATCAATATTGTAGCGGAGGAGTTCAGCGCTCTCCCTGGCGAGGTCCACATAGGATTGCAGGTCGGAACGCTTCATCCTGTTTTCGAGGAAGATCTGCTCAAAGGCAGCGGTACGCTCGCCGAGATAAGTTGCGGCCGTCAGGGCGACGCCGACCGGCGTGTTTATTTCGTGCGCAACTCCCGCGACAAGCTGGCCGAGGGCTGCCATCTTCTCCGATTGTACGAGCCGGTCGCGGGCCTGCTCCAGGTTTTCCAACGCGACCCGAAGTTCGTTTGCGGTACGCTGCACCTCCGTGATCAGATTGTCCTTCTCGGCGATTGCCCTCTCTAGCATGGTCGACTGAGCCAGCATCAGTACGTCGACTTCCAATACGTTTAGCGCGTCGCCGACATCGACCAGGACGGGCTCATAGGATCGTTCGTCGGGGCGCGACAGGGCGGCTCCAACGGCAGCTGCAACGGACGTGGTTACGGGGAGGATGAGCGGTGCCGTGTCCATCGCCCCGAGCAACTGATCGACCGGACGCTTGATGTAGATGTCGCGGGCCATCGGCTTGCTGAGCTCGGCCAACAGGCTCTTGCGCGACAGAACGCCGATGAGCCGATCGCCGTCCCGGATGACGCAAGCAGGCAGGTCACGCTCCGAAATGAACCGCTTCTCGACATCCCCTGTTTTCGTCCGCAAGTCGAAAATCGCTTGCCACAGAGGGAGTTCACCCACCGTCATCGACGATGATTGTGTCGCGGCTGTCTCAGGTGCGGTGGCGTCCATAACTTGTCCCGTCACGTCAGCATGTCGAGACCGATGCTCGCATTGCCGCAGAAGAGCTGGATCAGCTTGTGATCCATCGGTTCGAGCTGTCGTGTGGTTTCAATGTACAGCACCGTCGTCCGGTCCATCCGTGAATGGAAATACACAATGCTGCGCTTCGTGAAGAACACGCTCTCGCCCGACCGGATCACCTCCTTGAGCGCGTTCATAACGGACGGCTCGACCGTATCGACGGGGCGGTCGACGAGCGCGGCAAAGCGGCCCGAGGCGGCAACGACCTGCAGCGCCTCAAAATTCGCTTTCGGATCGTCTGCGCCGTCGAACTTCGCACTGACCATGATCGCGTCGATGCCAACCTCCAACAGCGAGCCGAGCTGCAGGAGAACGCCGGAGAGGAACAGCTCCATCGATCTGATCTGAAACAGCGATGCCGATGCTGCAATGATCTTCTCGAGCCCGCGACGGCTCGCGTCGATCGTCATGATGTCTTTGTACGAACGAAGCGCGGTGACCATCGCGCTGAATAATTTTTGTGACGTCAGCTCGGACTTTTCCTTGTAGTCATTGATATCGTAATCAACGATAACCTTACGCTCCGGCGCTTGTCCGGGCTGACCCGTCCGAAGGATGATCCGGACGTAATCGTTGGCGAGCGTACCCCGTATTTCGCGGGCGAGATCGAGCCCGGCGGTTTCGGTCTCCATGACCACGTCGAGAAAAATGACAGCAAGATCCGGGTTGGCGGCAATCAGTTTGCGGCCCTCCTTGCCCGAATGCGCGGACAAGAACTGGATACGCCGGTCACGAAACCGGAAATCGGAGAGAACCATCTTGGTGACCGCGTGAATCTGCTCGTCGTCATCGACGATCAGCACTTTCCAGACTTGCTCTTCATCAGCGCCCGACTGATTTGCGAGGTCCTCCGCAAACAGGAGGTCGTTATCGGCATCAGTCATCAGTTTCGTCTGCCTTTTCGTTATCGATCGGCGCGCAGCGCGGAAATCGAACTTTGAAGCTGGTCCCGTGGCCCACTTCGCTCTGCACGGCGATCTGACCGCGTAGTGTGCCGGTCACGAGGTTGAAGACGATGTGCAAGCCGAGCCCGCTGCCGCCGGTCCCTCGCCGCGTCGTAAAGAACGGGTCGTAAATTCGGCCGAGGAGGTTTTGCGGGATCCCCTTGCCGTCATCGGAATAGGTGAGCTCGACAAGATCGCCGTCGAGCAGTCGCACGCGGATCGCGATGCGTCCTGCCTCGCCTGGCTCGTAGGCATGCATAAGTGAATTCAGAAGGAAGTTGGTCAGCAACTGCGAGAGCGCGCCAGGATAGCCGTCGATGTCCAGCATCTCTGGGCACTCGACAGAGATCTGATGGCCGGTCTTTCGCAGCCGCGGCCGGAGGCTCAGGAGAACTTCCTCGATGTATCCTTTCAGATCGAATCGCCGACGCTCGCCGCTCGTCTGGTCGACCGCCACTTGCTTGAAGCTCTGCACAAGCTCGGCGGCGCGCTCGCAGTTTGCAACCATCAGCCGAGTCGTCTCGGTCAGCAGGCCGACGAATGCGACGAGGTCGGAGCGACGAAGGCGGTTTTCATTGATCAGCGTCGAAAGCTCGGCGACCTTGTCGGAGAGATGAGACGACGCGGTCAGCGTGTTGCCGAGCGGCGTGTTGATTTCGTGCGCGACACCAGCGACGAGCGACCCGAGCGAGGCCATCTTTTCGGCCTGGATCAGATCCTGCTGCGCCTGACGTAGGGCATGCTCGGCCCGCTTTTGGGCGGTGACGTCGAGCATGATGCCGTTGAACCGTCGCCGTCGTCCCCCATCATCCGAATTTCTTCGCCCTTTCGCAACAACCCAGATGATGTTGCCGTCAAGGCGGCAGAGCCGGTACGTCGCCTCATAGACGGGCGCGTCTGCCCCCGCTTCGCCCGGAGACTGCTTTGCTTTGAGGTACTCGCGGAGACCGCGAAGCACTCTGGTTGCGTCATCGGAATGAATGTGGCGCTCCCAGACGTTTTCGTCCGGCTGCTGATCGTCCGCATAGCCGAGCATCCGGTAGAATTCTTTCGACCACCATGTCGTACGCCGGCTGAAATCGACTTCCCAAATCGCCGACCGTGTGCCGGCAACGGCCAGATCGAGACGCTCCTCGCTCGCGCGCAATGCGTCGACGGCGAAACGCTGTTTCGTCACGTCGTCCAACCAAATGAGTGTCGCCGCTGCGCCGGCGAATCGGATCGCTTCGGCGCTCATCAGCACCCAGACGGAACGGCCATCCAGTGCGGTCAGGCTGAGTTCGCGACGCGCGATCCGTTGGCCATCGGTCAAGGCCAAGCGAATGGCGAACCGGTCGTCGTCACTTGTCACAAGGTGATCGAGCGGCGGCCAGGCTTCTTGTGATTCTGCAACCGCGGCCATCAACATGAACCGCTCGTTGCCGTAGCGGATGACGAGATTGGAGTCGACGATGGCGACCCCGATCGGGCAGCGATCGAGGATCGCGGTCAACGGTCCCGTTTCGGCAGCGACCTGAAGGCGCTCGATCGAGCGAGTCACGTTAGTATTCATCTCGCATCACCGGAGGCTCGTTCAGTCGCGGCTCGTCAGATCGGCGTCTGTAGCCGACCTCGACTCGACGATTCGGAATAGGCCCTCCCCTCCAGTAGAGACCGAGTTCTTTCGCATTGTACAACTTTCCGGTGCGCTATCATCATGATGACATACTTGCGGTGTTGTCAAGGAATCTCGGCCCTATTTGCGTTCTGCCTGGAACCCGGCGGCTCACAGGTCCGACGCGCCGTGTTGAAGGGCTGACAATGGAGAGAGGGTCAGAGCGGCCTCGTGCCGAAATCAGTTCCAGCTCCGGTCTAGACCAAACTCGCTAGGCGCCGCGCACTGTGCGGACTACGGCAACGGTCATGTGCCTATCAGGAGGCCGTCACGCGGAAAGCGTCGTCGGATACTCGATGCGGCACATCGGACTCGGCTTTACACTCCCCTGTACGTTGGCGATAGTTTCGACTGCATCATGGAGATGGAAGCGATGGGCGAAGCGCTGCGTGACCGCATCGGTGTAGATATCGGGCGACGCTTACGGCTTGAGGACGGGCTCGAATGGGCCGCGCGCAACGACGTGCACTACGTCGACATTCAGCTCGACACCGGAGCCAACGCCTTCACCACGTTCGACGACGCGCGAGCGAAAGGGATCAGGGAAACCTGCGACCGGCACGGAATCCATCTCGGCCTCCACACGCTGTCGGCGATCAACGTTGCCGAATATTCTCCCCTCGTCTCCGACGCGGTCGACGAGTACCTGAAGGCCTACATCGATATCTATCCGCGGCTCGGGGCCGAGTGGATCGTCGTGCATGCAGGTTACCACTTCACGGCCGACGTTAAGCTGCGGATGGAAGCGGGACTGGAGCGGTTGAAGCGCATGGTCGAGTACGCGGAGAAACGCGGTGCCCGGCTGCTGCTCGAAAACCTGAACAAGGAGCCGGCCGACGCCGAAGTTCATTATCTCGCGCATACGGTCGAGGAGTGGCGCTACTACTACGAGCAGATTGAGTCTCCGGCGTTTGGCCTGTCCTTCACCGCCAATCATGCGCATCTGCTACCGCCAGGTGTGGCCGGGTTCGTTGACGCGATCCCATTCGAGCGGGTGGCCGAAGTGCGCCTGGCGGATTGCTGGCGCAACGGCCACGAGCAGCATCTGCGTCCCGGCGAAGGCGACTTCGACTTCGGGGACATGTTCCGCCGCATCGAGGCAAAAGGATTTACCGGCCACTACATGAGCGCCTTCGGTTCGGTGGAGGACATGCAGGCGGCGCGGGATACGTTCGTTGTGGCAGCACGGACGGCGGGGGTGGCACAACCCAGCGCGTGAGCCTC
>CAYPWK010000189.1:0-10685 GCA_964414365.1 uncultured Burkholderia sp.
CGCCGGTCTTGCTTGCGCAGTCGTTCTGGCCGGCCTGGGCGACGCCATAGCACTGAACCTTCTCTTTGCCCTGCGTGGCTGCGACGGCTGTCGCGGCTGCGCCGGCGAGCGCCACTGCCAGCAAGGCCTTCCGGCTGAGATTTGAATTCATCATATTCTCCTGTGTACAAAGCGTGCGATGTCGATGGTACTGAAGGATACTGCACTCGCCACCTCACGCAACCTGCGGCGCGCTTGGGCTGAGGCAATGCATCATGGCCCGGATACCGCACAATGGCTAACCGTTTGGCGAGTATGCGGCAACGTTCCTGGCGGAAGTGTTCGAACAAGTACCAACTGTGGGTTTGTGAGCGACCGAGTTGAGCAAAGAAACGGACGGTGGTTGTTTCGATTCGGGGTCGCATGTGGGTCGGGAATTGACGGTCGTATTGCGCCATGGCAGTCATATTGACCCGCAACGCGCGATCTTCCCAACGGGTTGGTGGTCGCGGCACGCCTACTCCTTGGGTTTGAACAGCGTGTGCGCATGCTGCGCTGCGAGTTCCGACTGCAGCGCGGCCCAGTTGCGCACGAGCGTTGCGTCCTCGGTCAAGAACAGCGGCTGCTCGATCCAGCCAGTCTCTTAGCCGTCCGGCCGACGCGTCTCTAACACGCGCAGGTAGACGTCGTCACTCGAGCCGGCACGCAACGGGTCCATGTACGCATCGACGTGGCCGAGGGCGATCGAGTCTCGCGGTTCGCCGGCGATCCACGAAAGATGGCGTTTCAACTGCAAGCGCGCGTCGCCGATCGACCGGCAAGCACGACACCGCCACGTCGCGGGCGCCGCGTGGCCAGAAGGCACGATAGAGCCGCGCGCGGCACTCTGTAGAGAGCTGCAGGGGCGCGCCCTCGGCTATTCCGTACCGCTCTCGCCTGGCTGTGCTCGGCAGTGCAGTGACGGACGACACTGGCGTTGCTCTGCTGGCGCGGCGCCGGCGACAAAATGCCCTTGCAAGCACCCTCTTGGAAGCAGACCGCAATGAAGTGAGCACCCGAATTACAGAAGGCAAAGAGCCTGATCTAAACCGTGGAGGTGAAGCACTACGGCTCCAGTCGATTCGGTCGTGTCCGCGCCCGCAACTCATCCATATCGGCCCCGACTGGTCCAGCCAACGCGGCGTCCAAGACCTGCAATAGACTTTCGACGGATACCGGTTTCATGATCAGTGCCTTCCACGGCTGCTTGCCCATGTATGCTGGAATGCGGGAGGCGGCCAGCACCACCACCGGAATCCGGGCCGTTGCACGGTCGGCCCGCAGCTTTTGGCCAAGCTCAATTCCATCTGTGCCCGGCAGCACGTAATCCATCAAAATAATATCCGGCGACTTGGCATCGTCATAGCAATATCTGCATCGTGTGCGGTGAGCACGCCGTAACCATTCGCTTCCAAGATTTGTCGAAGGACCGCGGAAACCCCCTTGTCACTATCGACGACCAAGACCGTTGCCACGTTAATACGTCCTTCGACGTTGTGAAGTTGAATGATGGCTTGCCACGTCCGAGCGCTACCGTCGCGCTTGTCTCATCCCACGCTGCTTGAACTGAACGGACACCGCAATCGTGGCCAGACACTTCTATGATACCGCCGGGCGCACAGAGTCACCGCATTTGGGTGGGTCAGTTTCTAATCGGCGTTGACACCAACCCGCGCGTGTCGGGATGTAAGTCACTGGACGGACGTCGTCTACTCCCGCTCGACAAGCCGATTTTTGCTAACCGACGTCGTCGCTTCCCTCTAAAAGACAATGCGGATCACCATCAATCGCTGCTCGTTTTCATGTCGCTTTTTGCGGTAGCGGCGTGAGACCGTGCAGCAGCTTTCGGAGGCAAAGGGCAAGTGCGCCGCCGCCCATCAACCGCAAGGACCGAAACGTCTGTACGAAGCCGGGTCTGGCGAACGGGATGCGTGTACCCGATATAAATGGTGATCGTCAGCGGTTACGGTCACTGACCCGCACTGCCCGACAGGCAATGTGGCGGTGTCGCGGTGGCGAAAACAGCAGAAGCCTAGCAGTAGAGGCGTGCAATTAAATGGCTGAACAGTGCAACGATTCCGGCGCGATGGCGACGCCGCAGCGGCCAGGATGGGCACTGCGGCTGGCTTTGCGCTCCGCCCGATTCCTGACGGGCACTCCCTGACGCGCTAGAAACCGCGCGGAGTCACGAGATCCGCCGCGTGAAGGTGCCCTCGTGGCTCGAACGGAATTTTGTCAATGAGCGTCAGTCTTCGCCTCGCGCCGACGCATCTCAGCCGGCGGCCGAGTGGAGAAACGACGGCCGCACCTTCAGGGTGACATTTGACGGCGAAGAATACTTTGCGGGGTATCAGTTCGATGCAAGGTGCCAGCCGCTGCCCGTGATCCGAGAAATTCTCCAGGCACTGGGCGAGGTTCGCGATTCATGGCCTCTCGCGGCTTGGTTCCAATACTGGAACGGATGGGTTAGCGCGGCCGACGCGAACGTGAATCAGCCGGTTGCACCGATGGATGCGCTCGACCGTCCGGACGCTCTTGTCGAAGCTGCTCGGTATATGCGCGGCGAGTACGTCGCCTGATGCCCGACGTCGCATGCAGTTTCGTCGGCACGGGAGCGCGACCATGAGCAGGTTTGGGATGCCCTCAGGACAGTCATCGCGATGAATGACAGCCTATCAAAACTGATAGGTTCACGCCGCCGCACTTCGACTATGCTGACCCGGCGAGTCCATCGTACGCGGGAGGAGCAATGACTACGAACAGTCACCTGGTAGTTGGGAAGTTCTATTGGGTCATTCCTGAGCCCGATCCGGAAAGAGTGGCCGCGTGGGAGGACGATGTGTAGCCCGCGCGCTTCAACGGCCACAACACCGCGGGCGAACTGCTCTGGAATTTCGTCAGCGTCGACGGCTCGTCGAACTGGCCGGTGCTGTGGATCGGGGAGGCGATCGAGGCGCCAGCGATCATCAATAGCACAGCGTGTACAAGCCGGTTACACCGTCGTATATAAAACGAGCAGCGGGCGAAGACGTCACGCCCTATGAGACCGAAGATGCCTTGCGATGCAAGGTGCGCTTTGCGACTACAAGATTATTTCTGGAACCGGCGCATATTCGGGCACGACCGGCACGGGCACCTTTGACAGGGTTCCCGCAAAATTCGATGTGCCCTTGTTTAAAGTAATGCTAACACCGTGACGCCCTAGTTGTTGTCTAACGCGGACGATGGTCTCACGTCGGGGACAATCCGCGCGTGGGAAACCGTGTGCCTCAACGATGGCTTCTGCTTGCGCACCTCATCCGTCCTCAGCCGTACATGGAACTGCTTGAATCTGCAGCAACGATGACTACTCTTTAGTTTATCGTCATCGTTGTTCCCCACGTTTCCGTTGAATCCATCGCACCCCGTCTGCCGAGGAGCCTTTGATGAGCACGCCAATTCCAGAACAGTTGACCACCGTGCAGAAAGCAGGACTGGATGCGTTTCGAGATTTGGCATCAAGTGTTTTCGGCAGCATGCGAGAGCTCACGGAGCTGAACCTGCGCGCAGTCAACTCTGCCCTCGCAGAAAACCAAGAACTCATGACCAGAGCAATTTCCCCGGGCAACCCGCAGGAACTGTTCGCATTGAATGCGGTCCTCGTCCAGCCAACAATGGACAGAGCTGTCTCGTATAGCCGTGAGGTGTCCGAAATCGTGTCGAGGATGCACGGCCAATGTTCGTCGACCACTGCAGCACTGGCACAGCAGTACCAGCACGATGTGCAAGCGTTCCTCGAGAGTCTCGCCGCGAGGTCGCCGTAGGGAAAGATGCAGTCTTAACGGCGCGGCATGTTATGCCAAAAACATGCGGCCTATGTCGCCGGAAAGAGAACTGCTGAACACTGTGGTGTCGCAGGCATTCATTGTTGAAAGCATCAGACGCCGGCCGCCTCAGCGCTTATAAGAGGTTACACGCGAAACCGCCTCGTTTCGCTATGGTTGCTAGGATTGGCCATAATACGTGCATCAAATCAGCGGCCCACCGCGCGAGGGCTCAATGACCTCAGCAGCGGGTATGACATGTCATGAATACAGAACACCATGACGGCCCTTCGACGCATCGTGGTCATCAGCACCCCCTGGCGCTGAGCGCGCGCGAACTCGCGACGCTCTTTCGACTGTGCGACGCGTCGTTTGACACAACGGCTTTGACGGCGGACCTGTTAGCGCTACAGGAAGCAGGACTGGTTAATCTCATCACGTCGGAAGATGGCGACACCATTTTCGCGCTGACAATTGACGGGAAGGTGCTGCTGCGGTCGCTTGGTGTCGAGCCAACCGAGCGTCGCCCTTACGCGAGCTAACGGGCCGAGTTGTCGTTTGCCAAGTGCGGGTCCTCGGCTTGTCCAACGCCACCAATCGGGCGAGAAGCAAGACGGCATCGCGGCGAGCTGGTTGCCGGGCCGCTGCTCCTGAAAATCAATGCGCCTACCCTGGCGACCTTTGGGTGCCCAGCCCATCGCGGTACGATGCCGTTATTAAGTCACTAAATGACGGCTCAGGCATGTCGCTTTCCAGCTATCTATGTTGCCATGGCGTCGGTCGGCAACGATGCGGTGTTGCGTGGTGCTGGATTTCTACCCGAAGGGGCGGGCCTGCATCGCGAGTAGCGACGTAAGCGAGTCGCCGGTACCGTCTCGACGGTGTGAATGAATGTTGCCAGAGTAGGCCCCACCACAGCGAGTAGCGGGGACCACAGTGTCAACAGAAGCACCGAAGAGAACTTCACGCAAAGGCATTCCGAATCACCCCGTCGAATTTCGACGGAAACTCGCCAAGCTGGCCTGCGAACCGGGTGTATCCGTAGCGCGGCTGGCGATGGAACACGGTGTGAACACGAACTTGTTATTCAAATGGCGTCGAGCGTTGCGTGCCGGCGAATATGATCCTGTGGGATTGTTGCCGGTCACAGTGGAAGCGCCAGCGCCCCAGATCGAGCGACCGACTGCGACCGTGACGCCGACGCCGGTGATCGGCGCTGCCGCGATGGGCGCCATAGAGATCAACGTCGGTAACACTCGTGTGCGGATCGAAGGCTCGCCAAACCAGGCCACGCTACGGCTGGTACTGCGCATGTTGAGCGTCACGCCGGAATCGGCAGCATGATCGGGCTGCCCAGCCGCACAAAGGTCTGGCTGGCCGCGGGTGTGACGGACATGCGTTCGGGCTTTAACAGCTTGGCTGCAAAGGTCCAGACCGTATTGGAACGTGATCCGTTCAGCGGCCACGTGTTCGTGTTCCGAGGCAAGCGCGGCGATTTGGTCAAAGTGCTGTGGTGGAGCGGCGACGGCATGTGCCTCCTGATGAAACGCTTAGAACGAGGCCGATTCGTATGGCCACGCGCCGACGGTGGCGTTGTATGTCTGAGCCAAGCACAACTGTCGATGCTGCTCGAAGGTATCGACTGGCGCCAGCCGATACGAACGACCGAGCCGACATCGGCGTTGTAAACCTGCTGGCCGCCGCGTAAACTGCCGGCATGACCGCGGCCAACGCCTATCCAGACGACATCGAAGCGCTCAAAGCCATGCTGCTCGAGCGCGATGCTCGCATTGGGCATCTGGAGGACGTGGTCGAATCGCATAGAGCGGCGAACGCCACCGCCAAGGCGGAGATCGAGCATCTGAAACTGCTGATCGCGAAGCTTCGCCGCATGCAGTTCGGTCGCAAGTCGGAGAAGCTTGATCGCCAGATCGAACAACTCGAACTGCGTCTGGAAGAGCTCGAAGCAGACGAAGGCGCAGCTCCGATCGAAATCCCGAAGACACCTCGCACCGCACCAGAGCAAGCGCCCCGCAAACCGTTGCCGGAGCATCTGCCGCGTGAGGTGCAAACGCATTTGCCAGAGTCGGCAGAAGCATGCCCGGAATGCGGCGGCAAGCTCAATCTGCTAGGCGAAGATGTCTCCGAACAACTTGAATATGTACCTGCGAGCTTCCGCGTAATCCGTCATGTGCGGCCCAAGTTCGCTTGCGGGTGCTGCGACCACATCGCACAGGCAGCAGCGCCGAGTCGGCCCATCGAGCGCGGTCTCGCGGGTCCTGGACTGCTCGCGCACGTGCTGGTCTCGAAGTTCGCGGATCATCTCCCGTTGTATCGGCAGTCGGTCATGTATGCGCGTGAGGGCGTCGAACTCGATCGATCACTGCTCGCGAAGTGGGTTGGCCACGGCGCGACGCTCTTGCAACCACTGGTCGATGCACTACGCCGTCATGTGATGGCCGCGACGAAGCTGCATGCCGACGATACGCCGGTTCCAGTGCTCGAGCCGGGCAACGGCAAGACGAAGACTGGGCGCTTGTGGGTCTACGTGCGTGACGATCGATCATCGGCCGATACGACGCCGCCCGCGGTGTGGTTCGCTTACACGCCAGATCGCAAAGGCATCCATCCGCAACAGCATCTCGAGTCATTCAGCGGCACACTGCAAGCTGACGCATACGGCGGCTATCAGGCCATTTACGAGACCGGTCGTGTGATGGAAGCCGCCTGTTGGGCACATTATCCAGAGCGCGGTTTTATCCGGAGCTCGAAGCTCGCGGCCCTCGCTTACAAGTAGTGGCGCCTGCGCGTACTCGGCATAATATCTCCCTGCGCCCCGATTTGGGTCGGCGCAGTTGGGGTCGCCCTTGCAGATTCCGATGCATACGAGTTCGGGCGTGGAAGCATATGTCGCAGGTCGTGAGTGGAAGCTTGCGAAGCTGCCCGCATGCCCACTGCATCCTTCCGGCGGCTGCGGCATTGCTCGCCATGGAAGCTACGCGAGGGCCAAGCCCTCCGGAGTTCGCGTGGCCCGTTGGTACTGCCCCCAAGGGCACTGCACCTTCAGCCTGTTACCCGACTTTCTGGCAGCACGCTTACCTGGACTGCTTGCCGAGGTCGAAGAAACGATCTTCGCGGCAGCACGCTCGCCGAGCATCGAGGCTGCTGCGGCAAGTATGCGTGACCTTGAGGTATCACTTCCGTCAGCGATTCGTTGGCTCCGTCGTCGCCTCGGGCCCATTCAGCACGCTATTCAAGCGCTGAGGGATTCCGACACCGACATCGTCGTCGTTGACGCTGGCTTTCTCACGCGCCTTCGCCTTAACCTCCACGACCAGGTACTCGCGCATCTCCCACCTCCACTGGGGTTCGAGGTCAGGGGCCATGACCTGCGCGTTGCCGAAGGCTGCCAACATAAGATGGGGCCTGACGCGCACGAGCGGACGATCTACCGTGGTCGACAACATAACCCGTATCCACCGCTCGTATGGTCACGCGATCCCACCGGGCAATGCCATCCGAACGCACGCCCACCACCCAGGATATCTTGCGCATGTGGCAAGCAGACCGCTGCGTCAGTGCGAGCACCGCGAAGCAATACCTGTATTGGATAGCGCGGTTCAGACGCTACTGCAATGCGCTCGGCCTGGACGAAACCCACGAACTGACGCGTGATGGAGTCAGGCGATTCCAGGCCTGGTACGCGCATTCACGCGGGATTGCCGGCACCCATCTCGCCCTCGCAAGTTCGTCATTGCGTTCATTGCGCCGCGCCTACGAGATTGCGGGCACGCCCGTTCCACCGTGGAAGCCCGTCGAGTGCCGCCCCGCACCTGCCACAGCGGTCCTGTGCGACTACGCTGCTCACCTTGGACAACATCGAGGCAACCCCGAGGTTACGGTTCGCAAGAAGCTCGACCACGTCGGCAAACTCCTCGAGCACCTGCATCGTTCCGGCAAGTCCTGGCGACAGTTGAGTTTGCCCGACATCGATGCATTCCTCATCGGATGCGCCCATCGTTATGCTCGATCGACGACGGCCGACATCGCCAGCACGGTCAGATCCTTTGCCCGCTTCCTTCTGGTCAGCGGGCGCATTCGCGCCGATCTCGCCGACGCGGTGATCTCGCCCGTGCAACCGCGGTTCGAACGACCTCGACCGGCCTTACCTTGGGAAGACGTTCAACGACTGCTGCGCGCTGTGGATACGAGCACCGCGCGCGGACTGCGCGATCACGCGCTACTGCTGATGATGAGCACCTACGGCCCTTGGCGCCGGCGAAGTGATCGGCCTGCAATTGCAGCACATCGACTGGAACGCCGGCACGCTGCAGATGTTCCGCCCCAAGACCGGCGTCAGCTTCATCTTGCCACTACTTCCGCCGGTGGCCAGAGTGCTCGCTCGGTACCTGCGTCACGGCCGCCCGGCTCATACGCCAACGCGACAATGTGTTCGTTCAGATGAAGGTGCCATTCGGCGCGTTCACGGCATCGTCCGCGGTGCGACACATCCTCATCAAGCACGCGGTGATTGCCGGTATCCAGGCTCCTTATCTGGGTAGCCACGTCTTGCGGTATTCAAACGCCGCGCGGCAACTCAATGTTGGCACCCAAGCGCGAGTACTGTCGGATCTGCTCGGCCATCGCGACTCGGAGTCGGTGTCGGCCTACGTCCGCATCGCCACGCAGTCGCTGCGCGACGTCTCCCTGCCGGTACCCAAATGACCACGATGGTCACCGCCGCAACCCTAGCCCGCGACGCAAAGGAGTTCATTGCGTTCAAGCGAGCAATGGGAATGGGCTACCGGCGTGCCGAATTCGTACTCGACAGCTTCGTGCGCTTTATCCATAACCAGTACGGGGAACGCTCCGTGTCACTGGAATTGGCGGTGACGCGGTGGGTGACGAGGATCGAAGGCCGCAAAGCCGTCACGGTGGGCAACGAGTTTGGCGTCCTGCGCCAGCTGTGCCTGTTCCGTCGCCGCAGCGACCCGCACTGCTTTGTACCGGATCACGCGCTGGCGCCGGTCAAAGAGTCGGTGTTCGTACCATATGTCTTTAGCCGCGAAGAGGTGCTCGCCTTGGTGAACGCCGCCACGCGGCACGAGGGCCGCAGCATGTGGGGCGCGATGTTGCGTGCTCTCACGCTCGTGTTGTATTGCACCGGAATGCGGCTGGGCGAGGCTGTGAGACTGCGCATGCTCGACGTCGATCTGCGCCGTGCCGTCTTGACGGTGCAACGAAGTAAGGGGCGCTCGCGCATCCTGGCGATCCGCAACGATCTTGCCGCGGAATTGCGACAGTACATTCGGCACCGTGAGAAGGTATTGGAGGCAAGCGGTGCCGATGATCCCATGACGCTGTTCGTCCGTCGCGATGGATCGGCACTAACCGTGCGCGCAGCATCCGATGCACTGCGAGGTCTGCTCCGGGACCTCGGCTTGAAGCCACCACGCGGCCGATCGGGCGCCAGACCTTACGAGTTTCGGCATGCCTTTGCGGTGCATCGGCTGACTGCGTGGGCTGTCGAAGGCGTAGACGTGCACGCGAAGCTGCCGTGGTTGTCGGCATACCTCGGGCATCAGAATGTGCTCGGCACGGAGGTCTATCTCAAAGCCACGCCGCAACTGCTGCATTTGGCAAGCCAGCGCTTCGAGCAGCACTCACGTGGCAAGCGCTACTTGCGATGAGCCGATCGCCATCGCTCGGCCTGTTCGCTCACGTGCAGTCGTACTTCACCGAGTATCTGCCGCGGCAACGAGGTGCCAGCGTTCATACCGTCCGCGCCTACCGGGATGCGCTGACGCTGCTGTTCAAGTTCGTCTCCGAGCAAAGCGGCCGCGGTGTTGCCTCTTTGCAGCTAGGCGACCTCGACGCCGACGTGGTGACACGCTTCCTTGATTACACCGAGACCGAGCGATCAAATTCGGTCGCGACTCGCAATTGCCGACGTGCGGCGATCCGTGGCTTCTTCAAGCACTTGCTGCGCAACGACTTGGCGCACTCGCAGCAGTACATGCGGGTGTTAGCTATCCCCGCAAAGAAGTCCCGGCAGCGGCCGGCAACGTACCTCGAGGCGGAGGACGTTCGACTGATCATCAATATGCCGAACAAACGCACCAGCGACGGCTGGCGCGATTACACGTTGCTGCTGTTCCTATACAACTGTGGTGCTCGGGTCAGCGAAGCTGCGGGCCTTCGGTGGGACGACCTGCAATTGACTGCGCCAAGGCAGGTGCGCCTGCGTGGCAAGGGTAAAAAGGAACGTCTATTGCCGTTGTGGCCCGAGACGGCCAACGCATTGCACCGACTTCGCGGAATGTCAGGCGACGCCGGTGCGGGCAGTGCGTGTTCGTCAATCGACACGGACAACCCTTGACGCGCGACGGCATCGCCTACATCCTCACCAAGTATGCGACCGCGGCGGCTCAGGACAATCCCGCGCTGATGCGAAAGCACATCACCCCGCACGTCCTGCGCCACAGTTGCGCTGTGGCGTTGTTGCAGTCCGGAACCGACGTGACGGTGATCCGCGATTACCTCGGCCATACCAGCGTCGCAACGACAGGTCGCTACATCACGATCGACCTGAAGATGAAGCGCGACGCCATGCAGGCGTTCTGGAAAAAGGCCGGCATTGAGCCGGCGAACGCAAAGTCATGGAAGCCAAAGGGCGACCTGCTCGCGTTCCTACAATCCTTGTGAGCGCGCTCAACTTTATGTTGAGTTTGAACCCCGGGGACGCCGCTCGCGCGTTGGCGAAAGCTTGTTCTCCTCCGGATAAAACCGCGCTCGGGATAATGCGCCTAGTACTAAACCGCTGACGCGGTAGTGGGAGGTGGGCACAGGTCTATGCTTGACGGT
>CAYPWK010000190.1:0-10587 GCA_964414365.1 uncultured Burkholderia sp.
CTCGACTGCGAGGGCGGCAAACGCGAGGTGGTCGGCTCACATCTCCTGCTTGCGGTGGGGCGGACGCCAAATACGGACGACCTCGGGCTCGAACGCGCGGGAATCGAGGTCAATGAGCGCGGCTACATCGAGGTCGACGACCAATTGCAGACGGGTGCGCCGGGCGTCTGGGCACTCGGGGACTGCAACGGGCGGGGCGCGTTCACCCATACCTCGTACAACGACTACGAGATCGTCGCCGACAATCTGCTGAACGGCGAGAGCCGCAGCGTGCGCGAGCGCATCGTCGCTTATGGTCTTTATATCGATCCGCCGCTGGGACGTGCCGGGATGACGGAGAACGAAGTGCGCCGTTCGGGCCGCAAGGCGCTCGTCGGCATACGCCCGATGGAGCGCGTGGGTCGTGCGGTCGAAAAGGGCGAGACGCAGGGCTTCATGAAAGTCACTGTCGATGCCGACACCAAGGAGATTCTTGGCGCAGCGATTCTCGGCGTAGGCGGTGACGAGGTCGTCCATTGCCTTCTCGATACGATGTACGCGAAGGCGCCTTATACCGTCGTTCAGCGTGCGGTCCATATCCATCCAACAGTCTGCGAGTTGCTGCCGACACTGCTCGGCGACCTCAAGCCTTTGAGTGAATCGCCCGAGGCGCGATCCGAAGATCGCTCGTGACATCGGCGTCGCATGGGCCCGCCGGTCCCTGCGGCGTGCGTCAATTACCGACTTGAGTGTTCGCGAGACCACACAGCGGGGTAATTTTGCCCTATCGAGCTCTCGCCGCTTTTATCATTAGGCGGCGTTCCGGAAGTGCCCGATCAGCCGGCCAACCACCCGGAAATTGTCTGAACGAATGGGAGTGTGAATGTACCGAGACGTGATAGATCTCGTGAAAAAAGTGCGCCGCAGCGAGGGCTTCAAACACTTGATAGGGACGCCTGCGCGGGTTGCGGTCCACATGAGACAGCGTCTCAACAAAGGTGTCTTCGCGATCGATATCTACGAGGTCTCCGGTTTTTTCTCGGTGCTGCAGATGGTGCTGTTCATCCTCATGCATTGCGAGGAGAAGCGCTTGACTCCAAGGATCTCGGCGCGCGGACGAATCTATGGCGATCCGGAAGGGAAGGTGGACTGGTTTTCGGAGCTCTTCGAAACCGTTCGTGAGTCGCCCATCGCGCTCCAGCCCGAAAAAATTCGGGCATCGAAGGTCAACGATCTCGTCCATCTCGGCTTCCGCAAGAAATATGAGCGTCAACTGCGGATCGAACGTGCGAGCAAGCTGTTCTTTTCATACTACCGACCCGCTCCACATATCGTCGAAGAGGTGTCGGCAATCAGCCAGGCGCTCGAGCTCGGCGAGTCGACCCTAGGCGTGCACTACCGAGGCACGGACAAGAAGCACGAAGCCGAGACAATTTCGTGGGAGCGCTTTTGCGCAGTCGTCGCATCCGTGCTCGCCTCGCATCCTCATCTGACGAACATTTTTATTTCCAGCGACGAACCCGAGTTCATCGACTATTTCCTGGAGTGGCCATTCGACGTGCCTGTCCGGGAAGCGCCCGTCAAATACCTTGCGACCGGTAATGTGCCCGTTCATTTTGCAGGCCACCCGGGATTGGAAATAGCGCGTGAAGCGCTGCTTTCCAGCTTGCTGCTTTCGAATTGCGGATTTCTCGTGAAGACGCCGTCGTATTTGTCGGCCTGGTCGAAAATATTCAATCCCACGCTTCCGGTCATGCTCGTGTCGCCTCCTCGTCCGGACGCATTCTGGTTTCCCGACAGCGAGCTTTGGGCGCAGGCCGCCGCGCATGCCGGAACGGCCGTGCGTCCGGCCGACGAAGAGTTCATCGCCGCACAGCTCAGGATCAATGCGGATTAGCGGCAAAAGGCCGTTTCTTCGCAAACAAGCGCCCTCGCCGCGGAGGCGCCTGTGGCGTTCGAGCAACGCGCGGGCCGCGCTAGCCCACCGTACGGTAATGCGCTGGGCGACGACACCGGGGTGTCACGATTTTTTTACTTGCGCCGGCTGAAACACCGCGCATAGAATCCGCCCTGTTTTCCAACAGAGGAGTCCTTCGTGGACGCAAGCAGTAGTCGATCTTGCCGGCCGGCACAGGCCGGCAGCCGTTTCGCACTTGCGCGTTAGCGACGCCTTATCCTCTTGTCGCCGCTGACCGCAGTTGCCGGGTCAGCGCGCTTCTTCCGGGGCCGATAGAACGGTCCTCCTCGAGCCGCCTCCCTTTGTTCGACCGCTCGTTGCACGTTTTCGAGCGTGCGCAAAGCCGCGTCGAAGGTGGCCGATCGTGCTGGCTGTCGAGGCCTGGGCACGAAGCGGCCAGTTTCAATTCGCCATCGAGAAGACCAATATGACGTTCGTGTGCAAGTTTCCGCCCTATCGCCGTGAATTTGCTCCGGCGCGAGTTCATCCCGCTTTCGCGTTCGTCCGCGCGGCGTTTGCTAGCTTGACGCCCCCTTGCGCAGCCTCCTTGCTCGCGTTCACGCTAGCCGCTGGCGCAGCGGTTCCCGCTCATGCGCAATCGGCGTCGACTGCGGCCACGGCACCTGCGCCCGCCGAGGCAGCAGCACCTCCCCCTCAAACGCCAGCAGTCCCTTCCCCAGAAACGCCAGCAGGCTCTTCACCTGAAACGCCAGCAGCCCCCGCCGCACCCACGGCGGTGTGGGAGCGCCCCAATCTGCTCGGCGATATGGGCGGCTTGCGGCCATGGCTCGGTAACTACGGTGTGACGTTGAGCATTCAGGAAACGAGCGAGCTCTTCGGAAACCTTACGGGCGGTATCAAGCGGGGCCTTTCCTACGATGGCGCCACTCAGTTCGGCCTCAACGTCGACATGGAAAAGGCGATGGGGATCAAGGGCGGCCAGTTCTTCGTCGACGCCTTGCAGATCCATGGACGCGGCATTACGGCGTCGCATCTGAACGCGTTGCAGAGCGTGAGCGGCGTCGAGGCCGAGGCCACGACGCGCCTGTGGGAGCTTTGGTATCAGCAGTCGCTCGGCGACAAGCTCGACGTGAAGATCGGTCAGCAGAGCCTCGACCAGGAATTCATCATCAGCCAGTATTCGGCGACCTTCGCCAATGCGACGTTTGGTTGGCCGGTGCTGCCTGCCGCCGACCTGCCTGCGGGCGGCCCCGCTTATCCATTATCGTCGCTCGGTGTGCGGCTGCGCCTGAAGCCGACTGATTCGCTGACTATTCTCGGCGGCATCTTCGACGGCAACCCGGCACCGGGCACCGGCGATCCGCAAAAGCTGAACGCCAGCGGCACGACGTTCAACGTCCACAACGGTGCGCTGTTGATTGGCGAGCTGCAGTACACGATCAACCAGCCGCGGGCGGAAGGCTCTGCCTCGTCGCAACCGGGCGGGTTGCCAGGCACCTACAAAATCGGCTTCTGGTACAACAATGAGCGCTTCTCGGATTTGCGCTACGACACCAGCGGCGTATCACTCGCCAGCCCGCTGTCGAACGGCGCGCGCGCCACGCATCGAGGCAACTGGAGCCTATATGCGGTGGCCGACCAGATGATCTGGCGTCCCAGCGGCGAGAGCCCCCGCTCGCTGGGCGTATTTGCACGCGTCATGGGGGCGCCGAGCAACCGCAACCTCGTCAATTTCAATGTCGACGCAGGTGTCGTGCTGAAGGCGCCCTTCAAGGGACGCGACAACGATGCTTTGGGTCTCGCTGTCGGCTATGCGAACATCAGTTCGAGTGCCAGCGCGTTGGATCGCGATACGGCCGCATTGACCACGCCCGGCTATCCGGTGCGCTCGGCCGAAACCGTCATCGAGGCCACCTATCAGTATCAGGTGGCGCCGTGGTGGCTCTTGCAGGCAGACTTCCAGTACTTCTTCCGTCCGGGGGGCGGCATTCCGAATCAGGCCGAGGGCGGTGCGCGGATTGGCAATGAAGCGGTGGTCGGGCTGCGGACGGTGGTGTCGTTCTGACGTTACGGAGTATCGATGTTCCGGCGTTCGATAGCCGCGCCGACAACTTCGCCGACAGCTTCGCCGTCAACGGGTATGCTCCGTCTTGGCCTGGGCTCAAATATCTTCGAACTACGATGGACTCGAGATTCAGTGCGATTCTGACTGCGCTCGTCGCCGCGGCCCTTTTCGGTGCGGCGACGCCGCTCGCCAAGGCGTTGCTCGGATCGACGTCCGCATTCATGGTAGCGGGGCTTTTTTATCTGGGTAGCGGATTGGGGTTGAGCGTTGCCATCGGCGCTCGCCGTTTGTCGGGAGACCGCAATGGCGGCGAGCACGGCGTGCACATTAGAAAAGACGAGCTCCCATGGCTTGCGGGCGCCATTGTCGCCGGCGGTATTGCAGGCCCCGCGCTTCTCATGCTCGGGCTGTCGACGACTCCTGCCGCGTCGAGTTCACTGCTCCTCAATCTCGAAGGCGTGCTGACGGCGGTCATTGCCTGGGTCGTATTTCGCGAGAACGTCGATCTGCAGGTGTTCCTCGGCATGGTTGCGATTGTTGCGGGAGGCGCCTTGCTGTCATGGCAGCCGGGCGGGCATGGGCTGGCTGTCGGTGCGTTGCTGATCGTCGGCGCGTGTCTATGCTGGGCCATCGACAACAACCTGACCCGCCGGGTGTCGACCAACGACGCAATGGTGATCGCATGCCTGAAAGGATTGGCGGCGGGGCCTGTCAACCTGGCGATCGCTTTCATCGCGGGCGCGCATTTGCCATCGGCGTTGACGGTCGCAGCCGCGATGCTGACCGGGTTTGCCGGATACGGGGTGAGCCTGGTGCTTTTCGTCGTGGCGCTTCGCCATCTCGGGACGGCAAGAACGGGCGCTTACTTTTCGGTCGCGCCATTGTTCGGCGTAGTGCTTTCGCTTGCGATCTGGCCCGCGTTGCCACCGGCATTGTTCTGGATCTCAGCCGGATTGATGGCTATCGGGGTCTGGCTTCATGTGAGGGAGCGGCACGAGCACGAGCATATGCACGAACCGCTGACTCATGCGCATCGACACCGTCATGATGAACATCACCAGCATGATCATGACTTTCCGTATGCTGGCGACGAACCGCATACGCATCCGCATTACCACTTGCCAATTACGCATAGCCACGCACATTTTCCTGACATTCATCATCGGCATCGGCACTGATTCGCATGGGTCGGGCATGCAGAAGAAGTACCCGCTTGCATGTCTCTTGTTCCCGATGTTTCATGATGACGATTGCATCACCGCCATTGCAGATGCGAACCGAACAGCGAATCAGTGTTCTTCGACAGATTCCACGCAACGTCTGGGTACTGGGCTGCGTGAGCCTGTTCATGGATGTTTCGTCGGAAATCATCCATAGCCTGTTGCCCATGTTTCTCATGGCAACGCTTGGTGCCAGCGCGACTGCGATCGGCCTCATCGAAGGTGTTGCGGAAGCGACGTCTCCGATCGTCAAGGTTTTTTCCGGCAGCCTCAGCGATTACCTCGGCAATCGAAAATGGCTCGCGGTGGCGGGGTATGGCTTGGGGGCGTTGAGCAAGCCGCTCTTCGCCATCGCTCCGAGCATCGGCGTGGTCGTGGCCGCGCGCGTAATCGATCGTGTCGGCAAGGGCATCCGAGGAGCGCCGCGCGACGCGCTGATCGCTGATGTCACGCCCGCTCATCTGCGCGGTGCGGCATACGGGTTGCGTCAATCGCTCGACACAGTCGGCGCGTTTCTCGGGCCGCTGCTCGCCGTGGCCATCATGTTTATGTCGGCGGACAACTTCAGGCTTGCATTCTGGCTGGCCGTCCTTCCGGGTTTGATCGCTGTCGGCTTGTTGACGGTGGGTGTCGAAGAGCCGGCGCGCGAGCCGGGGACACGCCGGCTCAATCCGGTTCGCTGGCAGAACCTGCAGCAATTGGGCGCCCGTTACTGGTGGGTCGTTATCGTTGGCGCGGTGTTCGCACTGGCACGGTTCAGCGAGGCGTTTCTCGTCTTGCGCGCGATGGCGAGCGGCGTGCCGGTTGCGTTGGTACCGCTCGTGATGGTGGCGATGAACGTCGTCTATGCGCTGTCGGCCTATCCTTTTGGCAAACTCGCCGACGCGATGAGCCATAGGAAATTGTTGATCGTCGGTCTGGTCGTGCTGATTGCTGCCGATGTCGTGCTTGCACACGGCGCGTACTGGACATGGGTGCTCGTCGGTGTTGCTCTCTGGGGATTGCACATGGGTATGACGCAGGGGCTGCTGGCTACGATGGTCTCCCATGCCGCGCCGACGCACCTTCGCGGTACCGCGTTCGGGTTTTTCAATCTTCTGAGCGGCATTGTGACGCTCATCTCGAGCGTCGTCGCCGGTGAGTTCTGGGATCGGCTCGGTGCTGCGACTACGTTCTATGCCGGGGCCGGGTTTGCGCTTGCGACGATCGCGCTTCTTCTTTTGCGTCGGCCCGCTTCGTAGAGATTCGTCTATTGCCCGGCCGTGCGTACCGGTAGCTCGTCGTAGCCTGTTGCGCGGGCTCTCCGGTCGTGGCGCCAACGGGAAACGTCGACTGGTGCCACAATGCTCGGGCGGAAGACATTTCCCGCTGACGAGCGCATCGAAGAGGAGTTGCCATGACGAAGCCAGTGAAGATTCCAGGCCCCGACCATCCGATTACGATCGAGCGCAATCCGTCTCGTGTGATCGTCACGGTGGCCGGCAAGGTGGTTGCCGATACGCAAGAGGCGCTGACGTTGCGCGAGGCCAACTACCCGCCGGTTTCCTACATCCCGCGACAGGACGTCGATTTGACGTTGCTCGAGCGCACCGACCATGCGACGTACTGCCCCTACAAGGGGGACTGCTCTTACTTCTCGATTCCGTCGGGCGGCGAGAGAGCGGTGAATGCGGTGTGGACCTACGAGCACGCATACGAGGCGGTCAACCCAATCCGCAGCTATCTCGCCTTTTATCCTGACCGCGTCGATTCGATCGAAGAGCGGCCGGCCGACGTCAGTGGGACAGTCACCTGACTGGGCCGGCGCCGCCTGCCGCACGCCGACGCTAGGCCACGTGTGCGGCAAAGCCCGATCGACCTGGAGCAATATCGGGCCGCAACGTGAGCTCGGGAATGGCATAGGCGCCCGCGTTTTGCGGGCGAAACGGTATTGGCGCGGTGTTCCACAGTTCGTCGAGACGACGCCCCAGCTCGTCGCAGATGTTTGCGTATCTCGCTTCGTCGATTTTGCCTGCCCGATAGATGACAAAAGGCGGCAGCACTTCGAACCCAGGGTAAAAAAGAATCCCGTGCTGGATCGGGAAGAGAATGTCGTCGATCGGGCCGTTCACGCCGCGCGGGCCGTAGTGCGACTCCCAACCACCGGCGGTGACAACGAGCATCGCCCGCTTGCCCGCCATCGTTCCTTCACCGTAGCGGTCGCCCCAGCGGACGTCCGAATGTTCGCCCACGCCGTATCCGAAGCCATACGCATAGACGCGCTCCACCCAGCCTTTCAGGATCGCGGGCACTGAAAACCACCAAAGCGGGAACTGCAGGATGACCGCATCTGTCCAGAGCAGCTTTTCTTGCTCGCGCGCGATGTCCTTTGTCTGCGTGCCATTCTCGAACGCTTTCTTCGAATCGAGGGCAGGGTCGAAACGGGCATCCGGGTCCCGATCGAGAAAATCGTCGGCGTCGAGCGTCGACTTCCACTTCATCGCATATAAATCCGACACCTGGACCGCGTGTCCAGCAGCCTCGAGGCGCTTGACCGTGAAGTTCTTGAGCGAGCCGTTCAGCGACTCAGGTTCGGGATGAGCGTAGACGATAAGCACGTTCATAGATGACCTCGGTTATAGCCACGAGCAAGATAAGGCGTCGGTAGGTATAGTTGAAATGAATTGTCGAAATACTAGGCATTGCGATGGCTAATCTCAGACGAATCGATCTCAACTTGCTGACGACGCTCGATGTGCTGTTGTCCGAGCAGAACGTGACTCGAGCAGCCGAGCGCTTGAACCTGTCACAGCCGTCGGTAAGCGTTCAGCTCGCCAAGCTGAGGGAGATATTCGGCGACCCACTGTTGCTGCCGGGGCCGCGAGGGATGCGGCCCACGGCAAGAGGGAATGCGCTGCGCGAACCGCTGCGGCAGGCGTTGGAGAACTTGGAGCAGGCGGTGGCGCCCGCGAGCCCTTTCGAGCCAGCGGAGGCGGACCAAACCTGGCGTATTGCCGCGACGGACTACACGGAATCGACGATCGTGCTGCCGGCGCTGACTGTGCTGCGTTCAGCCGCGCCGCGCACACGCCTGGCTGTGCTCGAGATGGTGCCGTCACGGATAGTGAAACAGGCCGAGCAGGGCGACATCGATCTCGCGTTCCATACGACAGAGCAGTCGCCGCCGAGTTTGCGTCGCCGGACGCTCTTCACTGAACGTTATGTGCTGGCGGGGCGCGCAGGCCATCCGCGCTTGAAAAGGCGGCCGTCTGTTGCGCAGTTCTGCACACTCGATCATTTGATTGTTTCCCCCGATGGCGGCGGATTTTACGGCGTCACGGACGAAGCGCTCGCAGACGCAGGCTTGTCGCGACGCGTCGTACTCTCCGTTCCCCACTTCCTTTTTGTCATGTCGGTGCTGGCAAGTACCGACCTCGTCGCCATGCTGCCGGAGCGTCTCGTTCGCAATGTCAACGCGTTGCAAGTCGTGGAGTCGCCTGTCGAGGTCCCGGGCTTCGAGATCTCGATGCTCTGGCACGAACGCTCTCATCGAGACCCGGCACATCAATGGCTGCGCGAAACCATCGTGAAGTCGGTATAGCTCTGCACGAAAGGCATACCCGTGGCCCATCGTTTGCTGCCAGTTCCGACCCGCGAGCCCAACGCAAGGCCTGCCCATTATTCTGCGTCGTAAAACGGTGAATTCATCCGGTGGCCATTGATGCACGCCGTCAGTCTCATAGACTAGAGGCAAGTGTTCGCTGGTATCAGCGTGCGGTGGAATGGGTCAGGTTCGACAAAGGGAGCACAAGATGGACATCCTCGAGATGGCGCGAAAATCGGGAATGACGGTGGTTCTCGAGGCGAAGATCGGCCGGCAGGAATATCAATCGGTGCATGGCTCGCTTGCGGCGCTGGAGCGCTTCGCGGAATTGGTGTCCGAGTCGGTGCAAGACGAGCCTGCACCCGAGGAAGCGTAGTTATTCCGCCGAAGCCGCGCGGTCCAGCAACATTCCGATCGGGAGAAACGATTGTCCGAACTGGGCTGCGGGCATGGGCCGGCCGAGCAGATAGCCTTGCAACGCATCGCAGCCGAGATTGGTCAAAAACGCTTGCTGCTCGCTCGTCTCGACACCTTCGGCGACGATGTTGAGCTTGAGTGTTTGCCCGAGCGCGACGATCGCCGAGACGATGGCGGCATCTTCGGTGTCGTGCTCGAGATCGCGCACGAAACCGCGATCGATTTTCAGTTCGGCAGCGGGCAATCGCTTGAGGTAAAGCAGGCTCGAATAACCGGTCCCGAAATCGTCGATCGCGATGCGCACCCCCATCTCGTGAAGCTCCTGCAAGATCGCGAGGCTCGCCGCGGCGTCCCGCATCGCCGTTGTTTCGGTAATCTCCAAAGTCAAGCGGTGAGGCTCGAGTCCATGACGCTCGAGCGTGCGGTGCACGCAACCGATCAGCTCCGGATGAGCAAACTGCAACGCCGATAGATTCACGGCGATGGTCCAGTTGCTTACCGCTGCGGCGTCGACCTTGCACCATTGCGCCATTTGCCGGCATGCCTCGTCGAGCACCCACTCGCCGATGGGCACGATCAGCCCCGCGCGCTCCGCGAGCGGGATGAACTGATCGGGCATGACGAGCCCACGTTGCGGATGCGCCCAGCGCACGAGCGCCTCGGCGCCGAGGAGGGTGCCGCCAGGCGCGGCGAGCTTGGGCTGGTAATGGAGGACGAGCTCGCCGCGCGACAGCGCAAGGCGCAAGTCGTGCAGCAGTTCAAGTTGCTCGCGGGCATCCGCGTTCATGGACATTTCGTAGAAGCAATAGCCGTTGCGTCCGAGGGCCTTCGCGTGATACATCGCGGCGTCCGCGTGCGTGATCAACGTATGCGGATCGTTCCCGTCATCTGGGAAGCAGGCGATCCCGATGCTTGCCGAGACGCGCAGATCGTGCCCGTCGATCTGATACGCGTCGCTCAGCAGCGTCACGAGGTTATCCGCGAGCGTCGCGACGTCGGTCGGCTCCATCCCGGGCGCGAGCAGCACGAACTCGTCGCCGCCCATGCGCGCCACCGCATCGTCGGCCCGCACGGCGCCGCGCAACCGTTTCGATGCTTCGACAAGCAGCGCGTCTCCGACGGGATGCCCGAACACATCGTTGATGGCCTTGAATCCGTCGAGGTCGAGGTACATCAGCGCGAACCGCCGGCGCGATTGCCTGGCGCTGCCGATCGCTTGTTCGAGCCGGTCTTCGAGCAGTATCCGATTCGGCAGCTGGGTCAAGCGGTCGTGCAGCGCCAGGAACGTGAGCTCAGCATTCGCTTGTGCGAGCGAGGCGGCCAGCACCGCAGTCCGCGACTCGAGCCGCATGTCGAGCACCGAAACAATCAGTGCGACCGCCAGTGCGGCCATGCTCGCCGCGAT
>CAYPWK010000191.1:0-8284 GCA_964414365.1 uncultured Burkholderia sp.
GCACGCGGCGGCTGCGGCGCAACCGCTCTCCCAGTGCAACGGCTTCGTCGAGCGTACGCAGATATGTGACGTGCGACGTCTTCACGATCTGCGGCGGCAGGCGGCGGGCGGTGCCACCGGTCGCGATCGCGAGGCGGTCGTATTGCACCTCGCGGCCCGAACGCGTCTTGACGATGCGCGCCTCGCGATCGATCGAGACCGCGCAATCGGGTTGCCACGCTTCGATGTTCAAGGTCGTCAGCTCGTCGTGTTGGACGACGCGTACGGTTTCGATGCCGGCATCGCCCGCGAGCACGGCCTTGGACAACGGCGGACGCTCGTAGGGCGGATGGACCTCGTCGGCAATCATCACGAGCCGCCCGTCGAAGCCTTCCTTGCGCAGCGTCTTCACGACCCAGCCCGCCGCTTGGCCGCCGCCGATGACGACGATGGTGCGCGGTGCTTGCGGCGATGATTCCTGCGGCGTATCGGCGCTCATGATTTGCGCTCCGTCATGAACTTGCCTTGCGGCGCTTGCGCGTTTTTCTGACGGCGCGTGTTGCCGTCGAGGCCGCCGTCCACGGCCCATTCCGCGAACACCGTCGGCCCCGGCTCGAATTCGCGCGGTTGCCAAGCGGGCGTCAGGATGTCTTCGTCCGCGTAGTACTCGACCAAGGCGCCGGCTGGGTTCTTGAAGTACCAGAAGTAGGCCGACGAAACCGGATGCCGGCCCGGGCCGAGCTGAGTGGTCCATCCGCAACGGCTGATATGCAAACCGCCACCAAATACTTCGTGAATGTCGCGCACCGTGAACGCAACGTGATTGAGCCCGCGCTTGCCGTCGGGCAGCGCCAGCAGGAATAGATCGTGATGGCCGCCGTGCGGCGCACAGCGCATGAACGCGCCACGATTGGGGTAGCGGTCCGATGTCTCGAACCCGAGCGATTCGTGATAGAACGTCTCCTGCTCGGCGAGGCAGTTCGTGAAAAAGACCACGTGGCCCACTTCGATCGGCTCGGCGCGCTCGTAAATCGGCGAAGGCTGGTCCACACGCAGCGCCTGGCCCCAGACGTTGGAAGGCGAGCCCTTCACGTCGAGTTCGCGCTTACGCGTCACTTCAACGCGAATCGCCATGCCGGCCGGGTCGTAGCAGCCGATAGCGTCGTCCGACGAGTAGTAGCCCGGCTGCCCGGCGAGTTTCGCACGCAACGCTTCGAGTTCGGCTTGCGTGGCCACGCCCCAAGTCACCTCTCTGAGCGTGGGCCCGCTTTCGAATGCGACAGGCAACGACGGGTCGTTCGCATCGGCGACGAGCACCGTGCAACCGTTCATCGTTTCGAACCGCGCGCGCGTCCCGTCGTACGCAACCTCCCGCAAGCCCCAGTCCGCGAAAAAGCGCCGACAGGTAGCCAGATCCGTCACGCCGTAGGTAATCTGTTCGATGCCGAGAATCGTCATGATGTGCGTCTCCGTGCGTGCTCAAGCATTGGCCCAAGGCAGCGCGCTTTCATTCAAGCCCCAGTACAGGCTCTTTTGGCGCATGTACTCGCGGATGCCGAGCCGGCCTTTCTCACGGCCCATTCCGCTCTCTTTCCAACCCGAGAACGGCGTGGAGATAGAGAACAGCTTGTAGGTGTTGATCCAGACAGTGCCCGCCTCGAGCGCGCGTGCCACGCGCCAAGCGCGCTTGTAGTCGCGCGTCCAAATGCCGGCGGCAAGGCCGAACACACTGTCGTTCGCTTGTTCGATCAATGAGGCCTCGTCGTCGAACGGCATGGCGACGAGCACGGGGCCGAAAATCTCTTCCTGACAAATACGCGCGCGGTTGGCCAGGCCCTCCAAGATGGTCGGCTGATAGAAGAAGCCGTGTTCGCGCCCGTCGCCGACGGGCCGCTCGCCGCCGCACAGCAAACGCCCGCCTTCCTCGATCCCGAGCGCAACGTAGCGCTCCACCGATTCGCGATGCTTGGCCGAAATGAGCGGGCCCATTTGCGTGTCGGCTCGCGCGGGATCGCCCACGCGCAGCTTGCGAGCGCTTTCGACGAGCCGCTTGACGAAAGCGTCATAGATCGAGCGTTGTACGAACAGCCGCGAACCCGCGATGCACGCTTCGCCCGACGAACTGAAAATGCCGTACAGCACGCCGTTCACCGCGTGGTCCAGATCCGCATCGTCGAATACGATCGTCGGCGATTTGCCGCCCAATTCGAGCGAGACCGGAATCAGCTTCTCGGCCGCGATCCGCGCGATACCACGGCCCACGTCCGTGCCGCCGGTAAACGACACCTTCTTCACGAGCGGATGCCGCACGAGCACGTCGCCAATCACCGAGCCCTTGCCGGGCAGCACGCTGACCACCCCCTTGGGCACGCCGGCTTGCTCGCAGATGCGCGCGAGGGCGAGCGATGCGAGCGGCGTGACTTCGGCGGGCTTGAGCACGACGGCATTGCCCCCCGCCAGCGCCGGCGCGAGCTTCTGCGCATCGGAGGCGATCGGCGAGTTCCATGGTGTGATCGCGGCGACGACACCGATCGGCTCGTAGACGCTCATCGTAAGGTAATCGCCACGCGAAGGCGTCAGCTCTTCGTCGAGCGTTTCGAGACAAGCGGCGTAATAGCGAAAGGTATTCGCGGCGCTGGCCACGAGTACCCGCGTTTCGCCGATCGGCTTGCCGTTGTCGCGCCGCTGCAGCTGCGCAAGCGCCTCGTGCCGCCCCATGATCAGCTCGGCGATGCGGTACAGCACCAGCGCGCGTTGATGGGGCTTTAGGCTCGCCCACTCGGCTTGGCGCCAGGCAGCATCGGCAGCTTCGACAGCCTCTTGCGCGTCCTGTGCACTCGCCGTCGAAATCTCCATGTTCAGCGACTGGTCGGCCGGATAAATGCTCGCATAAGGAGCGGCACTTCCGCACCGCCATTGCCCGCCGATCAGGATGTCGCCGTTCGGGACGAGGCTCGTATCGAATGCAATCATGTCGGATTCCACGGTTTCCACTATTCAGATCACGCAGCGCGCCGCTCGATTGCGCAACGCGCGTATCGCGCTGTAAGCAGTCAATGCCGATGTCTTCGGGTTATCGGGCAATGGCCGGCCGCACATTTGAAGCGACATTTCGCCGAATGCGCCGCGCGCGACGATGCGATGCACGTTGCGCTGGACCTGCGGATCGGCGATCAACCGCACCTTCGTTTGATCGAGGCCGAGGCCCGCGAGCGCGACGGTCGCCGCCACGTTCGCGTTCTTCGGGAATAGACGTGCCGCCTCGCGCGCGCTGCCTTCGAAGATCACACACTCGCTCGTAAGCGTGCGCAGATCGCACACGTCCTCGGCCGGCGTGTCGAGCCAGCCAAGCGGCGGTTTGCAACCGGTGTAAAGCACTTCGTCGAGGCCGCCGAGCTTGGCAGCGGAAAGCGCGTCGATGCCGCCTATCGCACCCGAAAGCAGCGTGAGCGTCGCATGGCCCTCATCGGCCGCCAACGAAAGCTGTTCGAGCAAACCAAGGCTCGAGAGCGCGCCGATCGAGGCGACGGCGCAATCGGTGCCGGCCTTGAGCAGCGGCACGACGTGATCGACGAGCGCGCCATGGCCCGCGCATTCGAGCGCGAACTGCGGACGGCACGACAACGCTTGAACCGACGACACGACTTCGACGACGGCATCCACTTGCGCACGCACCTGATCCGCGTGGTGCGCCGGCACGATGACGTGCGACACGTGCACGAGCGGATCGGCCGCGACCGCGCGGTAAACCGTCTGCTCGATGGCGCCAAAGCCGATCATCGCAATATCGACGGGTGCCGGGCGTGTGAGCGGATCACGCATGTTGCGGCTGCTCTTTGCGCACGGGCGGCCCCGCAAACGCCGTCTCGAAGCTGCCCACTGCTTGCATGTCGACTTCGAGAAGAACAGGGCCCTGGTGGGCAAGCGCTTCGCCGATCATCGCGCCGGCCTCGTCGAGCGAAGAGAGCCGATAGTGCTTCAGCCCGAGGCTCGCGCAAAACGTTGCGAAATCGGGTTGGTGCAGATCGACGTAATAGCGGCGGCCACCATACTGCACGTCCTGGATGTTGCGGATCACGCCATAGCATCGATCGTTCATCAGCACGAGCATCACGTTGGCGTTTTCCTGCACGGCCGTCGCCAGTTCGCCGACGTTCACCATCAGGCCGCCGTCGCCGACGAGGCACACCGTCTTCGCCGCCGAACGCGCGAGCGCCGCGCCAATCGCCATCTGCATCCCTTGCCCGATGCCGCCGCCAAGCGCATGCACGCCGGCGCGCGGGCTGAAGATCTTGAGCATCCGGTTGCCCCACGTGCTGTTCGAGATCGTGACATCGCGCACCCAGTTGTAATCGCGGCCTACGGCGCATTGCAACGCCTCGACGAGACGCCGATACGGGCCTAGGCCTTTGGCCGTCTCCGCGATGGCGGTTTCGCGCGCGAGCGCAAGGTCCATCGCGAACGCGGGATCGACCTTCAGCTTGCCCTCGAGGCGGGTTGCGAGCGCATCGAGCACCGCGGCCGCGTCGCCATGAACGAACAGCGCATTGCGGTAGCCGCGATTGTCGGCAAGTGCATCCGCGTCGATACGATAGAGCGGCTGCGGTAGCGCGAGCTTGTACTTGAGCGTTTCGTTGCCGCGCAGACGCGAGCCCACCACGAGCATCGCATCGCAGCTCTTGTAGAAGCGCTCGACAGCCGGGTGCACGTTGAACGCGCCGAGCGTGGCCGGATGATCTTCGGGCAGCACGCCGCGTCCCTGCACGCTCGTCACCACGCCAAAGCCCAGCGCAACCAGACGCTCCACCGCGGCGCGAGCATGGCGCGTCCCGCCGCCGAGCCATAGCATGGGACGCTTGGCTTTCGTGAGCGCCTCGGCGAGTGCGTCGACGCGAGCCTCGTCGTGCGTCAGGACGGTCAAATGCGGCGCGCCGAGATCCTCGGGCCAGGTCGTCAGCGCTGCCTGAATGTCGATCGGGATCTCGACGCTCACGGGGCCGCTGGGCGCGGTTTGCGCCACACGCACGGCTTCGCGGATCGTCGGCAGCGCCGTTTCAACGGAGCGCACGCGGAACGCGGCCTTCGAGATCGACGAGAGCATCGTGAGCTGGTCCGGCGCTTCGTGGATATAGGCGAGGTCTCGATCGAGATATTCGGTTTCGATCTGACCGGTGATGTGAAGCAGCGCGGTGCCCGCGGTCAGTGCCTCGACCATCGCGCCCGCGGCGTTGCCGGCGGCCGTGCCCGTACTGGTGAACGCCACGCCAAGACCGCCGCTGACGCGCGCGAGCCCGTCCGCCATATTGACCGCGCCCGCTTCCCCGCGCGCGCCGACGTAGCGGATGTTGCCGCGCCGGCCGATGGCATCGAGGATCGGCATGTTGTGGATCGAGATCACGCCGAACGCCGTCTTGACGCCGCATTGCTCGAGAAAGGCGGCGATCAGCTCGCCGACGGTTGTGGTGTTAGACATGTCGTGCAACGCCTCCGGATACATCGATGTGAGCGCCTGTCGTGTACGACGACAAAGCGGTCGCCAGATAAAAGAGCGCTTGGGCGGCTTCTTCGGGACGGCCAAAGCGGCCAAGCGGAATGTTTTTCTTGCGCGCGAGTTCGCAGGTCCAGTCTTGCCAGGTCTGTCCGGGCTGGGCCTGCGTCTCGTAGCGGCGGCGCCACTGCCCCGACTCGACGATGCCGATCAGGATTGAGTTCACGCGAATGCGCTCGGGCGCGAGTTCGCCCGCAAGCGACTTGATGAGACTGAGCACGCCCGCGCGCGCCGAGGAGGTCGCCACCATGTGCGGCTCGGGCTGCAACGCGAGGAGTGAATTCACGCAGACGATCGAGGCGTTGCCGCTTGACGCCGCCTTGCGGAGCATCGGCAGGAAGGCTCGCGTCGGTCGAATGATGCTGAAGTACTTGAGTTCGAGCTCTTCGCGCCATGCGTCGTCGGTGGTATCGGCGAACGTGGACACGCGCCCTTGGCCCGCGTTGTTCACGAGCATGTGTGTAGCGCCGAAACGCGTTTGCACCGCACTCGCGAAGGCATCGAGGTCATCCGCATCGAGCACGTCGCAGCGCATCGCGAGTAGCGGGCCTCGCGGGAATCGCTCGCGCAGACCGCGCTCCGCGCGAGCGAGACGCTCGGCGTCACGGCCGCAAATTGCTACGGATGCGCCCGCCTGTAGGAAGAGCTCCGCCGCCGCGAGGCCGATACCTGATGAGCCGCCGGTGACGACCGCAACCTGGCCTGTCAAATCGATCTGAATCATGAAATCCCCAGTGCCTTCATATACTGGCTGCGCGCCGCCGGCCGGTAGTTGAGCCGCTTCGAGAGTTCGCCGGCCGCATGGCGGACTTTGTCGATGAGGCCGGCGTCGAACAACGCGGAGTCGATGCCGGGGCGCGGAATCGTCGTCGTAATCACCGCGACGATGCGTCCGGTGTCGTTGCGCACGGGGGCCGATACCACGGAGATGCCACGCTCGAATGACGATTCGCTCACGGCATAGCCGCGCTCCGCGTCCTCGCGAATGCGTTCGTAAAGCGCTTCGACGGTCTCCGGCGTTTGCGGCGTGAAGCGTTCGAGCTTCGGCTCGGGATACAGCTCACGCAGTTCATCGAGCGTCAGATCCCCCATCAGAACCTGCCCGTGCGTGGTGGCATGCGCGGGCAAACGCGTGCCGACGTTGACCTTCACCGAACTGAAGATCGGTGCATGGCTTTGCGCTTTGGCGACGAAGACGATGTCGCGCCCATCGCGAATCACGATGTGAGAGGTCAAGCCCGTCTCATCGCGCAGCATTTCGATCAGCGGCAGCCCGAGATCGGTCAGCTCGAGCGAACTCAGGTACTCGAAGCCGAGCCGCAGGACAGCCACACCGAGGCGATAGTTGCGATCGCGATCGGCGCGTTCGAGAAAGCCGAGCGATTCAAGCGTTTGCAGCAGGCGAAACACCGTGGTACGGGGAATACCCAGGCGCCTCGACAGTTCGGGCGCATCGAGCACGGGCTCGCGCGGCGAGAATTCGGTCAGGATGCGCAGCCCCCGTTCGAGACCGGGTACGCGATAAGCCGTCTCGCCGCGCTCGTCGTCGGCATCGGCTGTCACGCGGGCGGAATCGGGCGTCATTTGGAAAAACTCCGTTGTTCGAGAGCGCTGCGGTAAAACGCATCGATCATCGCGTTGTAGGCATCGGGCGCTTCCACATAGCCTGCGTGACCGGCTCTGGGGACGATCCGAAGCGGTGTGCGCGCCACTTGCGCGATCGCTTCGCAGGCGGCAGGTGGCGTGATCGCGTCTTGCGCACCGACGGCGATCCAGACGGGCCCCGAGTACGCCGCGAGATCGGCTGCGAGGTCGGCGTTGGCGAGCAGATGCGTGGCCTGTGCATAGCCGTTGGGCGCAACGCGCGACATATTCCAGCGCACCCATGCACGCTCAGTCTCACCCGCGTTCGGCGAAAGCATGTTGCCGCTGCGCTGCTGCGCGAGCCCGGCGGGACCCAGTTCCGCTAGCATCGCCAGGCGCGCGTCGCGCTTTTGCGCGCGCACTGGCTCGGGCGCGGCGCCGTAGCCGCCGGCCGGCGAAATTAGCAGCAAGCCCGCAAGGCGCTCGCTGTGCAAGCGAGCGCGCCGGCCACGAGCGCGCCGAGCGAATGGCCGACCAGCACGCAACGCGCGATGCCGAGCGCATCGAGCCAGCCGCGCAGTCGCAACGCATAGTCGGCCGCCACGGGCGAGCGTGCTGCGACCGGTGTCGAGTCGCCATAGCCCGGCGCGTCCCAGGCGAGGACGCGATGCGCGCGCCCGAGTGTTTCGAGCTGCCGCACCCAAGACGCCGCCCCCGAGCCGATCCCATGCAGCAACACCACCGGCACCGATGCGCCTTCGGGGCCGCATGCCTCTCGATAGCTCACGTGGGCGCCGCCGCCCACGTCCACACTGCGGACAGGAAAGCGGGCGAGAAGAGCTTGAAGTGGCGCGGCGGGATCCGCTGCGTGGGACAGGTCTTGACTCATGGTTTCGAGAATTGGCTTGGGATGCGACAGCAACTGCACTCGCTTAGCGCTTGATCTTCGCGAGGGGCGAATCGGGCGGATACGTGGGCGTGATCGGCGTGGGCGAACCAAGCATCACGCACATCAACGCGTCCTCTTCGCCGATGTTGATTTCCGTCCGATACACTCCGGGCGGAACGGAGATCAAATCGCGCTCGCCCAGCACGGCCTCCCACGTTTCGCCGTCTTTCTCGCAGATCACCTTCATCTGTCCGCGCAGCACGAAAAAGATCTCTTCGACGTCG
>CAYPWK010000191.1:8294-10554 GCA_964414365.1 uncultured Burkholderia sp.
TATGAATGTGGCTCGGGCCGATGTTGCCGGCCGGAATCACCATCGTCGAAAACGTAAAACCGCCCGCCGGCACCGTATTCACATCTTTCGCGACGCCGGTACCGCCGGTGCCGACGTAGCGCATCTGCGCGCGGCGGTACTTCGGGTCGTAGTCAGCCTGGAATTTGAGCGCATCCCAGTCGTAGCGGCGCGTCTGATACCGCGCGACGCGGCTCTCCATCCATTGGTCGAAGGTGGCATGGGCGGGACGATCCCACGACTTGCGTTCGATATCGGCGTCGGCCATCGATCTCTCCTTGGGCAAATTGACTTGTTCAGTTCATGACGAAGCCGCCGTTCACCGGCAGCAGCTGTCCGGTCACGAAGCGCGCGGCATCGGACAACAGAAACAACACCGGGCCCGTCACGTCTTCGGGTAACTGAGGCCGCCGCAACGCGCGGCCTTCTAGGTAATACGCGTGGCGCTCGGCCGGCACGTAGGCCGTCGCCTCCACTTCGGTCAGCCCCGGGGCGATCGCGTTGACGGTGATGCCGTCGGCGCCGAACTCGCGTGCGAGCGAATGCGTCATCGCAATGACGGCACCCTTGCTCGCCACGTAGGCCAGCAGCTTCGGCGCGCCCCATAGGGCCGTGTCGGAAGCAATGTTGACGATCGCGCCGCGACCCGACTCGCGCAGCCAGCGCTGCGCCGCGATGCTCACGAGCCAAGTGCCGCGCACGTTGACGTTCATCACCGCGTCCCACGTTTGCACGGTGAGTTCGCTCGCGAGCTTGCCGCCCGAATTGGTGATGGCCGCGTTGTTGATCACGCCGTCGATGCCGCCCATGCGCTGCGCGGCAGCTTCGACGAATGCATTGACGCTGTCGGCGCTGGCTAGATCGAGCGGCAAAAAGCCCACGTCGCCCCCTTGTCGACCTAGCGATTCGGCGAGTGCCGAACCGGCGTCATGCAGCACATCGCCGAAGGTCACGCGGGCACCGGCGTGCGCAAGCGCTTGGACGAACGCTGCGCCGAGTCCTCTCGCGCCGCCGGTCACGATTACACAGCGGCCGGCGAGCGCGGCTTGTGCAGTGTCATGCATGGCTGGGCCCCGCATCGGCCTGCGCTGCCGTGCCGCCTTGGCTGGCGCGCCATGCATTGAGTTCCGCGAAGTGTTGTTGCGCCCGTTGACGCAGCATCCGGCGCACGCGCGTCATGCCGACGTCGTGCTGATAGAGAAATTCGTGATCGCGCGCGTTCGGCGCCATGCTTTCGAGCACATACCGGTCTTGCTCGAGCACGGCCCAATGCAGCGCTTCCAAACGGTTGCGATACAGGAAACGCCAGGCGTCGCGCTGCCAGCCCGATACCTTGCGCGTGCGCCAGAAGTAGACCTGGCAGTTGTTCTCGTCGACAGGCACGGCGAAACCGATGATGCCGAAGTTGCCGCCGGGACCGAACTTCTTCTTGTACGGAATCGCGAGGCGCATCCACAGGCAGCCCGTTTCGCCAAGCTCCACCCAGTCGAAGTTGACATCGCGCTGGCCCGTCTTTTCGAATACGAGGCCCGTGTCGGTCTTGCGCACGCGCATGTCGGCTTGCTTATCGCCTTCCGCCATCGAATGCGACGTTGCGTGTAGATACGCGCCGTGCATCGGATCCATCACGTTATCGATCGCATACTGGTAATTGCACTTCCAATTCGACATGCAAAGGAAATGCGAATAAGCGTCGTCCACGAGCTCTTCCGGCAGGATGAGCGGCGCGCTTTCTTTGTGAGCGTCATCGCCGAACCACAAGAAGATGGCGCCCGCGCGCTCTTCGACCGGATAGGACTTCACGCATTTCTGGCCTTCGAGCGGGCACGCCGATACGGCCGGCACACTCTTTACGGTGCCGCCGCCGTCCACTTCAACGCCGTGGTACCAGCACGCCACGCGATCGCCGAGATTCCAGCCGAGCGACAAACGCGCGCCGCGATGCGGACAGCGGTCTTCGAGCGCGTGGACACTGCCGTCTTTGTCACGCCAGAGCACGATTTGCTCGTTCAAACGCGTGAGGCCGATCGGCGCATTGCCGACCTGCCAGCTGGGCGCCACGGGATACCAGTAGTTGCGCAGGCCTTGGTCGAGATAGGCGCGAATCGGATCGCCGCCTGCGGCTTCGAGGATGGGGGACGTCATCTAGGAACTCCGGGTACTTGATCGATGTGACGGACGGCCGGCGATTCGCACGGCCACGCGCTTGCTCAGTCGGCGAGCCGGCGCAATTCCGCGGCGA
>CAYPWK010000192.1:0-10502 GCA_964414365.1 uncultured Burkholderia sp.
CGCAACGCGCGCAAGGAAGCGCAGCAAGGCAAGCCGCCGCGCTATTTCCGCGAGCTGTTCCAATGGATCAAGACGGCGAACGCGGGCGGTGCCGCCCGAAGCGCCGTAGAAGCGAACCCGGACAATCCGATGACGGAAGACGATGAAGACGAGAACCGAGCGTAGTCACCCTGACGAAATCCTGATCGGCCTCGTGTCGATCAGCGATCGCGCCACGAGCGGCGTCTATGAGGATAAAGGCATCCCTTCGCTCGAGGCCTGGTTACAAAAGGCGCTCGCCTCGCCCTGGCGCACCGAGAAGCGGCTCGTTCCCGACGAGGCGGACACGATCGCGAAGACACTTGTCGAGCTCGTCGACGAGGTGGGCTGCGATCTTGTCTTGACGACGGGCGGCACGGGCCCTGCACGGCGGGATGTGACGCCCGAAGCGACGCTTGCGGTTGCGACGAAGGTGATGCCCGGCTTCGGCGAGCAGATGCGCCAGATCAGCCTGCAGTTCGTGCCCACGGCGATTCTCTCGCGGCAGGTTGCGGTCGTGCGGGAAACGCCGACGCACGCAGCCTTGATCGTCAATTTGCCAGGTCAGCCGAAGTCGATTCAAGAGACGCTCGAGGGATTGCGCGACGATGCAGGCGCTGTGAAAGTGCCGGGCATCTTCGCGGCGGTGCCGTACTGCATCGACCTCATCGGCGGGCCGTACGTGACGACGAACGACGAGATCGTCGCCGCATTCCGGCCGAAGAGTGCCCGTCGGCCGACGAATCCGTGACGCCGGCATTCCCGGATCGAAACGCTAGTTGCCCTCGACAGGCGCGCTCGGCGCGACGACGAGAAAATGCTGATGGTAGTACTTGAGCTCGTCGATCGACTCATGGATATCGGCAAGGGCCGTATGCATCGCGCGCTTCTGAAAACCCTTGTAGACGGTCGGCTGCCAGCGGCGGCAGAGTTCCTTCAACGTGCTCACGTCGAGATTGCGATAGTGAAAGAACCGCTCGAGCTCGGGCATCCAACGGGCCATGAAGCGGCGGTCCTGGCAAATCGAGTTGCCGCACATCGGCGACTTGCCCGGCGGAACGTACGCCGAGAGGAACGTGCGGATCTGCTCGGCGGCCGCATTCTCGGTCACCGTCGAGGCGCGCACGCGCTCGATGAGCCCGGAGCGGCCGTGCGTATTTTTGTTCCAATCGTCCATCTTGGCGAGCGTCTCGTCGCTTTGATGAATGGCGAGCACGGGCCCTTCGACGATGTTATCGAGCGTCGAATTGGTGACGACGACGGCAATTTCGATAATGCGATCGGTGTCGGGCTCGAGCCCCGTCATCTCCATGTCGAGCCAGACGAGATTCATCTCGCTGCGGGCAAGCGTCGGCTCGCCGACGGCTTCGAGGGTGTCAGTCATGAATCAAGGCATCCAGGTTGCGAAACGGTGCGGGCGCGGCGGCGAAAAACCCAAAAAGCGGCACGTGCCAGATGAAGCATCGGCGATCCGCTCGCCGGCCCGGCGAAACCCTATAATTGTCGCATAGATACAACGGACTTCCGCGATGCCCTCCCTTTACCTCACTGTCCTTTTTGCCGCGACGCTTGTTGCCATGGTCTGCACCAAACTGTGGCTTGCCGCTCGCCAGATCCGGTTCGTCGCCGCCCATCGCGGCGAGGTGCCGCGGCAGTTCGCGGGAACGATCGCGCTTGCCGCCCATCAGCGCGCAGCCGATTACACGATAGAACGCACGCGGCTCGGCATGCTCGAAGTCGTCGTCGGCGCCGCCGTCACGGTGGCACTCACGCTGCTGGGCGGCGTGCAGGCGCTCAATGTGGGTGTTTCGAACCTCCTCGGTCACGGCTATGCCGCGCAAATCGGCCTCGTTGCCGTCGTCGTGGTGATCACGGGCGTCATCGACCTGCCGTTCGACTATTACCGGCAGTTCGTCGTTGAAGAGCGCTTCGGCTTCAATCGGATGACGAAGGCCATCTTCTTCGCCGACCTCGCCAAGAGCGCGGCGCTCGGCGCCCTCTTCGGGCTGCCCCTCCTCTTCGTCGTGCTGTGGCTCATGCACCAGGCGGGCAGCCTCTGGTGGCTCTGGGCGTGGGTCGTCCTCGTCGCATTCCAACTGCTCGTGCTCGTCCTCTACCCGACGCTCATCGCGCCGCTGTTCAACAAGTTCGAGCCGCTCACCGACGAAGCGCTGAAGGAGCGAATCGAAGCGCTGATGAAGCGCTGCGGCTTCGCAGCCAAGGGCCTTTTCGTGATGGACGGAAGCCGCCGCTCCGCGCACGGCAACGCATATTTCACGGGCTTCGGCGCATCGAAGCGCATCGTCTTCTTCGATACACTGCTCGCTCGCCTTTCCGGCGGCGAGATCGAAGCGGTACTCGCCCACGAGCTCGGCCACTTCAAGCGCCGCCACGTCGTGAAGCGAATGATCGTCATGTTCGCGGTCAGCCTGGCCCTGCTGGCGCTGCTCGGCTGGCTCACGCAGCGCACGTGGTTCTACGAAGGGCTCGGCGTCGAGCCGTCGATGACCGCGAGCAACAACGGTCTAGCGCTCGTGCTCTTCTTTCTCGCGCTCCCCGTGTTCCTCTTTTTCGTGACGCCGCTCGGAAGCCTGAGCTCGCGCAAGCACGAGTTCGAGGCCGACGCTTTCGCCGCGAGCCAGACCGATGCGCGCGCGCTCGTCAGCGCGCTGGTGAAGCTCTACGAGGACAACGCGGCGACGCTCACGCCCGATCCCGTCTATACCGCGTTCTACTACTCGCACCCGCCAGCGTCGCAGCGCATCGACCGCCTGCTGCATCTGGCATGAGGGGCCGCCCCGCTCGAGCCGCCGCGCGCGAGACCGGCGCGGCCGGCCTCGCTCGAAACGCAACGGACACGAATCGCCTCAATGGCCTCGTCGTCGCCGCGCACGGGCGCCATTATCTCGTCGCCCGCGGCGGCGATATCGGCGCGCTCGTGCAATGCTTTCCACGCGGCAAGCGCAGTGAGCTGGCCGTCGGCGATCGCGTCGTCTATGAGCCGATCTCGGCCGATCAGGGCGTAATCGTCGAAATCGGCGCACGCCGCAATCTTCTTTATCGTTCCGATCAATACAAATCGAAGCTGTTTGCGGCCAACCTCGATCAGTTGCTGATCGTGCTCGCAACTGAACCGCATTTCAGCGAGGACCTGCTCGGCCGGGCACTCGTCGCCGCTGAAGCACAGGACCTGGCACCGCTCATCGTGCTGAATAAGATCGACATCGAACCGGCGCTCGAAAAGGCTCGCGCTCGGCTCGCCGCTTACCGCGCGCTCGGCTATGAGGTGCTGGAGCTGTCGATCAAAACGCGCGCCGACGAAGCTCGCGAGACGCTCGGCGCACGTCTTGCGGGCCATTCGACGCTGCTGTTAGGCCAATCGGGCATGGGCAAATCGACGCTCGTCAATCTGCTCGTGCCGAGTGCCGACGTGGCCACACGCGAAATCTCGACAGCATTGGGCAGCGGCCGCCATACGACGACCTTCACGCGGCTCTACCCGCTGCCTGGGGGCGGCGCGCTGATCGATTCGCCCGGGTTCCAGGAATTCGGTCTTCATCATCTCACCGAGGGGCAGCTCGAGCGCGCGTTTCCCGAGTTCCGCCCTCTGCTCGCCGACTGCCGGTTCTATAACTGCCACCATTTGCAGGAGCCCGGCTGCGCAATACTCGCGGCACTGGCCGACGGGCGCATCGCGCGCGAACGCCACGCGCTTTATGCGCAACTGTTGCACGAAGCCAATCAGACGGTACGCTAGCAGCGTGCACACCTACCCCAGTACGCGCTGAGAACGTGCTCTGAAGCCCTCGCCATGTTCAAGCTGATGCTCGCCCCAAACACCGTGATCGGTCAGCACTGGGTGAACCTTTTGACCGTCGCCGGGATTCCTTGCGAGCTGCATAACCGCTATCTCAACGGCGCGCTCGGCGAAATTCCGGCCGAGCAGTGCGCACCCGAGCTATGGCTCGTCGACGAACGCGACGAAACAATTGCAAGAAGGCTGATCGAGGCAGCCGTCGCCGGCCCGCCGGCGGGCGGCGCGACGTGGCGCTGCCGCGGTTGCGGAGAAACGCTCGAACCTCAATTTACGGTCTGCTGGCAGTGCGGCACGGCGCGCGATCCTCGCGACGATTGAACGCACCTCACGCACGCTGGCTGAACAGGCCGCCAGCGGACCGTGAAGCTAGCCCACCCAGACCGCGATAGTCAGCATCAGCAGCAAAATCATCCATAGGATGACAGCACGCCAGACCAGGCCTACCGCCGATTGGAGCGTACGCGGCGTGCAATCGTCTCCGACGGAAACCGGACCGCCGTCGGTTGCACCGAGTGCATCGAGGCTCGAAGGCTCGGCAAGCGGGCCCGCAAGCCGAGCGCCGAGCGCCCCGCTGCCGGCGGCGAGCAGTACCCCATCATTGACGTCGTGCCACTGGCGCGAATGATTCCGCCAGGCGTAGATCGCATCCTCGAAATTGCCGACGATGGCAAAGCCGAGCGCCGTGAGACGCGCCGGCACCCAGTCCATGACGAAGAACACGCGTTGCGGAAAAGTCGCGAATGCGACCGTCCGGTCGCCGACGGGCACCGTCCACGCGCGCGCGAGGTATTCCGATATCCGATAGAGGACGGCACCCGCCGGGCCGATCGGCACGAGGAACCAGAAAAAAACCCCAAAGACGTGACGATGCGAAGCGACGACGGCATGAATCAGCGTATGACGAACGATTTCTCCTACGGGCATATCGACCGTATCCATGCCTGTCCACTCGTTGAGAATCTCGCGTGCACGCGGCACGTCGTCATTATTGAGCGCAAGATGAATATCGGTGAAATAATGGCTGAATTGCCGAAAGCCGAGCGTGAAATAAACGATGACGACGTTCCAGAGAAACGCCAGTGCAAAGCTGATTCGATAAAGCAGGTAGTAGACCGCCGCAACGCCTAGCGTCCAGGGCAGCACGACCGCGAGCCAAGCGAGGATGCCGTGCTTTTTCTTGCCGGCGTCGAAGCCTTGCGCCGCCCACTCCGCATGATATTGAAGCAGTGCGAACACCGGATTGCTCGGTGAAAGCGCACGTAACTGTTCGATAACGAGAGCCAGCAATACGGAGAAAAAAGTCATGCGACGCGCCGTGCCTATTGGATTCTTCGCTGTTGTCGCGTAACGATAGCACAGGGCGGCAGTCTCCGAACGTGCAGAAGGGCCAGATAGCCACGGCCTGCGACGCTCACGCGCTTCCGGCAACAAGGAAGCGGTAGAAGTTGCGCAGCATGCCGGCTGTCGCACCCCAGATGAAGTAATGGCCACCGCTGCCGGGGCGTGGATACGGCATCGCGAAGAACCGTCGTTCGCCGCCCTCCCAGCGCAGTACGCGCACCTCGTGGTGAGCCGGGTCCATGAGGAAATCGAGCGGCACTTCGAAGATTTCCGACACCTCGAGGGTATCGGCTTGCAACGAAAACGGCGGATGCACGAGCCCCACCACCGGGGTCACGCAAAAGCCGGTACCGGTCAGATAATCGGGCAGCGCACCGAGGATCTCGACCCGCTCGGGCGACAGCGAAATTTCTTCGCGCGCCTCGCGCAACGCCGTCGCAATGGCGTTGTCGTCTTCGGGCTCCCGGCGGCCGCCCGGAAAGCTGATCTGCCCGGCATGGTCGCTCAGGTGATCGGCCCGTTGCGTGAGAAGCACGGTCAGCCGCTCCTCGCGGACCACGAGCGGGACCAATACGGCCGCGGCGCGCGGATCGTCCGCTTCGCGCCGATGCGGGTCGGTTTGCTCGGGCGACCAGGCGAGCCGCTGTATAAAGCGCGCGCGCAAGCCTTCGGGCGTGAGCCGCTCATCGGAGACAGCGGGCAAATCGGCTCCGGTCGATTCGACCGGTAAAGCATCAGGTTCGAAGACTGGGCGAATCAACGCAACTCCCGAACGTAAAGCACTACCGCTATTTTCGCCTGCCAAACAAAAAAGCACCCACGAGGGGTGCTTTTTTTTACAGCTCTTACGTACGCTTAGGAAGCGGCGCGGTCTTTCGACACGAGCTTTTCCTTGATGCGTGCGGACTTGCCCGAACGCTCGCGCAGGTAGTAGAGCTTCGCACGGCGCACATCGCCACGACGCTTGACGACGATGCTCGCCAAGAGCGGCGAGTACGTCTGGAACGTACGCTCGACACCTTCGCCCGACGAAATCTTACGAACGATGAACGACGAGTTGAGGCCACGGTTGCGCTTCGCAATTACGACGCCTTCGTAGGCCTGAACGCGCTTGCGGGTGCCTTCGACCACGTTCACATTGACGACCACCGTATCGCCGGGGGCGAAATCGGGGATGGTCTTGCCGGCGAGCACGCGCTCGATCTCTTCCTGCTCGAGTTTTTCAATCAGATTCATCACTGACTCCTAAGGCCATCTTGTCGGCGTTTTGCCCGCCTTGCGCGCCAACCGACACGCCCGGCACGGCCCCGATAGAGGATGGGTTCACATCAGGCGCCGCGCACTCTCGCGCACGGCACCACCTCGCCCCGCCGCCATTCGTCGAAACCTCGATCAAGCTTTCGACGACTCCTTGGCAAGACTCGCAAGCCATGCCTCGTCGGCACGGCTCAGCATCTTTTTACGCCTCGCGCGCTCGATCAGATCGGGCCGCTTGGCAGCAGTGTTGCGCAACGCCTCGCGGCGGCGCCATTGCTCGATTTCCGCATGATGCCCGGACAGCAGCACGTCCGGCACCCGCGCGCCCGCGTACTCCTCGGGGCGCGTGTAATGTGGACAATCGAGCAAGCCGTCGACGAAACTGTCTTGCTCCACCGACTGCACATCGTTCAATACGCCGGGCAACTGGCGCACCACCGCATCCATCAGCGCCATCGCCGGCAGTTCGCCGCCCGACAGCACGAAATCGCCGAGGCTGACTTCCTCGTCGACACATCGATCGATCAGCCGCTGATCGATTGCTTCATACCGCCCGCACAGCAGCACGGCACCTGGCTCGCGAGCGAACCGCATGACGCGCTCATGATTGAGCGTGGCGCCCTGCGGTGACATCAAGATCACTCGCGGCGCCTCGATTCCCTGCGCCGCCTGGGCGGCCTTGGCCGCTGCGATCGCCGCTTCGAGCGGCTTGGCAAGCATGACCATGCCCGGACCACCGCCGTAAGGCCGATCGTCGACAGTGCGGTAGTTATCCGTCGTGAAATCCCGCGGATTCCACGTGCGAAGACCGAAACGCCCCTGCTTCACCGCGCGGCTCGTGATGCCCCACTCGGTCAACGCGAGGAACATCTCCGGAAAGAGCGTGACGACATCGAACTGCATCGCGCGCTCTCCTTGCTCGACCATGCTCAGTAATCGGCTTCCCAGTCGACGATGATGCGCTTCGCCGCCTGATCTACCGTCTTCACGTATGCGCCGACGAACGGAATCAGTCGCTCGCCCGTCGCCGGCTGGCCGTCCTTGCCCGCCGACAAGTACTCGACGCGCAAGACAGCATGCGCGCCGTTGTCAATCAAATCGGCAACGCGGCCTAGGGCCACGCCGGCTTCGTTGACGACTTCGAGACCAACCAGATCGACCCAGTAAAACTCGTCTTCGCCCAATGCCGGGAAATCGGCGCGCCGGATATGAACGCGATATCCGCGCAGAGCAAGCGCATCGTCTCGATCGGCAAGACCGGCGAGATGCGCGACGATATGCTCGGCATGTGCCTTCGCTTGAGCCATTTGCGCCGATTTGAGTTCGCGCCCCTTCGTCAACCACCACCGCTTCGCATGGGCCAATGCGTCGCCGCCCTGGCCCGCGCTCGCATGCGCCAAGACCTTTACCCAGCCCTTGAGCCCATAAGCATCGACGATCGCTCCGACTTCGACGGCATCTTCAGGCCAGCTATCCGCGGACTCAGCCCGCAGCGCCGTTTCGCCTGCGTTTCCAGCTTTGTTGCTCGCCTCAATGCCCGATGCCGCAGCTTCATTGCCCGAAACGGCGCGCGCGGCGCGCTTTGGAACGAACGCGCCAAACGAGCCAGACGCGCGCGAACCCGACTTCGGACGCACCGAGTCACCAGAGTCACGAGCGGGCATTGGCGCGCCTCCATCCGATCGCAGCGGCCGTTCCGGCCCATCGTTCCGTGGAATGCAGCCGGCACGATAGACCACACAAGCGGCCGATGCCGCCTTCGACGATACCGCTTTTAAGCAACCGGTTGCGCCTTTTGGGCCTGCTTCACGAGGCGCTCGACCGTCGGCGACAGTTGCGCGCCAACGCCTTGCCAGTACGTGAGGCGATCTTGCGCAATGCGCAGCGACTCGCCCTTCGTGGCGACCGGGTTATAGAAGCCCACGCGCTCGATAAAGCGACCGTCGCGACGGCTACGCGAATCGGTTGCGACGATGTTGTAGAACGGGCGCTTCTTCGAGCCGCCACGTGCCAGACGGATAATGACCATGCCTTGATCCTTGAAAATCCTGAAAACCGGTGGTTCGGGAGTACCGAAACGCTCGATTATAGCGGGAAATTGAAACCATAACAAACACTTAGACGAGCGCGAGCGATGCCCTCGCGCGTCTCGTGCCCTCGCCCCGGCAGGCGGCGTAGAATGCGCGATCCGGCGCCGCGACGCAAGCACCGACGCTATCCCTTCCAAGCCCTATGTCCCATCCTGTTTCCTCGAACCTGCCCCGCTTTCGCTCAAAGACGCTGACTGCCGCACTCGCCTTCCTGTTGGGCAGCGTCGGCGCGCACCGATTTTATCTTTATGGCTTTCGCGACAAGTACGGCTGGGCGCACATCGTGGGCACTTTGCTCGGCGTTCGCGGCGTGCTCCTGCTCATCGCCACCGAGCGCACCTCGACGCTCGGCTGGGCGCTCGCCATACCGGGCGCTATATCGGTGCTGACAGGCTGTCTAAGCGCAATCGTCTACGGACTGCGCCCCGACGAGAAGTGGGACGCGCAGTTCAACCTTGGGTCCGGCGAGCAGAGCCGCTCGGGCTGGACTGTCGTCTTCATCGTGATCTTCTCGCTCTTTTTCGGAGCGATGCTGCTCATGGCTGGACTCGCGCTCGCATTCCAGACGTACTTCGAGTCGCAGATCGATACGACAAAATCGCTTTCGCAATGACGCATGTTTGCAGGCTTGCGCCTCAGAACAGGCTTAGTTGCTTATCCGGCGCTTCGCGCGGAGGGGGTTGCCGGAATTGCGAAATATCGAGAATGCCCCGCTGCCGCTCGTTGAGGCCGAGCCGTTTGACCGCTTTGGCAAAGCGCTGATTCAGCAACTTGGCCCAGGTCCCTTCGCCTTTCATCCGATTCGCGAACGACGAATCGTAGTCCTTGCCGCCGCGCATATCGTGGATGCGAGCCATGACACGCTCGGCGCGCTGCGGGTAATGCGCGGCGAGCCAATCCTTGAATAGCGGCGCAACCTCCCACGGCAAGCGCAAGACGATGTAGCTCGCACTCTGCGCGCCGGCTTCCGCGCACGCCTCGAGCACACGTTCAAAATCGGGTTCGGTGACGAACGGAATGACGGGTGCGACGCTCACCCCCACTGGAACACCAGCCTCGCTCAGCGCACGGATCGTCCTCAGACGTCGGGCGGGCGCTGCCGCGCGCGGCTCAAGCGTTCGCGCGATGACAGGGTCGAGCGTGGTAACGGTAACGGCCGCCATTGCGAGACCGCGAGCGGCCATTGGGGCAATGAGATCGAGGTCGCGCTCGATCAACGACGACTTCGTGATCGCGGCGAACGGCTGCCCGTAATCGTGCATCACCTCGATCACGCGGCGCGTGATCCGCAAATCGCGTTCGACCGGTTGATAGGCATCCGTATTGACTCCCAGCGCGATTGGCTCTGGCACGTAGCTCTTCTTTGAAAGCTCGCGCTCGAGCAGTTCGGCCGCGTTGACTTTCGCGTAGATGCGGCTTTCGAAATCGAGCCCGGGCGAGAGGCCGAGATAGCTGTGCGTCGGTCGAGCGAAGCAGTAGATGCAGCCGTGTTCGCAACCTCGGTAGGGATTGAGCGAAACGGAGAAAGGAATGTCGGGCGACGCATTGCGCGTCAGGATGCTTTTGGCGCGCTCCTCGAACACTTGCGTTCGCAGTGTAGGCGCGTCCTCCTCATCGTCGACGTGCGTCACCCAGCCGTCATCGACCGCCTCGCGCTCTTCGACTTCGTAACGGCCTTGCAGATTGGAGACGGCGCCGCGCCCTTTTCTGGGCGCGGGCGGCGCGATAGGATATTCGGCGTCGGAATTGTCCATTTGTTCGTTGAACAAGGAAGCCGACAGTCCTTCCTGACGAGAGGAAAGACGGGAGAGAACCACTGGCTCACTACCTGCGGCGAATGCTCCGACTGAAGCGTTAAGGACATAATACTGTATATACGTACAGTGTCAAGATCATCCAGGGCGAACCAATCGCCGCAAAGCATTGACCTGCCCCCTTGGTTGGGGCCAACCGGCTTCTAGCAAAGTCCTTTCAAACCA
>CAYPWK010000193.1:0-10501 GCA_964414365.1 uncultured Burkholderia sp.
TCGTGTAGACCTCGACGCTGCCCGTGTGGCGGTTGGCCCAACGGTTGCCGATGCCAAGGACGAAGTCCGATTCGAGCATCGTCGCGTTGCCGTAGCGGTGCGACGTTTGCAGGCCGACCATCCCGGCCATCAGCGGGTGGTCGTCGGGTATCGCGCCCCACGACATCAGCGTCGGGATGACGGGCACGCCGATCGTCTCGGCGAATTCGACGAGCAGTTGCTCGGCGGCGGCATTGATCACGCCGCCGCCCGATACGATCAGCGGACGCTCGGCATCGTTCAGCATCTGCAGCGCTGCCTCGATCTGGCTGCGTGTGGCTCGCGGCTTGTAGACGGGAAGCGGCTCGTAGGTGTCGATGTCGAATTCGATCTCGGCCAGCTGCACGTCGATCGGCAGATCGACCAGCACAGGGCCGGGGCGGCCCGAGCGCATCAGGTGGAACGCCTGCTGGAACACTCGCGGCACGAGGGCCGGCTCGCGCACGGTCACGGCCCATTTCGTCACGGGCTTCGCGATCGATTCGATGTCGACGGCCTGGAAGTCTTCCTTGTAGAGCCGCGCGCGCGGCGCCTGGCCCGTGATGGCAAGGATCGGAATCGAGTCGGCCGAAGCGGAATAGAGGCCCGTGATCATGTCGGTGCCGGCGGGGCCCGAGGTGCCGATGCACACGCCGATGTTGCCCGGCGCCGCCCGCGTATAGCCTTCGGCCATATGCGAGGCGCCCTCTACGTGGCGCGCGAGCACGTGACTGATGCTGCCCGCCTTCTTGAGCGCGGAGTAGAGCGGATTGATCGCGGCGCCGGGCACGCCGAACGCTGTGTCGATGCCTTCCTTCTCGAGAACGAGCACGGCTGCGTCGACAGCTCTCATTTTCGGCATGGATGTCTCCTTCCTGTCAGTGTTTGCCGGGCCGCCGCAAACTGACGGACCCCCATGAGTCGCTACTTTATGACCGCCATGAAGGTTTGATAAGATCGCGGAAAGTCGCGTTTTTCGATACAAAAAGTATCGAATGCGATGGTGAGGGGACTGGCGATGGATCGCTTCAAGCAGATAGAGACGTTCGTGCGTGTGGCCGATGCCGGCAGTCTTGCCGCCGCGGCGCTCGAGGAGGGCGTCTCGCCCGTCATACTGGGCCGCCGCATCGATGCGCTCGAAAAGCGCCTCGGCGTCAAGCTCATGTACCGCTCGACGCGGCGCCTCGTCGTCAGCGAGGAGGGTGCGGCATTCCTCGAGCGCTGCCGAGGCCTGCTTGCCGACTGGGATCAGGCTGAAGACGAGCTTGCCGCCGGCCGGCGCTCGGTGAGCGGGCATCTGATCGTCTCGGCGCCGGCCGCGTTCGGCCGTAAGCACGTCGCGCCGCTTGCACCGGCATTCCTGGCCGACAAGCCGGATTTGAAGATGTCGTTCAACCTGACCGACCGCGTCGTCGACCTCGTGCGCGAGGGCTATGACCTCTCGATCCGCATCGGCGGGACTGTCGAACCGAGCTTCGTCGCCGTCAAGCTCGCGGCGAACCGGCGCGTCGTTTGCGGCACGCCCGAGTATTTCGCGAAGCACGGCAGGCCGAAGGCGCTCGACGACCTGCTCGAGCACAACTGCCTCGCCTTTAATCTGCAAGGCGGGCAGAATCGCGGCTGGTATTTCCGCCGCAACGGCAAGCTCGTGACCGTCCGTGTGACGGGCACGCTCGATTGCAACGACGGCGAGCTCTTGCACCGCTGGGCCGCGGAGGGGCTCGGGCTCGGCTGGCGCTCGACCTGGGAGATCGCTGAGCAGCTCGCGCGAGGCGAGCTGGAGACGGTCCTCGACGAGTTCGCGCTGCCCGATTACGACATCCTGGCTGTCTACCCGCAACAGCGGTATGTCCCCGCCAAAGTGCGGTATTTCATCGACTATCTCAAAAACATATATGCGCGCCCGGAGTATTGGGGCGCGATGGCGCCGGCGGCGCCCGTCTCGGCCTAGCGCGGAGTGGCCGAATTGGATTGCGCATAGATCGGAATTTGCGTTACAATTTCCGGCTTCTCACTTGCCACACCGGTTGGTTTTCACCATCGACGCCCGGGTGGCTTCAATCCACAAGGAGTGCGTATGCGTCACTACGAGATCGTTTTCGTCGTGCACCCCGACCAGAGCGAGCAGGTGCCCGCGATGATCGAGCGGTATAAGTCCACGATTACCACGCGCGGCGGCCAGATCCACCGCATCGAAGACTGGGGCCGTCGCCAGCTGGCCTACATGATCGAGAAACTCGCGAAGGCTCACTACGTCTGCATGAACATCGAATGCGACCAGGCAACGCTCGAAGAACTCGAGCACGCGTTCAAGTTCAACGACGCCGTGCTGCGTCACCTCATCGTCAAGATGAAGAAGGCTGAAACCGGCCCGTCGCCGATGATGAAGGAAGTGCAGCGCGAAGAAGCCAAGAAGGCGGCTGCCTCGCAGTCGTCCGAAGCGCAGGCTTGACAACGGATTGACGTTACGAGCCGCCAAGGTCTCAGAGAGTTTTTCAAGCCGCCCCCGTGAACAGGCTGCAACTGACGGCCACCGTGATCGAGCGCGAGCCGCTGCGCTATACGCCCGCCGGCGTGCCGATCGCAAGCTGCACGTTGCAACATCGAACGGAAGTCGTCGAAGCCGGCATTGCCCGGTTGGTCGAGTTGACGATGCCCGCGCTGGCCGCGGGTGCCGCGAGCGGCAAGCTTGAAAGCTGTGAAATGGGCGTCGAGACGCTTTTCACAGGTTTTCTGGCGAAGAAGAGCCGAAACGCACGGACCTTGGTGTTTCACATCACAGAATTGCAGGACATTGGAAAGGACTGAACATGCCCCGTCCCACTGGTAAGAAATTCGACAAGCGCCGTCAGCAGCAAAACCCGCTCTTCAAGCGCAAGAAGTTCTGCCGCTTCACGGCAGCCGGCGTCGAGTACATCGACTACAAGGACATCGAAACGCTGAAGGACTTCATCGGCGAAAACGGCAAGATCACGCCGGCTCGTCTGACGGGTACGAAGGCTCACTATCAACGCCAGCTCGATACGGCGATCAAGCGCGCCCGCTTTCTCGCGCTGCTGCCGTACACCGACCTGCACAAGGCCTGATCGGACGCCGCTACAAGGAGAATTCGAATGCAAATCATCCTCTTGGAAAAGGTTGTCAACGTGGGCAACCTCGGCGACATCGTCAAGGTCAAGGACGGCTTCGCGCGCAACTTCCTGATCCCGCAAAAGCTCGCCCGCCGTGCTACGAAGGAAGCGATCGCCGAGTTCGAAGTGCGTCGCGCCGAACTCGAGAAGGCTGCGGCCGACAAGCTCGCCGCCGCGCAAGCGCTGGCTGAGAAGATGTCCGGGCTCACGATTCAAATCGCCCAGAAGGCCGGTGTCGACGGCCGCCTGTTCGGTTCGGTCACCAATGCAGATATCGCCGAAACGCTGACGAAGCAGGGTTTTGCGGTCGAAAAGGCGCAAGTCCGCATGCCGCAGGGCCCGCTCAAGATCGTGGGCGATCATCCGGTGCACGTTTCGCTGCATACGGACGTCGTGGTCGACATCACCGTGTCGGTGCTCGGCGAGCACGCGTAAGCGCGGTCCGTCGCGATAGAAAAAAGGGCAGCCGTTGCGCTGCCTTTTTTCGTTTACGGTCTCTGGCGGAGGTTCCGTCATTTCGCCATAATCCCCTCCCATGAACGCACCGTCCAAAGACCCCCAACTCGAGTCGCTCAAGGTTCCGCCGCATTCGATCGAAGCCGAGCAGTCGGTGCTGGGCGGGTTGCTGCTCGACAACGCCGCATGGGACCGAATCGCGGATTTCCTCTCGCAAAGCGATTTCTACCGCTACGATCATCGCATCATCTATGAGCACATTGGGCGGCTCATCGCCGCGACGCGGCCGGCTGACGTCGTTACGGTCTACGAATCGCTGGTCAGCTCGGGGAAGGCCGACGACGTCGGCGGCCTGTCCTACCTGAATGCGCTGGCGCAGAACACGCCGAGCGCGGCGAACATTCGCCGATACGCGGAAATCGTGCGCGACCGCGCCGTTCTCAGGCGTCTCGTGTCGGTCGCGGACGAGATTTCGGCCGACGCGTTCAATCCGCAAGGCAAGGAAGTGCGGCAACTGCTCGACGAGGCGGAGTCGAAAGTCTTCTCGATTGCAGAGGACGGCGCGCGTGGCACGCAGGGCTTCCTCGAAATCGGTCCTCTGTTGACGCAAGTCGTGGAGCGCATCGATACGCTTTACCACACCGAGAATCCGAGCGACGTGACCGGAACGCCGACTGGCTTCGTCGACCTCGATCGGATGACATCGGGGATGCACGGCGGCGAGCTCATCATCGTTGCCGGAAGGCCCGCCATGGGCAAGACATCCTTTTCAATGAACATCGGCGAATACGTCGCTATCGAGTACGGTTTGCCTGTCGCCGTCTTCTCGATGGAAATGCCGGGGACGCAACTCGTCATGCGGATGCTCGGCTCGGTGGGCCGCCTCGATCAGCATCGGATGCGCACCGGGCGTCTCACCGATGAGGACTGGCCGAAGCTCACCCATGCCGTGCAGAAGATGAGCGAGGCGCAGCTTTTCATCGACGAGACGGGTGGACTGAATCCGATGGAACTGCGCTCTCGCGCACGACGGCTCGCGCGTCAGTGCGGCAAGCTCGGGCTCATCATCGTCGATTATTTACAGCTGATGTCGGGTACCTCGCCAGGCGAGAACCGCGCGACCGAAATTTCCGAAATCTCGCGCTCGTTGAAAGGACTGGCAAAAGAACTCGACGTGCCTGTCATCGCGCTCTCGCAGCTCAACCGAAGCCTCGAGCAGCGGCCTAACAAGCGCCCCGTCATGTCGGACTTGCGTGAGTCGGGCGCTATCGAGCAGGACGCCGACGTGATCCTTTTCATCTATCGCGATGAGGTTTACAACCCTGACAGTCCCGACAAGGGCACGGCCGAAGTGATCATCGGCAAGCAGCGAAACGGTCCAATTGGTCCTGTCCGGCTCACGTTCCACGGTCAATACACGAAGTTCGATAACTTCGCGGGGGCGCAAAACTTCTACGGCGGAGAGTGAGCCGCGGAGAACGCATGACAGGACAGACGATGCCTGGCATCACGTGCCGGCCGGGCCGCAGACTATACGTGCGCAACGCCGACGTGCTAGTGACGATGGACGACGAGCGCCGCGAGATTGCTGACGGCGCCCTGTATGTCGAGGATGGCCGCATCGTCGCCGTCGGTACGTCGGCCGAGCTGGCCGAGCAAGCGGATGCCGCCGACGAGGTGCTCGACCTGTCCGGCCACATCGTGGTCCCGGGGCTCGTCAATACGCATCACCATATGTTTCAAAGCCTGACGCGCGCGCTGCCGGCCGCTCAGGACGCCGAATTGTTCGGCTGGTTGTCTTCGCTCTATCCGGTGTGGGCGCGGCTCACGCCGCCGATGATCGAAACGTCGACGTTGGTCGCCATGGCAGAGCTGATCCTATCCGGCTGTACCACGTCGAGCGACCACCTCTACATCTACCCGAACGGCTGCCGTCTCGACGACAGCATAGCGGCCGCGCAGCGCATCGGCATGCGTTTTCATGCGAGCCGCGGCAGCATGAGCGTCGGCCGTAGCGCCGGCGGCTTGCCGCCGGACCGGGTTGTAGAAAGCGAAGATGCGATTCTCGCCGACACGCGCCGGCTCATCGAAACCTATCACGACCACGGGCGCTACGCGATGCTGCGCGTCGCGGTCGCGCCATGCTCGCCGTTTTCGGTAAGCCGCGCGCTGATGCGCGAATCGGCTGCACTGGCGCGCAGTTACGGTGTGTCGCTGCATACGCACTTAGCCGAGAACGTCAACGACGTCGCGTACAGCCACGAGAAGTTCGGCATGACGCCGGCCGAATACGCCGAGGATCTTGGCTGGGTCGGGCATGACGTCTGGCATGCGCACTGCGTTCAGCTCGACGACGCGGGGATTGCGCTCTTCGCGCGTACCGGTACGGGCGTCGCGCATTGCCCGTGCTCGAACATGCGGCTCGCGTCGGGCATTGCGCCGGTGCGGCGCATGCGCGACGCCGGCGTGCCGGTCGGACTCGGTGTCGACGGCTCGGCGTCGAACGATGGGGCGCAGATGCTCGGCGAGGCCCGCCAGGCGCTCTTGCTGCAGCGGGTCGGGTACGGGCCGGCGGCGCTATCGGCGCGGGACGCGCTCGAGATCGCGACGCGCGGCGGCGCGCGCGTGCTTAACCGCGACGACATCGGCGCGCTCGCGCCCGGCATGGCAGCAGACTTCGTCGCGTTCGATCTGCGGACGCCGCAATTCGCTGGCGCACTGCACGATCCGGTTGCCGCGCTGGTGTTCTGCGCGCCCGCACAGGTCGCGTTCAGCGTGATCGACGGGCGCGTGGTCGTCCGTCAAGGACGGCTGACGACGCTGGAGATCGAGCCGGTGCTCGAGCGGCACAATCGCTACGCGCGAGAGCTTGCACAGGGAATGTGAAGGAATCGCGATCGGCGACAGCGCGCTTTCCGGTAAACTGTCGCCGTCACGAAGATGTCACAAAGAGGCGCGGCGCAAGGCAGAGCACGAAATTCGCAAGAACTGTCGTCGAGCGCAGTCTGCAAGTGGCTGACATGCTCATTAACCGCTTGAATCTATTGCAGTTGTCATTGCCTATATGTTCGGTCGCTTCATGCCCACAGAGGGCAAGTTCTTCGAAATCTTTGACGCGCATGTGAAGTGCATCGTCTCCGCAAGCGAGGAGCTCGAGCTGCTCATCGACAATCTCGGCGATGCCGAGGTGCATAAACAGCGCGTGCAGGCCAATGAAAAAGCGGCGGACAAGCTCACGCACGAAACGATCGACCTGCTGCATAAGACCTTCATCACGCCGCTCGATCGCGACGAGATCCACAAGCTCATCACGACGATGGACGACATCCTCGATCTGATGGAGGACGTCGCCACGGCGATTTCGCTTTACGACGTTCAATCGGTGACGTCGGAAGCCAAGCAACTCGCGCACATCTGCACGGGCACGGCCAAGCATGTGCAGAAGGCTGTCAACATGCTGTCGGATTTGAGCCAGGCGCGCGAGATTCTCGTGGCTTGCGAAGAGATCGATCGGCTCGAGTCGGACGCGGATCGCGTGCTGCGCGCGGCGTTGTCGAAGCTCTTCCGGGAAGAGGACGACGTCAAGACGCTCATCAAGCTGAAGGCCGTCTACGAGCTGCTGGAAGCGGTCACCGACAAGTGCGAGGATGTCGCGAACATCATCGAAGGCATCGTGCTGGAAAACGCCTGAACGAGCGGACTTCGACTGATGCATTCGATTGAGATCACCGTCTGGGTGCTCGCGACGCTCATCGTCGTCGCACTCGTCTTCGACTTCATGAACGGCTTTCACGACGCGGCGAACTCGATCGCCACCGTCGTTTCGACGGGCGTGCTGAAGCCTCAGCAGGCCGTCGCATTCGCGGCCGCCTGCAACGTCGCCGCTTATTTCATATTCCACCTGAAAGTCGCACAGACAATCGGCAAAGGGACGATCGATCCCGTTATCGTCGATCACTACGTCATATTCGGCGCGCTTGTCGGGGCGATCGCCTGGAACGTCTTCACCTGGCGCTTCGGCATTCCTTCGAGTTCGTCGCACGCGCTGATCGGCGGGCTCGTCGGCGCAGCGCTCGCGAAGTCGGGCTGGTGGGCGCTCAACTTCGGCGGGTTGCTGAAAACGGTGATCTTCATCATCGTTTCGCCGTTGCTCGGTTTCGTGCTTGGATCGTTCTTCATGCTCACGGTGTCGTGGGTTTACTTCAGGACGCCGCCGAGCAAGGTGGACAGGCGCTTCAGGCGGCTTCAGTTTCTGTCCGCGGGCCTCTATAGCCTCGGCCATGGCGGCAACGACGCGCAAAAGACGATCGGCATCATCTGGATGCTGCTGATTGCGACGGGTTACGCATCGGCCACAGCCAGCCAGCCGCCGATCTGGGTGGTCGGCGTTTGCTATTTGTCGATGGGGCTGGGTACGCTTTTCGGCGGATGGCGGATCGTGCGGACGATGGGCCAGAAGATCACGAAGCTTAAGCCTGTCGGCGGTTTTTGTGCTGAGGCGGGTGGGGCGCTTACGCTGTTTCTCGCGTCGGCGCTCGGCGTGCCTGTTTCGACAACCCACACGATCACGGGAGCGATCGTCGGCGTGGGCGCGACGACCAAGCTTTCAGCCGTTCGCTGGGGCGTGGCCGGCAACATCGTCTGGGCCTGGATTTTGACGCTTCCGGCCTCGGCACTGATTGCGGCGGCAGCCTGGTGGTGCGGGCATCGGTTTCTTTGAGGGGAACAGGCGGTGACTCAGCGAAGCTTGGGCCGTTGGCCCAGCTTACGCTCGCGCCGCGTCGCGATGTTCGTGATCGGATTGTCCGGGGCAGTTTTGCGCGCTTTCATGCGCAAAATCATAGTGCCAACGTAGTTATGTGCAAGATAATGCGCAAACCACGGGGCGCGTCACACGTTGCCCACTTCGGCAAACCTTAGTCTGCACCGTTAGCGAACCGCGCGATCGGGTCATCGTGCGTCGATGTCGGAGCAGGCTGCACACTCGGTATCCCCGATGCTCGCATGACCTGGACCGGTGGCGTCGTCTGCGGCACTACGGCGTTTGCGCTAGCCTGCTGTGCTTGGCGCTCGGCCAGCGATGCGGCGGGCGGAGGAGGTTCGAAGGCGTCGGCAGCGGCATCGATGGCATCGCGCGAGCTGCGCGCGGCTCCTGCGCCTGCGCCGCTGCTCGCACTCGTATCGGCCGGTGGGTTCACCGGCGCGACGGTTGCCATGGCGTCTCGGCCGGCATTCGGCTGCATTGGCGCGCCTTCTACGGCCGGCTGAACAGGCGTCTGACGCGGCGACGCCAGATACGTTGGCGCATCGAACGGCGACGGCCGCTCGACCGGCGGCGCAACGCGCCGGATTGCGTCGAAACGCTTCGCCCAATACGGGTTAGTCAGATAGTCGAGTCGCACCGTGCCACCTGTCGATGGCGCGTTCACGAAACGCAGCTTGCCGACATAAATCCCCACATGCGAATGCGGCCTGCCGGTCGTATTGAAAAACACGAGGTCGCCCGGCGCGATCTCATCGGCATCGATCGATTGTCCACGCCGGCTGATGTCTGCTGTCGTGCGCGGCAGCTTCACGTCTGCGGCGCGCGCGAGGACGTACTGCACGAGTCCGCTGCAATCGAACCCGCTCTCGGGCGTATTGCCGGCCCAGCGATACGGCACGCCGACAAGGCCCATCGCCTCGATCGAGATTTCCTCCCGTCCGATGCTGTGATCGACGAAATTCGGCAGTCCGGGCGGCCGTGTGCGCAGAGCGTCGCCGCTTGCCCCCTCGCTTCCGCCCGAACGGCCGTATCGCGGCGGCGCGCTCGAGCACGCGGCGAGCGACAGAATGACAAGCATGAGGAACCAAAGTCGGCGCATGGAGGAATAGAAAGCGAACCAGCGTTCGTTTCCCTGTAGAGCTTGACTGACGAATATTCGATGGGCCCGATGGTAGCCGCACAGATGGGCAGTTCGCAACAAAACCTCAGAAATTACTTGAAGTTCGCTGGCGATCGTTGTCGAGCCGCACGGATACTTCGCTTGACTTTCATTTAACCAATAGGTTAAATGAAGCTATGTCTTCCGAAACCGATCCGCTGTCCGCTGTTTTCTCCGCTCTGGCGGACCCGACCCGCCGTGCCATCCTGGCTCGGCTGGCTCGAGGCGAAGCGCCGGTCAGTGAGCTTGCGCGTCCGTTCGAGATGTCGGCACCGGCTATCTCCAAGCACCTTCGCGTGTTGGAGTCGGCCGGGCTCATCGAGCGCCAAGTCAGCGCGCGTTGGCGGATCTGCCATTTGCGGGCCGATGCGCTGCGCAATGCGCACGATTGGCTCGACACGTATCGGCGCCACTGGGAAGGCAATCTCGACCGGCTCGTCGAGTATGTCGAGCGGACTCACGCGGCGGGCTCCCAGACGAGCGAGCCCACCACCAAGGATGAGGGGACGAAATCATGAGCGAAGTTGCCGTCTTTGAACTGGTGATGGAGCGCTTCATTCGCGCACCGCGCGCGAAGGTCTTCGATGCGTTCACGAGCCAGGCCGCGCTGTCGGCGTGGCATTGCCCGCGCGGTATGACCGTGCTGGAAGCGAGTGCCGACGCTCGGGTTGGCGGCGCTTATCGTATTGTCATAACGGGCCGCGATGGCGCGCGGCATGTCGCGGCCGGCCAGTATCAGAAGATCGAGCGTCCAGGCTTTCTCGCCTACACCTGGTACTGGGAAAACGGTTCGATGCCGCCCGAACTGAAGACGCTCATCGAGGTGACATTGACCGAGGAAAAAGACGGCACGCGTTTGCACATGCGCCACACCGGCTTCCCCGACGCGAACATGCGCGATTCGCATATGGGCGGCTGGCAGTCGGTCTTCAACCGGCTCACGGACTACCTCGACCCGAAAGGAAGCGCCGC
>CAYPWK010000194.1:0-10418 GCA_964414365.1 uncultured Burkholderia sp.
TCAATCCCTACGGCCAAGGTAGAGCCGGACGAGCTGGAGGGCAAATCGCTCCGGCTCGTCGCCTACGAACAATTCACCCAGCAGATCCTCAACGCGAACATCCGGCCCGGACAGTTCGTGACTCAGCGCCAGCTGATGTCGCTGACCGGTATGCCGCTCGGCGCGGTCCGCGAGATGGTGCCACGCCTTGAAGCCGAGGGGCTCTTGCGCACGGTGCCGAACCGCGGCTTGCAGATCTGTCATGTCGATCTGCGGCTGATCCGCAACGCATTTCAACTGCGTTTGGCGCTCGAGCGCGAAGCAGTTGTTAATTTCGTGCGCACTGCGTCCGATGCCGAATTGGACCGCCTGGAACGGATGCACAAGGACATCGTCAAGCGCGCCTCGTCGAAGAAAATCGACGAGCGCCTCATTTCCGATGCCCAGACGGTCGATTGGGGCCTGCACGACACGATGATCGACGCGATGGGCAATGAAATCATCTCGAGCATTTATCGCGTCAACAGCCTGCGCATCCGTTTGATTCGTCTCGAGCATGTGGTGCTTACCCCCGAGGTCGTGCTGCCCACGATGCGCGAGCATCTCGAATTGATCGCAGCGCTTAAGGCACGCGACCCAGATACCGCCGTGGCCTTGCTGGAAACCCATATCGACAACGCACGCCGGCGCTCGATGGGCGATCTCGGGGTGTAGTCCTGTCCTCCCAGCGGGCGGCTCGGTGAAGCCATCCCGCGAACCCGGTCGTAACCTCGCGTCGATTCGTTTTGACGCAAAGCCGATTTATCACTAACATGTCAGCTAGAAGTTGGCTGGTGGGCGGCTGGGCTTGCGGGTCTGCCGAGGGGCGGCCCATCAAGGCGAGACCAAGATGGCACGACGGCGGTAGTTGACGCCCGCTGAACTGACACGTGACAGGAGAACGATAGCCGTGACTTTCGCACGCAGCAGTGGAGAAGGTGTCTTCGCGGCAGTCGCTACGCCGCTCGATGCAGCCAATCGAGTCGATCTGCCCTTGCTTTCACGGCACTCGCTCGATTTGATCCGGCGCGGACTGCAAGGCGTTACGCTGTTCGGCACGACGGGCGAAGGACCGTCGTTCACAGTGGAAGAGCGGCGCGCGACGCTGGACGGCTTGCTCAATGAGGGCCTCGAGTGCGAGCAGTTGATCATCGCCACGGGGGCGGCCGCGCTCGGAGACGCGATCGAACTCACGCGGCATGCGCTCGAGCGGGGCTGCGTTCGCGTGTTGCTATTGCCACCGTTCTTTTTTAAGGACGTGAGCGGCACAGGCGTGGCGGACGCGGTCGGCGCGGTCATCGATGCAGTCGACGATTCGCGCTTGCGCGTGCTGCTCTATCACATCCCGCAGGTGTCAGGCATCGCATTCGACGACGTCGCGATTACGACGCTGCGGCGCCGATACGGCTCGATCATTGACGGCATCAAGGACAGTAGCGGCGACCTCGCACATTCGCTCGGTCTGATCGAGCGCCATCCTGGTCTGAAGGTGTACGTCGGTGCTGAGAACACGATTGCTCGCGCACGCGCCGCCGGCGGCGCCGGAACGATCTGCGGTCTCGCCAATGTGGTGCCTGAAGCGATCGTCGCCAACTACATGAACGAAGGTGAGCAAAGCCGCGACGTCATCGACACGCTGCTGAACGCGGCGAGCGGTCAGCCGTTCACGCCGTGGCTCAAGGCCCTGATCGCTGTCCGCCAGCGCGACGATAGTTGGCGCCGGGTGCGCAGGCCGCTCGTCGAGGCAGGTCCGGATGCGCTAAGCCGGCTGCCGCGCGAACTGTTGATAAATCACTGACGGGAACGCGGACGTGAATCACCAAGTAGAGGATCTCCCGGTCGCGCAGTACGAGGGGCTGCTCGCGGCATTGCGCGACGCGCTGGGTGCCGCCGCCGTGCTGAGCGGTGCTGCTATTCCCGCTCGGAACGAAAACGATTGGAGCACACTCGGCTCGCTGCGGCCGCTCGCCGTCGTGCGGCCCGTCGATACCGAAGGCGTTGCGAAGGCGATGCGTCTTTGCGCGCACCATCGGGTACCGGTGGTTCCGCAGGGCGGGCTGACAGGACTCTGCGGCGGTGCGCGGCCGATCGAAGGTGCCGTCGCGTTGTCGCTCGAGCGGATGACCGGTATCGAGGAGGTCGATGTCGCATCGGCGACGGTCACGGTGAAGGCGGGCACCCCCCTGCAACTCGTGCAGCAGGCCGCGGACGATGCCGGCTTCTTCATTCCGCTCGATCTCGGTTCACGCGGGTCGTGTGCAATCGGCGGCAACCTGTCGACGAACGCCGGCGGCAATCGCGTGATCCGCTACGGCATGGCGCGCGAGATGGTGCTCGGGCTCGAGGCCGTGCTAGCGGACGGCACTGTCGTCACGAACCTGAACAAGATGCTGAAGAACAACGCAGGCTACGACCTCAAGCATCTGTTCATCGGAAGCGAAGGCACCCTCGGCGTCATCACGCGCGTTGTGCTACGCCTGTCCCCGAAGCCCGGCTGCACGATGGCGGCCCTTTGCGCGCTCGACAGCTACGCGCAACTCGTCGCTTTGCTGGCCGCGGCAAGGCGCGGGCTTGGCCCGTTGCTGTCCGCATTCGAAGTCATGTGGCCAGATTACTGGCATACGGTGACGCAACGCGTACCTGGCGTGCGCGACCCGCTCGGCAGCGAACACGCCTGCTACGCGCTCATCGAAGCGCAGGGGACGGACGAGGCGCTCGATGCCCCGCGCTTCGAGCACTGGCTCGAAACGCAAATGGAAAGCGGCGTGATCGCGAATGCGGCAGTCGCGCAATCGATCGCCGATGTCCACGCGTTCTGGGGCGTGCGCGATGCGTGCGCGGAGTTCCCGCAGGTTCTAGGGCCGCACGAATCGTTCGACATCGGGATGCCGGTCGCTCGGATGGACGACTATGTGAGCGCGTGCCGCGATGCTTTGCGAAGACATCTGCCGGGCGTCGTCGCGCTCTTTTACGGACATATCGGCGACGGCAACTTGCATATCGTCGCGTGCGTGCCGGGCTCTTCACCCCAGCCGAAGGAAGCGATCGCGGAGACCGTTTACACGCTGGTGCAGCGCTTCGGCGGAACGATATCGGCGGAGCATGGCATCGGTCTCACGAAGAAGCCGTGGCTGCCTTTTACGCGCAGCGAAGCCGAGCTTGTGCTCATGCGCCGCCTGAAGGACGCACTGGATCCACACCACCTGCTCAATCCCGGCAAGGTCGTGTAGCGCTCGCCGTTTGGAGGCAACGACAGAGACCGGCGCAAGACCGGTCACGCAGCCCCTAGGTATGCTGGGCCGCCTCAAGCGTCCTGAGACGCCCGCCCTTCGGGGGCCGTTTCATAACAGACACAAGGAGACAGCATGCAGACGAACCCGCATATCGACGCGGTGACGGAGGAGGTTTTGCTCGAGCAAGCGGTACGCCGGGCGAAGCGGCGTATCGTCCCTTTTCTGATCCTGATGTACATGCTCGCGTACCTCGATCGGGCGAATATCGGTTTCGCGAAGCAGGCTTACCAAGCGTCGACCGGCGTGAGCGACGCGGCGTTCGCATTCGGCGCCGGCATCTTCTTCATTGCGTATGCGCTCTTCGAAGTCCCGAGCAATCTGATGCTGCACCGGATCGGCGCCCGAAAATGGCTGTCCCGTATCATGGTTACCTGGGGCCTGATTTCCGCCTTGATGGCGTATGCACGCAGCGACTCGATGTTTTCGACGATCCGCTTTTTTCTCGGCGCAGCCGAGGCGGGTCTGTTTCCGGGCGCGGTGCTCTATCTCACCTACTGGTTTCCAGCCCGCACCCGCGGCAAAATCCTGGGCATCTTTTATTTCGGTTCGCCGCTTGCGCTGATGCTGGGCGGCCCGCTGTCGGGCTATCTGCTCGAGCTAGACGGAATGTTCGGGTTGCACGGGTGGCAACTCATGTTTCTAGTCGAAGGCGCGCTTGCAGCGATCGTCGGCATATGGGCATTCTTTTATCTATGCGACCGTCCTGCCGATGCGCGGTGGTTACCGCGTGAAGAGGCGCAGGCGTTGAGCCGCGTAATCGCCGCCGAAGAGCAGCAGAAGATCCTGTACGGCAAGACCAGCTTCATGGCCGCAGTGTCGGACACGCGTCTGCTCCATTTCGCGTTGCTCTATTTCTGCATTCAGATTGCCGGCTACGGTGTCGCGTTCTATTTGCCGGCGCAGGTCAGTGCGCTGCTGCACGTCAAGATCGGTTTGCGGGTCGGCCTAGTCTCGGCTATTCCGTGGGCATGCGCCATCGTGGCCGGCGCATATTATCCCGGTCTCGCGGTGCGTATCGGTTACCGGCGGTTTTTCGCGGCGCTCTCGGCGTGTTCGATCGCGGCGGGGCTCATCGCGTCCGCGCATATGCCGCCGGTTGGGGCAATTGCGGCGCTTTGCTTCGTGACGATGGGAATCATGACCGTGCAACCGATCTTCTGGACTTTCCCTGCAGGCTATTTGGGCGGTGCCGCAGCCGCCGGCGGGTTCGCGGTGATCAATGCGATCGGCAATCTCGGCGGCTTCTTCGCACCGAACCTCAAGAACACAGTAGAAACGTCGTTTCACTCGTCTGCGGCGGGGCTTTACGCGATAGCCGCAGGCGGCCTCGCCGCTTTGCTGCTGATTTGCTCACTGCGTCCGGACGTGAACAACGATGGCGTGGAGCACGCGCCGCAACCAGCGCAGCCTGCTCGCGGCCTGGGCCGCGACCACACGGACGCGAGTCACGACGAACAAGACGCGCAGGCAGGTTAGTGCTCAACCGGTTCGAGGCTGCTGGCACTCCGTGTGGAACCAATAGTCCACCAGGCGCTGCGCCGCTTGTAGATCATCTGGGTAGTACGGGTCGTCCCACAATAGTGATGGGTCGTAGCCCGCTTTTCTCAGGGCAGTGACTTCGCTTTGGTGTTCCGCCAGCGTCGGGGGCGCGTTGGTCCTGAGCGCCGCAAGGTCGCGGCACTCTGTCGGGCTAAGGTGCCGCCCGGTGTACGGCATGCCGCCGGCGGCACAACCCGCGAGCAGAAGCGCCAGAGCGGAAACTATCGACCGGGTTCTCTTCGGTCTTCTCATCATACGTCTCCTTCACTGCAACCGCGCTAAACGAGGCGGTAGCACGCCGCCGCGGCTGACGTCTCGCCCTGAAGTCCTTTCGTCCTTCGAGCGAAGTCTCTGGCTCTATGACGAGCAAGCATTGTTCCGGGCTGGCTATGGCGTAGGCCAGCGAATGGTACCGCGCAAACACGCGAAACGTCGGATGGTGTTTGTCACGACGCTTCGCGCAAAGCACGCGTCCAGCCCCCTGAGAGTGCGAATCGAGGAAAGGTCACCCATTGCTCGATGAGGATGCGGGCGACGGCCTCCCCAGGTCCGGAGAACGGCTCAGGTCGCCCGGGCTCTCCACGATGGCACCGGCCCTGCCACGCAAGCGACGCTGCCATGACGGCCAGTGAAAGCGTCGCGGCTATCCACATGCCAAGCAGCAGGGCGACGACCAGCGCCACGTTTGCGACAATGAACGCCGGTACAGCCGCAAGGTGTACTAGCAACGTGCGGCGTAAACGGTGGGTCCGCGGGTAATCCAGCCACTGTCGTTTGATAAGCTCTCCGAGGGGCATTTGCCTATATCCTTTTGAATACGAGATAGGAAGCAACTCGGGACAGCCTAAGCGAGGGGGCGCGTCCTGTCTTGAACGTTCTGGCTGCCAACAATTCAATCATGCTCATTGCACCTAGTTCCGGCGCATTACTGTGGCCCACGGCGATGATTGTGTGGGGAGAGGGGGACGCTTCCAGCGAACATCGCCACCACAGCATCCAGCTCCTCCTCGCGCTGACTGGCAGCCTTCGCATTCGCCGCGGTGAAGGTGAACCTTGGCGCTGCTGCGACGCCGCGCTCGTGCGCGCAAACGCGCTGCATGAAGTGGATGCTCGCGGTGCCACGGTGCTGATCGGCTTCGTCGAGCCGGAAAGCCAACTTGGCGCAGCCCTGGCAGAACGCATTGCTGCTGATATCGCCCTCATCCCGGCAGACGAGGCGGCACGTTGGCGCGAGGTGGTGTGCGCGTCCGGTTCGCCGGGCGAAGCGGAAATCAGGAGGTGGCTCGAGGCGGACCTGCTTGGCGGTCGTCCCCAGCCCACCCTGCACCCTGGCGTGGGGCGCGTCCTTCGCTACGTCCGCGACCACCTGCAGGAGCCCGACGCGCTATCGCTGAGTGCGTTGGCTGTCGTGGCCGGCTTGTCGCCATCGCGGCTGATGCACGCCTTTACCGCCTCGATGGGCATTGCGCTGCGCCCCTACTTGCTCTGGTTGCGGCTGCAACTAGCCTGTGGCGAACTGATGTGCGGTGCCAGTGCGACCGAGGCGGCGCTGCGGGCAGGATTCGCCGATGCTGCCCACCTGAGTCGTACCTGCCGGCGTATGCTCGGAACCACGCCAACGGCGATCGCCGCTAGCAAGGCGGCAAACGTTGTTGCGATGGCTCGCTAACGCATCGAGGAATCTTGGCCCGCCCCCTCGTCTTGATACGCAGGCAAGGCGACCTGAAACGTCATGCCGGCTCCGGCGTTCGGGCATGCCCAGATCCGACCTCGATGCGCCGCGATGATGGAGGAACAAATCGCGAGCCCCATGCCCATCCCTTCCGCCTTCGTCGTGTAGAACGCACTAAAGAGCCGATCCATCGCGCCGGGCTCGACGCCGACACCCGAATCCTCGACGCTCACAACAACGCCGTCCGATTCATGCAGTTCCGTGCGGATCGCCAGTAGTCGCTTGCGGTCGATGACAGGCGACATGGCTTGAATGCCATTTGTCACAAGGTTGATGATGACCTGCTCGATCTGAATGCGATCGCCCATCACCGGCGGGAGTGCTGGAGCGAGATCGAGTTGGATCGTCACTTGATGACCGGCTGCCTGCGGCGCGGCAAGCGCGATCGATTCCTCGACGACCTCATTGATATCCAGGCGGGTCAATTCAGGATCGGCGCGCTTCGCGAGATCCCGGACTCGGCGGATGACATCGCTAGCCCGCTTGGCGTCCCGGACGATGTGACTAACGGCGGCACGCGCCTCGTCCAGATTCGGGACCTCGCGGGTCAGCCATCGCAAACCGGCCGAGGCGTGTGTCGCGATTGCCGCCAGCGGTTGATTGACTTCATGCGCGATCGAGGCGCTCAGTTCTCCGAGTGCTGTCACGCGAGCAACGCGAGCAAGTTCCGATTGGGCGGTCTGCAAGGCGTGTTGAGCCTCCCTCATTGCTGTTACATCCATCATTGCGCCGACGATTTCAGCCTCACTCGATTCTTGTCGCACGCGATGCGCGCAGATCCGCAGGTGTTTGATCGAACCATCCGGCATCACAATACGATGTTCGTAGTCCAACGCCCGCCCGCCGCGCAAGGCCGCGTCGATTTCACGCTGCACGCGCTCGCGATCTTCGGGGTGGACCCGTTCGAGCACCAGATCGATAGTCGGCCTGACTGAACGGCCCGCCGCAAAAATGTTGTACGCCTCGTCGGACCACGTCATGTCGCCGTTCGACGTATTCCATCCGAAGCTTCCCGTGCGACTCAGTGTCTGAGCCTCGGCCAAATAGACCTGATTGCGCCGCAACGCCACTAGCGCGCTTCTCCGCGCGACGTTCAGCCACACAACAAAAACCGCCGCGGTCGCCAGAAGGGCAATACGCGGCAGCTCGGCAGGATCGATGTTGAACGAATACCCCGGCCGCACGAAAAAGTAGACGAAAGCCAGCAGTGAACAGACCGTCGATAGCAAACCGGGCCCAAGGCCGCCAAACCAGGCGCTGAACATGACCGCGCAAAGGAACAACGACGCATAGGGTCTGGTTTGCAAGTTGGCTTCGAGCAGTAGCCCCAGCCCTAGAGCCGCGGCGACCGATACGGCGGCAACCGCATAGTTCAGCAGGAGAGATCGGCTCGACCGCTGTAGAGGGCCTCGTTGCGCCATATCCTGGCTCCACAAATCCGGTGCCATCGCTCATCAGCACTGGCACCGGCCTAGGCCTGTTCGCGCAGAACAGTAAGGGAAGAGGCGGTTTCATCAACCAAGTAGTCCGCGCGCGACAGTTGCGTTCCATCATATAACGTCAGATCGCCGGGATGACCCCGATGTTTCACCGGGGCGCTTGGGCGAACCGCGGATCGGCCGGGCCAATCTCCGAAGGTGGCCAGCTTCGTGGGTCCCGGGCTGTTTGTGATTCATTTGCCGGCTATGCGACGAATGGCATTGGCGGCTCGGCATCGCTGCACCGGCGATCGGCGATCGGCGATCCAACACCGGCAAGCTCCGCACATTGGTAGTTCAGGATCGGCGCTGAGATCGACAAGCAGCCGCTGCGCGTGAAGTCTTTTATCGACTTCATGATCAAGCGCATGGCCGACAACCGAAATTTCTTTCTCGACCCATCGGAGCTACCTGCGGCGCAATCGCCGCAGCATGCCCGGACAGGGAAGCGATGGGGCTAGTTGCAGTCGTCATTTCGACCCGATGTATCCGGGCAAGTCGGCGGCGTCCTTCTCCCGGGCCACGCGCATCGCCTCCAGCAGCGCGAGGCTGAACGCGCCCGGACTATCTGAATCGATTTTGACGCGATCGCGCATGTAATTCGCCCACACGAACGAAATGTAGGCCCGCTTCGGCTTGCGGTATGCGCCTGCACGACGCGCCAAAGCAGCGAGGCTGTGGTATGGGTCGTCCTGCATGTCGGCGAGCGAACTCGGCAGTGCGTCGAGCCCGCATTCCCGCCCGTGCTCATCGAACAGATGTAGCCATCCGTGTTTGCGCATCAATGCCCAGAAGTCGTCCTCGCCGACGTCGCGATAATCTCCCTGAACGCGTACGGGCACCTCGACGATGCCGAGTCTCTGCCACGCGAACGCCCAGTGGTGGTGATCGACGATGTAGGCCCCCTCAGGCCCGCGCACGACGCGAATGGCGTGATCCTGCAGGAACGACTGAAGCGCGCGTCCGTTACGCCTTCGCGTGATGATCGATTTCACCTCGACATAGGCGAAGCCGACCGTCATCTGCGTCGGACGTAGGGAGGACAGAAGCATGGTCTCCATATTATGTATGCCGCCAATGTGCTTTCAATGACCTGAGTGCAAGCAACCCCCATGCCGTAGAGCCCTGCCGCCGCAGCCGCGGTACAGCGCCGCCTATCGGCCGCGGCGCGATTGACGCGGCATAGCGATTGCTCGCGTTCGATCAAAGATGCGCATGGGGTATTCGGACGGAGATCCACGATGTCGGGAGTCGGCCAGCAAGCGTTCGCGGCACGTGCACTGAACGCCAGACCCGTTCGCCTCGGAATGGACGCGGCGAAGCGCTTTTCGTCGGACCGATGCACGATGATGGGCGCGGGCATCGCCTTCTACTCCGCGTTTTCATTGGCGCCGACACTGCTCATGGTGCTCGCCGTGGCCGGTTGGTTCTTCGGCGAGGATGCTGCGCGCGGACAGCTGTTCGCGCAGGTGAAGAACGTAGTCGGCAGCGAGGCGGCGCGGGCTATGCAAGACATCGTCGCGCACGCGCATCATGCGGGCGGCGGAGGGCTCGCGGCGCTGTTATCCATTGTCTTGCTGATCGTTGGGGCGTCGGCCACATTTACCTCGCTCAACACGGCCCTCGACGCCGTCTTCCACGCAGAATCGCCGCAGGGCATCAAAGGCTACGCGCTGCTACTGCGCGCGCGGTTTATGTCGTTCGCGCTCGTGCTCGGCCTCGGCTTTCTGCTCGTCGTGTCGCTCGCGCTCGATACGGCAATTCAGATTGCCGCGCGAGCCATCTTCGGCGCCAGTCCCGTTGTCATCGTGGCGGCGATTCTCCAGTCCGGTGTCACGCTCGCGATTCTCACAGTGGCGTTCGCCGCACTGATCAAATGGCTGCCCGATACTCCGATACGCTATCGGCATGCCGTGGTCGGCGCGTTTGTGGCCGCGGTGCTTTTCACGGTCGGCCGGCATCTGTTTGCGCTTTACCTCACGCACGCGGGCACGGCGACGACTTACGGCGCGGCCGGATCTCTCGCGGTACTGATGATGTGGCTGTATTTCTCTTCCGTCGTATTTCTGCTCGGCGCCGAAGTGACGGCTGCGGTCCGCGCCGACCGCACCCGTGGTTCCGACCGAGCGAGAGCCAGCGCACCGCCGAAGCATGGCCGCATCGGCGGCTCGTGAGGCCGGCGTCCGGCACGTTGGCACTTAACGCGCGCTCGCCAGCTCCGTATTGATTTTCAGCGGCGGAACGGTGTCGTCGAACGGGGGCTTGGGTACGAAATCGTCTACGGTGTCAGGCTCGAAGACGAGGCAGTACGTCGAGCCGCCGTACTGAAAAAAGCCGATCTCGTCGCCCTTGCTCACA
>CAYPWK010000195.1:0-10418 GCA_964414365.1 uncultured Burkholderia sp.
ATGAAACTTGCCACGATCAAGGACGGCTCGCGCGACGGCCAACTCGTCGTCGTGTCCCGCGATCTGCGCACGGCCGTCATCGCGAACGCCATCGCGCCGACACTGCAGCGCGCGCTCGACGATTGGCCTTTTTATGGTCCGCAGCTCGCCGAGCTCTACGATGCGCTGAACCAGGGCCGGGCCCGGCATGCATTCGCGTTCGAGCCGAAGGACGCCATGGCGCCGCTGCCGCGTGCGTTCCAATGGGCAGACGGCTCCGCGTACGTCAATCATGTCGAGCTCGTGCGGCGCGCGCGCGGTGCCGAGATGCCGCCCGAGTTCTGGAGCGATCCGCTCATCTACCAAGGCGGCAGCGACGATTTCCTGGGGCCTTGCGACGACATCGTCTGTGCATCCGAGGCTTTCGGCATCGACTTCGAAGCTGAAATCGCCGTCGTGACGGGCGACGTGCCGATGGGCGTCTCCCCTGAAGCGGCGCTGCGCGCCGTGCGGCTCGTGATGCTCGCGAACGACGTCTCGCTGCGCAATCTGATTCCCGCCGAGCTCGCGAAGGGCTTCGGTTTCTTTCAGAGCAAGCCCGCGACCGCCTTCTCGCCCGTTGCCGTGACGCCCGACGAGCTCGGCGATCACTGGCGCGAAGGGCGCCTGCATTGCCCGATGATCGTGCACTGGAACGGCCGCAAGGTCGGTCAGCCCGACGCGGGCGTCGACATGGTGTTCCACTTCGGCCAACTGATCGCGCATGCGGCGAAGACGCGCAATGTTCGGGCCGGGTCGATCGTCGGCTCGGGAACCGTCTCGAACAAGGACGCCGCGCGCGGATATTGCTGCATCGCCGAGAAGCGGTGCCTGGAGACGATCGCCGATGGTGCGCCGAAGACGGAGTTCATGAAGTTCGGTGATATCGTGAAGATCGAAATGTTCGACGAGGCCGGAAGGTCGATCTTCGGTGCGATCGAGCAATCTGTGGCGCCGCTCGACGAGCCCGTCGCGGCTGCAGTGCCGGCCGCGCAAGCCGGCTGAGCGCCGCTCGCGCCGGGTTTCGCCGAATACTTGCGCACCGCTGCCGGCCTGGACTGCTTTACCGGAAGAATGACGAACGCTGCAAGGAAGGCTGGGAGCGATGACCGACCAACGCTGCAACGGAGGCTAGACCTATGACAGATACCACCGGCGACAACAAGACGTTTCCAGGCTTCCCGGGCTTTCCGCCCGCCGAAATGATGGACAAGATGTGGGACATGATGCGGCTCACGCCGTTCGGCGCGGCCTTTCAGGGCATGCAGCCCGGCGCGGCGCAAGGGCTCAGCTCGCCGCTCTCGGCGATGTCCGACATGATGACTCCGCTTCTGAGCGTCGAGGAGCTCGATAAGCGCATCACCGATATGCGCGCGGTCGAGCAATGGCTGAAGCTCAATCTCAATATGCTGCAGTCGGCGACGCAGGCGCTCGAGGTTCAGCGCGCGACGCTCTCCACGCTACGTGCATTTGGAGCGTATGCACAGGCGTCGATGACGGAGCCGGTGCAGGGCGCGGCCAAGCCGCGGGAGGCGCCCGCATCCATGTGGGGCGCGAAGCCGTCCGAAGGGCCCGCACGAGATCAAACGGCTGCGGGCGAGCGCGCAGAATCGAAGGGCGCCAACGAGCAGCAAGGCGCCGCGCCCGGTGCGCCCGCATTCGATCCCTCGGCCTGGTGGAACCTGCTTCAGTCGCAGTTCAATCAGCTTGCCTCCTTCGCCATGGCGCAGCCGGGCGCGGGCGCGACCAACGGAGCGAGCGACCCGCCGGCGACGAAGGGCGGCGACGCCGGAAGGGCCAGCTCGGCGGCCAAGCCCGCGGCCTCCTCGCCGGGCGCCGAAAAGCCCGCGGTTAAGCGCCCTGCGGCGCGTAAGCCGGGCGACAAGCCCGCGGGGGGCGCCTCACGCACGTCACCGACCGACAAATAGCGTCGCAAAAAAACAACCTCGGGCTCGCGCCTGTCGTGATCGACGGCGCGAGCCGAATATCACGGGCGCAGCTCCGTTTGTAGCGCATTGCGAGCAACGCGCGCGACGGGAATTACCGCGTTCGCGTGGTATGATTTGAGGGCTTTCGATCTGTGGGCGCACACCAATAACCATGATCGCGGCAGTCCGTTGCGCCGCCGTCCGCCGGAACACGAAAGGGAAAGGCTCGGCGCCTTGGGGCGCCCGCTCGATCTCCACAGCGACCGACATCGCCGGCGACCAAACGTGCCGCCCCGAGCGGGCAGATTGCCGGACCGACGCTACCCGCTCGGTCGACGTGCGGCGGCTGTTACCGCGTACAATTGCAAACTCGGCTGTTCGTGTGCGCCTATTGGTGCGGCTGCAGCAATAGTTGAAGACATACGAGTCGCAATGGGCAGACTAGGGGTGGGACGATGAACACCATGCTTTATCCGGAACTTTACAAATCGCTCGAATCCGTTCGATGGGACATGGAGAAAGACATTCCCTGGGACAAGTTCGACGCATCGCTGCTCACCGACGAGCAGGCGACGACAATCAAGATGAACGCGATTACCGAGTGGTCGGCTTTGCCCGCCACGGAAATGTTCCTGCGCGATAACCACCACGATAGCGATTTTTCGGCGTTCATGAGCGTCTGGTTCTTCGAGGAGCAGAAGCATTCGCTCGTGCTCATGGAGTATTTGCGGCGTTTCAGGCCCGAGCTCGTGCCGACGGAGGAAGAACTGCACGCCGTGCGCTTCGAGTTCGATCCGGCGCCGCCGCTCGAAACGCTGATGCTGCATTTTTGTGGCGAAATCCGCCTCAACCACTGGTACCGTCGTGCGGCCGAATGGCATACCGAGCCGGTCATCAAGCACATCTACGAGACGATTTCACGTGACGAGGCGCGTCATGGCGGCGCCTATTTGCGTTACATGAAGAAAGCGCTCGTCAATTGCGGCGACGTGGCGCGCGCAGCCTTTGCGAAGATCGGCGTGCTAATGGCCTCGGCGCGGCGCACCGAAAAGCCGCTGCATCCGACGAACTTGCACGTGAACCAAGCGCTCTTTCCGCGCGACACCGTGCAGTCGCGCCTGCCCGATCCGGAATGGCTCGAGCGCTGGCTCGACGAGCAGATTCGCTTCGACGACGGCTGGGAGAAGAAGGTCGTCGAGCGCATCTTGCATAACCTGTCGGTGCTCTTCGAGCGGACGTTTACGACGGCGCAGGAGCTCAACCGGTATCGGAAGGAAGTCACGACACGCCTGCAGTCGCAGGGGCCGGCCGACCACCGGCATCAGCCCGCCTGACCCGCGGATCAGGTGAGGCCGTGCCCAGCACTTTCGAACGCAAGATCGCCACTCGCGAACAACTTGTTGCCCGTCGCCCAACGCTGCCCGGACCGGTCGTGTTCACGAACGGCGTGTTCGACATTCTTCATCGCGGGCATGTCAGCTACCTTGCCGACGCCCGCTCCCTGGGCGGGTGCCTCGTCGTAGGCGTCAACAGCGACGCATCGGTGCGCATGCTCGGCAAGGGCGACGATCGTCCCATCAACCGCGAGGAGGATCGCATGGCGTTGCTCGCGGCCCTCGAAAGCGTCGATTGGGTGGTCCGCTTCGAGGAGAAGACGCCCGTCGATCTGATCGAGGCCCTGCGGCCGGATATCCTCGTGAAAGGCGGCGACTACGATATGGACGCCTTGCCGGAATCGTCCCTCGTGCGCGGCTGGGGCGGGCGCGCGCTCGCCATCCCATTCGAGCACGACCGGTCGACGACGTCATTGCTGAAGAAGGTGCGCACGCACGGCACCTGAGCGGCGTTTGCGCGCGTGCGGCTCCTCGCTACTGCGTGAGCGGCGACGCCTTCACGAAGGGCTCGGGCGCCGCCCTGCCGACGATCGTCTGATTGTTGGCCTCGGCGGCCGAGATCGGCTGTGTCTTCAGCCATTCGGGATGCACCTGCCGGTTCAGATGATTGGGTTCGCGCGGCCCCGACGCGGGCAGCGGTCCCAACGCACCGCTTGCCAGCCCAAAGGCGACCAGGTTGGCAAGCACGAGAATGGCGATCAGCCAGCGCAGCATCGTTGACTTCCTCCTTTTTCATTCAAAGCAATCAAAGGAATCGCGCGTCTTCGGCCGCGATCAGTGCGAGCCCCGAGATCACGAGCCCGTCGTGACGCGTGCAGGGCACCCCGAGCGCGCGTGCCACCTCGTCGGCGGCGCCGCCGCCGAGCACCAGCCTCGGCGGTGCCGTTCGCGCCTGAGACAAATCGCGCCAGGCTCGCTCGATGAGCCCCGCTTGCGCGAGCAGCGAGCCCGCGGAAATGGCTTGACGGGTGTCGGTGGCGAGCCAGCGACGCGCGAGCGCATCGCCCGCGAGCTCGCGCGCCGAATCGGCGGCGAGCGTCGGCAATTGTGCCGTATGTTCGCCAAGCGAGCGCATCATCAGTGTCCAGCCCGGAGCAATCAGCCCGCCTTCGAACGTGCCGTCGGCCCTGAGCATTTCGAGCGTGGTCGCCGTGCCGAGCGTTGCGATCAGCAGATCTTCGCCCGGAAATGCCGCGTGCGCGCCGATGAGGCCGGCCCAACGATCGCTGCCGAGGCGCGCAGGTTCCGGGTAACCGTTCGTCACGCCGCACTGACGGGCGCGCGAGCGAATCGTCGTGCGGGGCAGTGCCGGCCAATGGCGCTCGATCAGCGCGTCGATCCGAGCGGCCGCGGCGGCGCCGGCCACATTGGAGATCCATGCGCCGCGCGGCGGCGGCAACGACGACCAGTCCGGATCGGCGTCGAGCTCGTTCGTTGTGCCCAACGCCAATGGCGTCGCGGTTTCTTTTTCGCTTCCGTGCGCGAAGGCGCCCTGGCTCGAGAATTCGCCGGGCGCGTCGGCGAGCGCCCACTTGATGCGGCTGTTGCCCGCGTCGATGAGCAGGAACGGGGGAGAGGGGCTGCGCTTCATAGGGCCGGCGACGAAGGGGCGGCAGGCAATGGACGCAGCGAGACGTCGCCCGTCGCGATCGGCGTCACGGCACCTGCCGCGGCGATGAGCAGTTGCCCCGATTCGTCGACGTCGACGGCCGTGCCACGCATCACCTCCGCGCCTTGCTCGAGGAGCACGACTTCCCGGCCCGCGTAGGCATGGCAGGCGTTCCAGCGTGGGCGGAATGGTGCAAATCCTTCGACGGCAAAACAGTCGATCATGTCGAAAAGCGCGTCGAGCGCCGCTGCAAGCGTTTCGGTCAAGCTGGCTCTCGGGTGCACGAGCGAGAGCGCGGCGGGCGGCGTCGCGCGCGTGAGCGCCGGCGCTTTCGCCGCGACCCCGGTATGAGCGGCGGCCAGCTCGGCCGCGAGTGCGGCGTCGTCGCGCACGTTGATGCCGACGCCGATGACGCAGGCCGTCGCGGCAGACGTGCTCCACGCCGTCTCGACGAGGATGCCGGCGAGCTTGCCGTCGTCGAGCAACAGATCGTTGGGCCACTTGAGTTTGATGCGCTCGGCGTCAGCAGGGGCGAGCGCCGGCAGCGCGCGCAACGCTTCGACGAGCGCCGTGCCGACCGCAAGGCTCAACCCCGCCAGCCCCGCCAGCGGGCGCGGCAGCACGCACGCGAGCGAGAACGTCAGCGCGCGGCCCGCTTCAGCGTGCCAATTGCGGCCCTGGCGTCCGCGGCCCGCCGTCTGCCGATAGGCGACGCGAACGGCCTGCACGCCGGGCATGGCAGGGTCGCGCGGCAGGCTCCGCATGCGCTGCATGAGATCGGTGTTCGTCGATCCCGTCTCGTCGACGATCTCGAGGAGCGTTGCGGGAATGGCGGCCCGAACGGCCGACAGGACGCATGCGGGATCGATGCGCCAATCGTCGCAGGCGGGCGCAAGCGCGCCGCGGTCGACAGCGGCCGTCGACGCCGACGCAGCGGGGTGTGTGGGATCGGTCATGGAGCGTATTGTAGTGGCGGCGCGCAAATGCGCGCCGGCAGTCCCGGCGCGGTCGACGACAAGCGCCTCGGCAAGTGCGGCGACGAGCGTCGCGAGGCGTGCCTCGAACATCGCATGCGATCGCCACTCGTGCTGGCTACAATGGCCGCTGTTCTCAACCGATGAGCTTCGCTTCCTTGGATTTCGATACGCCACCCGGCCTGCAGATCGGCGCCGGCAGCCCGGGCCCGCTCGTCCGGCTGTCGGGGCAATGGACCGCGCTCGCCCTCGCACGCGACCGCGCGCGTGCGGGCGCGACGATGAGGCTCTCGTCGCTGATCGGGAATACGTCGGCGCAGTGGGACCTGTCCGCCGTGGAGCGCATGGACCATGTCGGCGGCCAGGCGCTGTGGCGCGTCTGGGGACAGAAGATGCCCGAGCGCATCACGCTGACCGACACGCAGCGCGACATCTTCGCGCGCATTGCGCTCCTCGAGACACATCGCGAGGACGCGGAGCCCGTCACACGGATAGGTCCGATAACGAAGCTGGGGTTTGCGCTTTTCCGCTTCGTCGATCACGTCTACGGCGGCGTCGCGATGTTCGGGCGCGTCGTGCTGGATCTGCTTACCATCGTTCGCCGGCCGGCCAGCGCGCCATGGACCGAGATCTCGGCCAACGTCTACAACGCCGGCACGATGGCGCTGCCAATCACGGCACTGGTGGCGTTCCTGATCGGCATCGTGCTCAGCTATCTGTCCGCGCAGCAGCTACGGCTTTTCGGGGCGAATCAGTTCATCGTCAATATTCTTGGGCTCTCGGTGATCCGCGAGCTCGGGCCCGTGCTCGCGGCGATTCTCGTCGCGGGCCGCTCGGGCTCGGCGATCACGGCGCAGATCGGCGTCATGCGCGTGACGGAGGAGCTCGATGCGATGCGCGTGATGGGCATTCCGCACGGGCTGCGCATCGTGCTGCCGCGCGTCGTCGCGCTCGCCGTCGCGATGCCGTTGCTCGTCATGTGGACCGACATCGTCGCGCTCGCGGGTGGCGCGCTCGCCGCGCAGCTCGTGCTCGGCATCGATGTCTCCTATTTCACGCGGGCGCTGCCCGCGGTCGTGCCGATCGCGAATCTCTACATCGGCCTCGGCAAAGGAGCCGCATTCGGAATCCTGATTGCGCTCGTCGCCTGCCATTTCGGCTTCAGGATCAAGCCGAACTCGCAAAGCCTCGGGACCGGGACAACGTCGGCGGTGGTGACCTCGATCACTGTCGTCATTCTTGCGGACGCCGTGTTCGCCATGATTTTCCAGAACGTTGGGTTCTGACGTGGGGTTTCGATGATTGCACCGCTCACCCCCGCCGTACGCGACCGCCCGCCGCCCGCCATTGCCGAGAAGGTGATCGAGGTGCGCGGCCTCACGAAGCGCTACGGCAGCCATGTCGTGCACGAGCACCTCGATTTCGACGTGCGGCGCGGCGAGATCGTTTCGATCGTCGGTGGCTCGGGATCGGGTAAGACGACGCTCGTGCGGCAGATCCTCGGACTCGAGCAGCCGACCTCGGGCTCCATCGCCCTCTTCGGCGAAGACATGTCGACGATCGACCCGCACGCCGCGCGTCTCATGCGCAGCCGGGTCGGCATGCTGTTCCAACAGGGCGCGCTGTTTTCGTCGCTGTCGGTCTTCGATAACATCGCGCAGCCTTTGCGCGAGCTCGGCCGCGTGCCGCGCACGCTCCTTACCGACATCGTCATGCTCAAGCTCGAAATGGTCGGCCTGCCGTGCAAGCATGCGTCCAAAATGCCGGCCGCGCTTTCGGGCGGAATGGTGAAGCGCGTCGGCATCGCGCGTGCGCTCGCGCTCGAGCCCGAGTTGCTCTTTCTCGACGAGCCGACAGCCGGTCTCGATCCGCAATCATCCGAGGAGTTCGTCGAGCTGATCGCCACGCTCCATCGTGCGCTCGGGCTCACCGTCGTCATGGTGACGCACGATCTCGATACGATGACGTCGCTCTCGACGCGCGTCGCCGTCATCGCCGACCACAAAGTGCTCGTGGCGGCGCCGATCGAAGAAGCGTGCGGCGTCGAGCACCCGTTCATCCGCGAGTTCTTTCTCGGGCGGCGCGGCCGGCGCGCGCTGCAGGCGCTGCCGCCGGAGCGTCGCGCGAAGCTGCCGCCGGCCGCGCTCGAGTCGGCATCGGCGGAGGTATCGCTCTAGGAGCGGAGGAAACCGCGAATGGAAAACAAGTCGCATGCATTCTGGGCCGGGCTCTTCGCGATCGGGTTGACGGTCGCGATCGGGCTCGCCGTGTTCTGGTTCAACCTCGATCGTGCGGTCCGCGTGCCGTACGATCTGATTTCACGCTCGTCCGTGACCGGCCTTACGACCGATGCCGCTGTCCGCTATCGGGGGCTAGACGTCGGCAAGGTGCAGTCGATCCGCTTCGATCCGTCGCACCCGGGGCAGATCATCATTCGCATCCTCGTCGACAAACACGCGCCAATGACGCACTCCACGTTCGGCACGCTGGCGTTGCAAGGGGTGACCGGGCTCGCGTTCGTGCAGCTTGATGATACGGGCGCCGATCCGACGCCCGTGGCCTCATCGGTCAAGCACGTCGCGCAGTTGCCGATGCGCCCCGGCCTGTTCGAGCAGTTGCAGGAGCGCGGCGACGTCCTGTTGCACGAGCTCGAAAGCGTCGCGACGCGTGCCGATGCCATGCTTTCGCCGCAAGTGCAGGCGCAGCTTCTCGCGAGCGCGGCGAGCATTCAGCACGCGGCGGATGCCGTGGGCGACCTCGCGCAGTCGGCGGGACCGGCGGCGAAGCAACTGCCCGCCACGCTGACTCAATTGCGGCGTACGCTTGCCTCGGCCAACGCGCTCGTCACGAATCTGAACGCGCCGCGCGGGCCGCTCTATTCGAATCTCGACAGGCTCGGCTCCGCGGCCGATCGTGCCAGTGCGGCGATCACGCAGATGGACGCCTCGCTTGAAAACATGTCGGCGCGCGTTCAGGACGAGACGCTGCCGCGCGTGAACGAGTTGGCCGCCGATGTCGGCGGCGCGGCGCGGTCGATCGACCATGCCGCCGCCGTGTTCGGATCGAGCCCGAGAAGCGTACTGTTCGGCGTCGCGCCCGCGCAGCCGGGGCCCGGCGAGGCCGGGTTCCGATGGCCGTCGGCGTCGTCCGAGCGCGCTGAAGCACACTGAACCGCGTTGAACCGCGCGACAAACTCTGAAGTCACACAACCGACTGAAGCATCAAGCAAAGCAAAAAGGGAAATCGACAGATGCCATATTCGATCGACCGTCTTTTTTCGTCGGCCGCGGGAAGGCTTGCCGCGCGCGCGCCCGGCTGCGGCGAGACCGCCGGCGTCACGCTGCGTGCGCTGCTGCCGGGATTGATGGCCACGCTCGTCGCGACCGGCTGCTCGTTCGCCACACCGGCCGCCGTCTCGGATCTGCGCTACGATCTCGGGCCCACGGCGAGCACACCCACCCATACCGAGCCGTTGCCGGCGGTGCGGGTCTTCGACGTGCGCGCGCCGCGTTCGCTCGACAGCGACGACATTCTCTACCGCCTGAGCTACGCCGATCCGCACCGCACCGCGGTCTACGCGCACAGCCACTGGACGATGCCGCCGGCGCTTTTGCTGACGCAGCGCGTGCGGGCAGCGCTCTCGGCACAAGGCGCGGTGCTCGCGGGCGGCGATATTGCCGCGCCGCTTCTCACCGTCGATCTCGAGCAGTTCGAGCAAGTGTTCGACGCGGAAGGTCAAAGTCACGGCGCCGTCACGGCGCGCGCGACGCTGATGCGCGGCGGGCAGGTGCTCGCTCAGCATACGTTCGTTGCGCGAGCGCCGGCCCAAATGCCGGATGCGGCGGGCGGGGTGGGGGCGCTCTCGGCGGCGAGCGACGAGTTCGTCGCACAACTGGTCGCGTGGCTCGGCATGCAGACGCCCGTCGCGTCCCGCTGACGGCGCGAGTGTTGAGGGCTCGCTATAATCGGCCGGATTATGGCCGTCGATGCGAGATCATGGATTCCTTCTTCAAGTACCACGTTTTCTTCTGCCTGAACCGACGCGAGCCAGGCGCGGACCGACCGAGCTGCGCCAACTGCAATTCCGAGGCGATGCAGGCGTACGCGAAGAAGCGCGTGAAGCAACTCGGGCTTGCCGGGCCCGGCAAAGTGCGGATCAACAAGTCTGGCTGCCTCGACCGCTGCGAAGAGGGGCCGACCGTCGTCGTCTATCCCGAAGGCACCTGGTACACGTACGTCGACGAATCGGATATCGATGAGATCGTCGAGTCGCATCTCGCCAATGGCAAGATCGTCGAGCGGCTGCTCATCGATCGCTGACTGACTGTCGACAGAGCACCGCAAGCATGAACGCGCAAACCAAACGATTCCTGATCGACGGACCCGTCGGCAAGATTGAGGTCGCACTCGATTTGCCCGACGGCGCGCCGCGCGGCATTGCGCTCGTCGCGCATCCGCATCCGCTTTTCGGCGGCACGATGGACAACAAGGTCGC
>CAYPWK010000196.1:0-10374 GCA_964414365.1 uncultured Burkholderia sp.
CCGGTCAGCACGCGATTCCATGAAGCGCGTACGAGCCAATGCCGCGTCATCTGGTAGCTCGCGCTCATCGTCACGAGAACCGAGACTTTGTCGCTCGTTTGTGTCGTGCCGCTAATGCGGTAAGTATCGACGGCCAGGTACGGCCCCGCGCCGACGGCCAGCCTCAGCGTGTTGCCGAAGAACGCGCGGCCAAGCCATAGCTGCGCGGCCGCTCCATTGCGGCGCGTGAGAACCGTCTTGCCTTCGTCGAGCCAGCTCAGCGTCGCGTCGACGTAGGGGCCGAAGCCGTGCCTGTATTCGACTCCCTTCGCCCAGGCGCCCGGCGAACGCAGGCTGTTGACCTCTGTCCTGCCGTAGAAAACGGTCAACTCGTCGCCGCTACCCGGGCCCGGCTGCGTGCCGTCAAACGACATATGTGTGCTCGGCAGTGCGTCGAGTCGATAGCCGATGCCGAGGAGCGCCGTCGTCGTATTGATGCTGTGCGGCGAATAGGTGCGATTCACGACAAGCTGATAGAACCAGCGCGGATTCGGATAGTAGGTTGCAGAGACGCTGTAAATGAGCGCAACTCCGTGAGCGTCGGAATACCGCTGCCTTTCGTCCGATGCCGTCGTGTCGAAATAGAAATAGCCGCCGACGCCCGCCCCCAGCGCGAGCTTTTGATCGAAAAACCATGCGCGCCGCCAATACTGGAGCGCAAAGCCGTCACGGTGGTGGCGCGGGAAATGACCTTCGTTGACCCACGAATAGGCAATCGCGTCGTTTGGATCGAGCGATTGCAGATAGGAGAAGCTCCATGCGTAGCTCGATTCGCTCGGGCCATTGAAGCGAGAGCCGCCGACGAGCGCTGAGAACTCCTGCGCGCTCGCGCTGCCGCTACCCATCAAACACAGGATTGCGAGCGCTCGACACGCTCGTTGACGTCTTCCGCCGACTGCCATGCTCATGCGCCTTCTTCCGATCCACGATTGCAGCTCCCAGCAGCCCGCCGACTCGCGCCGGCGCCCCCGCAGGTGCCGAAGGCCGCCATTTTAACGGCCATGTAATGAAAATGTCGCGCAACTACGAGGGACCGCGATTACATTTGTTTAAATAGTCCACCGTATGCGCGACTGACGGGCAGCACGTCGCCATGGCCGCGCAAGTGAATCCGCAGCCGGCCGAGCACGTCGCGCTCGACACGGTCGATCGCCGCGAGCGCAACGATCACGCCGCGGTGGACCTGCGCGAAGCGGTTGGCATCGAGGCGCGGCAGCAGGTCCTTCAGCGGCGTTCGAATCACATGACGATGCTCGGCAGTGACAATCTCAGTGTATTTGTCAGTCGCCTGGAAGTACAGGACGTCGTCGATGGAGACGAGCCGCGTCGCATCCTTGAAACCGACCGTGAGCCATTGAATGCCGCCCGCGCCTTTGCTCGTCAAGGGCGCGCCGGCAATCGCCGGGCTGGAGCGATCGTTGTCACCGCGTTGCAGCCTTGCGATACAACGCAGCAATCGCTCGTCGTCGAGGGGCTTCAGCAGGTAGTCGATGGCCGAAGTCTCGAACGCCTGGACGGCATATTCGTCGTATGCGGTGACGAAGACAATGCGCACATCGGGCAGCAGGCGTGCGATCCTCAGACCGTCGACGCCCGGCATGCGGATGTCGAGAAACGCAAAGTCGGGTCGCTTGGCGTTGAGCTGCGCGAGCGCTTCAACGCCATTGCGCGGCATCGCCACGATTTCGAGCTCAGGCCAGAGGTGGGTCAGGCGTGACGCCAGCTGCGCCGAAAGGTTCGGCTCGTCGTCTGCAATGAGCGCGGTCGGCATGTTCAGCGAATCGGAATCGATAAAGTTGAAATCACGCCCTGCATCGCACGGTCATTGCTGCCGATCGATAGCGTGGCGTCGTTCCCATAAAGGCTCTTGAGCCGTTCGCGCACGTTCGCGAGCCCCACGCCGCCGTGCACGCTGCCGCTGTTGCCGAGGCCCACGCCCGTATCGAATACGGATAACTCGAGCCGGTCGCCGTCACGCATCACGACGATGCGAATGTCGCCGCCGTCGATCGCGGGCTCGATGCCGTGCAGCAGCGCGTTTTCGACAAGCGGTTGCAATAGCAGTGGAGGAAGCGCCAGTTGCCGCAGCGCGTGAGGCACGTCGATGCCATACGTCAATCGATCGCCGAGCCGCACCGACGCGATCCGAAGCAGCGCATCGACAAGCTCGAGCTCCTCGTCGACGGACGATACGGGTTTGCGCGTACGGCCGAGGCTCGCCCGCAGATAGCGGTTCAAACTGTCGAGCATCGACGACGCGCGCCGCGGATCGCGTTCGATCAGGCTTTGTACGTTGGCGAGCGTATTGAAGAGAAAGTGCGGCTCGATTTGCGCCTGTAGCAACGCCAGGCGCGCGGCAGTCTCCGATTGCCGCAACTCGGCGGCGATACGCCGTTCCATCTCGAGCGCTTCACGTATCCGAATCGATCGAAACAGGAATGCCACGAACGCGCATGCGGCAGATGTAGCCAGGAACGTCGGCAGAACCGAAAGCAAGGAGGACACACCGCTGTGTTGCCCGAAGAAGCGAGGCACATCGCTCACAGTCAACGCGGCAACCTCCACGCCGATGATGACACTCAAGGGCCCCACGATCAGCGCTCGAGCCATCAAACCGAGCCGGTCGTGCGTGAGCCGGTTCAACAGCTTGGTGAGGACATCGGCACTGAGGCCGATTGCATTGGCGACGACGAGGTAGGGCAAGACGGCATCGCCGCCACGCGCTGCCCAGAATGCAAGACCGATCAGCGAATTGAAGACGAGCAGCCCGAGCACGTAAACGTGCGGTCGAATGCGATCGATGCTGCTGCGTCTCGGCTCGGGGGCCTGTCCGGTTTGCATATTGTCCGCGAAGCGGGAGTTTCGGCTCGGTGTCGAGAAGATACTTGCGCGAGAAGCCGAGTTCAAGGGCTGCCCGCTCATCGCCCCGTCATGCCATTCGTCGCCGCTCAATGCAATTCGTCGCGTGGTCAGGACAGAGCGGTGAGCTCCGACTATCGTCGGTGGCCAGAAATCCCCCCAAAAGCGCCAACCGAAAAGAGGTTTTTAGATGCAGCCGCATATCCCCTTCTATGTGTTCGTACTGTTCGGCGTACTCGTCTACCTCGGAATAAGGCGCTGCTATCCTCGCCTCGCTCGCCCCGAGCGGGTGGCCGCCTATCCAATCATCCTCCTGCTGCTCGGCGCGTCGAGTCTCGGTCGCCTCTTCCCGCTCGCTTCGCTTCAGGACGTCGCGGTCGCCGTTGCCGCGTGCGGCGCCGGGGCGCTGCTCGGCTGGCTACACGCGAGCCGCTGGCGCTTGCAGTTCGACACCACCCGCTCCGCGCCACGCGTGCTTCTGCCCGGCGATCCGGGGCTGCTCGTCATTCTGCTAACGACGTTTGCTGCCGAGTGCGTGATGCATTACGGCGTCGAATCGGGACAGCCCTGGGCCGCATACGACGCATTCCGGCTCGCCTCGTTCGTTGTCTGGGGCGTGTTCGCCGGCATGTCGCTCGGCCGCGTACTGAATGTGCTGGTGCGCACCGCTCGCCATCTGAGCGAGCGCGTCGATGCGATCGAGCAACGGTAAGAGCTCGCCTGGCGTCGTCGAACTCGCTTTGCGCTTGACCATCCCGCTAAAGCGCATGAGGATCAAGCCGCCGCTGCCCACGGTGGAGACGGCCGACCTCGCGATCATTCGGGGCGTGCTGCTGCGCACGGACATGGTCGCCGCCGTGTCGGCGCAGCAACTGCACTACGAATGCGAGGCCGGGCAATTGACCGTGCTCGATGTGCCCATGCGAAGCACGAGCCGCGACATCGGCCTCACGCTGCGCGCCGCGGGCGCGCCGCCGCCTGCGGCCCGCGCGATGATCGATGCGATTCGGATGGTGGTCGGAGAAGTCATGCGCACAAGGCGCATCAGGTTCCGTTGAGCGCCAAAGGCTTGCTCGTCGAGCTTTACGCTTCACTCGACGACGGGCGGAGTCTCGAACGTGTGATAAGGCGCCGGGCTAGGCACCGTCCATTCGAGGCCTTGGGCGCCTTCCCACGGCGATGCGCCGGCCGGCTCGAGCTCCTCGTGCTTTCCGAAGTAAAGCGGCAGTACGACGGCGAACAGGAAATAAACCTGTGCGAGACCGAAAACGAACGCGCCGATCGTCGCTACTCGGTTCCAGTCCGTGAACTGCGCGGGGTAATCGGCGTACCGCCGCGGCATGCCGGCGAGCCCCACGAAATGCATCGGGAAAAAAGTGACGTTGAACGAGATCATCGTCAGCCAGAAGTGGATCTTTCCGCGCACTTCGTTGTACTTCCAACCGGTCCACTTCGGCGCCCAGTAGTACCACCCCGCAAAAAGCCCAAACAGCGACCCCGCGACAAGCACATAGTGGAAATGTGCGACCACGAAATAGGTGCCGTGATACTGAATATCGATCGGCGCCATCGCAAGCATGAGCCCCGTCAAGCCGCCTACCGTGAACACGAAGATAAAACCAATGGCGAACAGCATCGGCGTTTCGAAGGACAGCGAGCCCCTCCACATCGTCGCGAGCCAGTTGAAGACCTTCACGCCGGTCGGCACTGCAATCAGCATCGTCGCGTACATAAAAAATAGCTGGCCCGTCACCGTCATGCCCGTCGTGAACATGTGATGCGCCCAGACCATGAACGAGAGGATCGCGATCGAAGACCCCGCATAGACCATCGAGCTGTAGCCGAAGAGCGGCTTGCGCGAGAACGCCGGGACCACCTGCGAGACGATGCCGAATGCGGGCAGGATCATCACATACACCTCCGGGTGGCCAAAAAACCAGAACACATGCTGGTACATGATCGGGTCACCGCCGCCGGCCGCGCTGAAGAAGCTCGTGCCGAAATGGCGATCGAACAGCAGCATCGTCACGGCGCCGGCCAGCACCGGCATGATCGCGATCAGCAAGTAGGCTGTGATGAGCCACATCCATACGAAAAGCGGCAACTTCATCAGAGTCATGCCCGGCGCACGCAGGTTGATGATCGTCACGATGATGTTGATAGAGCCCATGATCGACGACGCACCCATGATGTGAACGGCGAAGATCGTGAAGTCCATGCCGGGGCCCATCTGTGTCGAGAGCGGGGTATACATGGTCCATCCCGCTGCCTGCGCACCGCCTGGCATGAAGAACGAGCCGACGAGCAGCAAGCCGCCCGCGGGCAGTAACCAGAACGAGAGATTGTTAAGCCGCGCAAAAGCCATATCGGGTGCGCCGATTTGCATCGGGATCATCCAATTCGCGAAGCCGACGAAAGCGGGCATGATCGCGCCGAAAATCATCACAAGACCATGCAAGCTGGTGAGCTGATTGAAGAACTCAGGGCGTAGGAACTGCAATCCCGGCGAGAAAAGTTCAGCTCGTATCGCGAGCGCGAACACGCCCCCGAGGAGGAACATCACGAAGGAAAAAATCAGGTACAGCGTGCCGATGTCCTTGTGATTCGTCGTGCGTAACCAGCGCATCAAGCCCGCCGGCGGGGCCGCATGGCCGTGCTCATGTTCGTGTTCATGCTGGCGACCGGCCGGTGTCGTCGCGGTAGTCATGCTGAACCCCTCCTGCCATCGAACAGCGGTGAAGCGCGCAACGCACGTGCCGGGTAGCTGGATTGAAACGGCCCATTACGAGCTACAGGGCGGACGCCTCTCGTCGATATGCGATTCGGGTACCGCGCGCGATATTGACCGCGGGCCCCGCGTGCGGCACGCGCATTGCGCGCAGTGGTGCGTTCCATCAGCCTTGCAGAGTCGGACATCGGCGATGTACGCATCTTTTCGGCAGACATTTGGGCCTTCCCGGTCTTCCAACGGCGACGACGGGACACCGATTTGCGAGTGGCGCATCAAACGAAACTGCTCGCTGACGCCGCGCCAATCGTTCACCGCAACCGCCTTCCTGATGACCGTCGTCGTCTCGGTCGGCCTCACATCGGCCTTCTCTTTCGGCGTGTGGCTCGCCGTGCCGTTCTCGCTTCTTTGCGTGTTCGCCATTCTCGCGGCATTCATTGCCTACTCGAGGCATGCGACGGATGGCGAGACGCTGCGGCTCGCGCCACCTTTCTTGATCGTGGAAGTGGACGACGGCGGCGAACACTTCGTCCATCGCATGAACGCGGCGCGGCTCACCGTGTTCCTCGATACCGACGACGGGGCGTCGATCTATCTTTGTGACGGGTGGCAACGCATCAACGTCGGAAGGCAATTACCCGTCGCGGCGCGCGAGGAATTCGCCCGGCAGTTGCGATCTTTCATTTCAGCCCGCGCAGCCTGAAACCGGCTCCCTCCGTGCAGCGAATCCCTCCGACCTTTCAGACATCGAAGTAAAGGTGAAACTCCCACGGGTGCGGACGAAGCTTGACCGCATCGATCTCGTGCTTGCGCTTGTAATCGAGCCAGGTCGTGATGACGTCGTCGGTAAAAACACCGCCCTTGCAAAGAAACGCGTGGTCGCGCTCCAGTGCCGCTAGCGCTGCATCGAGCGAACCGGGCACTTGGCGCACGCCCGCTGCTTCCTCGGGCGAGAGATCGTAGATGTTACGGTCCAGCGGCGCGCCCGGATCGAGCTTTTGCTCGATGCCGTCGAGGCCGGCCATCAACATCGCGGCAAAGGCGAGGTAAGCATTGGCCGACGGATCTGGACAACGAAACTCCACGCGCCGCGCGGCCGGCGAATCGGAATACATGGGGATGCGCGCGGCGGCCGAGCGGTTGCGTTGAGACATCGCGAGGTTCACGGGTGCCTCATAGCCCGGGACCAGGCGCTTGTACGAATTCGTGGACGGTGCGCAAAACGCCATCAATGCGTCCGCGTGATGAAGCAGCCCACCGATATACCAACGGCAGACGTCCGACGTGAGCGCCCATCCGCCTGCGTCGTAAAAAAGGTTGCGGTCCTCCTGCCAGAGGCTCTGGTGGCAATGCATTCCGCTCGCGTTGTCGGCGAAGAGCGGTTTCGGCATGAACGTGGCGACCTTACCGTGCCGGCGTGCGACGTTCTTGCAGATGTATTTGTAAAGCATCACGTTATCGGCCATACGCGTGAGCGTCGTGAACCGCATGTCAATTTCATTTTGGCCACCCGTCGCGACTTCGTGATGATGAACCTCGACCTGCACGCCGATGCTCTGCAGCGTAAGCACGATCTCCGAACGAATATCTTGCAGTGTGTCGTGCGGCGGTACGGGAAAGTACCCCTCCTTGTAGCGCATCTGGTAGCCGAGGTTGCCCCCGCCGTAAGCGCCTTCGTCGCTGCCGGTGTTCCACTCTCCCTCCGACGAATCGACGAAGTAGTAGCCGCTGTGCGCATCCTGGCCAAAGCGGATCGAATCGAAAATGAAGAACTCGACCTCCGGCCCGAAGTAGCAGGTCGTCGCAATGCCCGTCTCGCACAGATATCGCTCGGCTTTCTTCGCGATGTAACGCGGATCGCGCGAGTAGGACTCATGCGTGATGGGATCGACGACGTCGCAGATCATCGTGAGCGTCGGCGTCGTGCAAACCGGATCGACGAAGGCTGTCGTCGCGTCGGGCACGAGCAGCATGTCCGATTCCTGGATTTCCTGGAAACCGCGGATCGACGAACCGTCGAAGCCGATCCCGTTCTGAAAGAGGCTTTCGCTGACTTCGGGCAGCGTAATCGAGAAGTGCTGCCAAAGCCCCGGCAGGTCGGTGAACTTCAAATCGACGATTTGAACGCCGTGCCGTTTGATGAGCTCGATCACGGCTTCCGCATTCGTCGGACGCACGACGCGATAGCTGCCGGGCTCGGCAAAGACTTCGAACGGCGAGGCGCCCGCCGGTATTGTGGACGACGACATGGCTCACCTCCCACGGCATCCCTGCTTATGCTCGACCTTAGTACGTCCTCGAATAAAAACAAGGGCCGCAGTGAAAATAGAGCCCGCCGGGGCGGCCCGGGGCCGGATCGCTCAGGCGTCGGCTGCCATTCCCTTCAGGCATGCCTCGCCGGCGTCGTGCGCGGCTGCCCGCGTCGTATAGTCTTCGTCTGAAACCAGCGAACGCTTCACTTGCCTCGCGGCAAAATCGACTAGCGTAATAACCCAGACATACCCGCCCGCACGCTCGGCCGTTTGAACGAAAGCGCGGACGTCGCCGCTTTGCTCGGTACTCATTTGACCTCCTTTATTTGGATCGGTGCGGCACGCGGCAGTCGCAGTGCGCTCGCGCGCCTGCGGGAGATTGCGTCGGCAAGCCGCGGCCGTCAGTCATACTGGCGACGCAAGATCAACTTGATTCTAGGCCGCGGGCTCGCGATTGCGAGTCGTTCCGTAGAATAGTCCGGCCAACGATCAACCCCCGGAGAAACTGTCAATGAAAATCGCAGTAATGGGAGCGGGTGCCGTCGGATGCTATTACGGCGGCATGCTGGCGATGGCGGGACATGACGTCGCGCTGATCGGCCGCGCGCAGCACGTCGATGCGATCAACCGCGGCGGCCTGCGCTTTACGAAAGATGGCGTCGACAAGCATATCGCGCTTGCCGCGAGTACAGACGCCAGTGCTGCACAAGGCGCCGAACTCGTTCTTTTCTGCGTCAAATCCACCGATACGGAAAGTGCCGCCGCCGAGTTGCAGCCGTTTCTGCTCACCGACACCGTGGTGCTGACGTTGCAGAACGGCGTCGACAATGCGGACCGGCTCCGCGCGAGGCTCACGCAGGAAGTGGCGGCAGCCGTCGTCTATGTGGCGAGCGAGATGGCTGGCCCGGGACACGTCCAACATCACGGACGCGGGGAGCTCGTGGTCGAGCCCTCCCGATCCTCCGCCAACATCACGCAAACCTTGATCGCCGCCGGCATCCCGACCGAAATCTCCGACAACGTCCGCGGCGCGCTCTGGGCGAAGTTGATTCTGAACTGCGCGTACAACGCGATGTCGGCCATCGCTCAACTTCCCTACGGCAAGCTCGTGAAATGCGAGGGCGTCAGCGATGTCATGCGCGATGTCGTCGGGGAATGCCTGGCCGTCGCTGCCGCGGACGGCGTCACGGTTCCCGGCGACGTGGATGCCGCGGTGCGAAGAATCGCCGAGACCATGCCGAATCAGTTTTCCTCGACGGCGCAAGACGTCGCACGCGGCAAGCGCAGCGAGATCGATCATCTGAACGGCTACGTCACCCGGCGCGGCAAAGCGCGAGGCATCGCGACACCGGCCAATCGCGTCCTCCACACGCTCGTGAAGGCGATCGAATTGAAGCAGTCGAGCTAGCCGGCGGCAGTTAAGCGGCGCGTTTGATCGATTGCCATCAGTTTGGGTTGATTGCGTTCTTGAGTTCGCGTGGCCACGAACGATACTAATAAGCGTGCGCAGAATCGATGCGGAGGACTGGCATGCCGACCTACCAATACCGTTGCGAAAAGTGCGGCGAAACGTTCGAGCACGTCGAGCATTTAGCCGAGCACGAAAAAGCGCACCCGCAGTGTCCAAAATGCGGGAGCGACCTGGTCCAGCACGTTCCGACGCCGTTCGTCGCGAAGACTTCGAGAAAGAGCTGAGCTCGGTGCGACTGGTTACTGGCCCGTCGCTTTGCGGCAATGTGGGCTGGCGACGCCAACCGAACTGAACTAAGTAACTAGCGAACTAATTCGCAAGATGAGCACGCGCCCCGCCCCGTCATCGAAGCATCGAACGCTTCGCCGCGCGGGCGGCACAGGGCATCGCGAGCGGCAGCAGGTTCGCTCGCGCTGGGGCCTGCTTTGGGCCGCATGCGCCGCGGCGGCAATAGCCGCGTGCGGTCAGAACCATTCCGACACCGTGACCTATCAGGGTTACGTCGAGGGCGAGTTCGTCTATCTGTCGTCGTCCCAATCCGGCACGCTCGCCGAGCTCTCGGTGCAACGCGGTCAGCATGTCGCGGCCGGTACCCCGCTTTTCGCGCTGGAGTCCGTCGACGAAACCGCCGCATTGCAACAAGCGCAGCATCAACTGGCAGCTGCCCGCGCGCAGCTTGCCGACCTGCAGACCGGCAAGCGGCCGCCCGAAGTGGATGTCACCAAAGCGCAGCTCGCACAGGCCATCGCGCAAGCTCGGATGGCAGCTCAGCAATTGACGCGCGACGAAGCGCAGTTTCGCGCCGGCGGCATCTCCGCCCAGCAGCTCGACAACTCGCGCACGTCGGCCGTGACGACCGCCGCGCAGGTTCGTGAGCTGCAGAGCCAGTTGGCCGTCGCGCGCCTGCCGAGCCGCGACAAGCAAGTCCGCGCTCAGAGCGAGCAGGTCGATGCCGCGCAGGCGACGCTTGCCCAAGCGCAATGGCGCCTCGACCAAAAGCGTGTAAGGGCGCCGCACGCCGGGCT
>CAYPWK010000197.1:0-7928 GCA_964414365.1 uncultured Burkholderia sp.
CTTGCTGCCAAACAGAGCGCCGTTGGTTTCAGCTGCATCGGGGAACTGCATGAGCGTGGCCGGAAGCGGTCGAAATCATCAAGGAAGCAGCGGAGGCGGAAACGGGCTGTGCGAGCGCGGAGTAACGTCCTCTTGCCGTCCGTGGGCACACGAAGGGGGAGCAAATGTCGCAAGCCAACGTGCATTCGATTATTACCTGCCCGCACTGCGGCCATGCCAAGGCCGAATTGATGCCGACGGATGCCTGTCAGTGGTTCTACGAATGCGAAGCCTGTCACGCTCTATTGAATCCTTTGCCCGGTGACTGTTGCGTCTACTGCTCCTACGGCACGGTAAAGTGTCCGTCCAAACAAGGCGCCGGACGCGGCTGCTGCGGCTAACACAAAAGCCGAGAAGGCCTCGCCGTTCCCAAGCACACGCGGGGCGCGACCTTCAGCGACGTGCCCCCAATTTCGCTCGCGCCGACCCGTCACCGCTGAAATGAGCAGTATCGCGCAAGGCTTGCTAGACGACTAGCGCCGCCGCGATTCACACGACCCGAGCAGTGCACCGCCCCTCAGGCTTGGCTCACGCGTGGGTTGACTGCCATGGCTGAGACGTGGCACGCCGACATGCCTGCCTAATTGGCTTCGCAGCATGGTATCGTCAGTCGCTTGCACTGCACGCCACCGCAAGTGCTCATGTCGACGCTTCGCAGCCGACGGCGGTCGCAAGCGAGATTGAGGCACTTCTTGCGTCGGGACAGCACGTTGTGAGCGCGTAGCTATGCGTGTCGCCATTGTGGTCATCGCGTTGCTGCCCGGCCGTATCTGATTGACGCGCGTGTGCAAGCCGGGCAGCATGCTGTGAAGCGCATCAGCACCTTCACTGACCGGCGAAGTTCGCCCTCGCGGCAACGGCGGTTTCGGGTGCTTTTTGAGGATGCGAATCGCAGGCGACTAGGTTGCAACACCCCCTCCAGGAGAAGCCATCCATGAATTTTCTGAACGCAGGTATCGCCCTGCCGGCTACCACCACATCGATGCTCGAACTGGTGCAAAAGGCGGTGGCTCAGCATTTGGCCTTCGTCAACCAAGGCACCGAACTGTCGCAAAAGTTCTTTGCGAAGTCCTTGCAAGCTAACAACGGTTTGGGTTGGGTAGACCTTACGCTGGAGTATTTCGCAGACGTGCAAAAATTTGCCATGGACATCATGTCCGCCCAAGCGACGTTCGCTGGCGAAATCGCGCAAGCTGGCTGCCAGAGTTTGCTGCAAGCCGTATCGGCACCGGCGTCGGGCAAGGGGGAGAAATCGGTGAGTGGTGGTGAGTTCGCCGAGGCGCAAGAGCACTCACCCGAGGCGGTCGAAACCGTCAAGGCGATGGCGGAGACGACAGTAGTGCCGGCCAAACCCCATCGTAAGTCGCGGCCCAAAAAAGCATAAAGACGGCCCGAAGGGGCGGTCCGTGAGAGCGCGGCGAGGATTCCCCCCGCGCCAGTCCGACAACGCGATTGTTACCCGCAGCTTTTTTCGCAAACGCTCGCGACTGATACGCCACCCGTTGACGGCATAGCTTCGACAACAAGTCTCGCAATGTGTCGGCCGGCGGAGCTCCCGCCGGCACAGAACCTGGCGGATTTAGGTGTGACTATTTTCCAGCACCGCTCTGGTTGCTGTAACTACCTTCGTCACAGCCATAACTGGCCGGCGCACTGATAGCGAGCGTCGTGAACGCAAGAACGAGCAAGCAAAGGAGCTTCTTCACAGTAACCTCCAATCCGGTGATTGCCGGGGGAGAATACAGGCAAGATACTCTTTCAACGGCTTCACATCCAGCACCGAAAGCCATCCGGCATGGCAGGACCGGCTGATAACTGTCGTCGCCTAATGGCCGCCGGCTGGGGAAATCCACCCAAGGGTCAATTGTGTGGTGCGGCGCACCAATCATCGCCGCTCGGCCTGCCAAACGCCCGCTTTCCGAACTAATCTTGGTTCGTTGCCATTTTGCTAAAACGTGCGCCAAGTCTTTGCATGGAGACTGACGCACGACCCGTCAGTAATTTCATTGACCCACACAGACGGCGAGACCCGCCCATGAGAGCCTCCATCCTGTTAGCTGCAGCTTCTCGGGCTCGAAGCATGACTCAAAGCGCGGGGCGAAATCTGCTGTCGGTGCGAAAACGTCTGCCGCGAAATATCTCGACCCAAAGACCGGTGCAACCTGGTCGGGGCGCGGCCGTACTCCGGGTTGGATTGCAAACGGCTCGGCTGCTTCCAGGCCGGATGTATAGCCTCGCATCGCTGCTGCTCATCTTGTTGCTGCCAGATGTGGAGATGGAGTGACGCACGCCGGCCCGATGCCTGTCGTTCTGTCACGCTCCTGCAGCCACGCCAACTAATCCTGCGCGGATGCCACGTCAGCCTTTGCGACCACCGCTTTGCCAGCAGCCGATTTTCGCCCAAGTGCCTTCCCGGTCGCACGTTTCTTCTCACTCAGCGCCGCCTTGGTAGTGGCAGCCCTTCTGCTCGGGGCAGCAAACCTGGCGGCAGCTTTCTTGCCAACAGCTCGGCCCTTTCGCCCGTTCTTTGGATTGCTTGCGGAACGCACTGGCTTCCGCCGCTACGGTAGCAACGCCGTCAATTAGGAACTGCGTTCGGTCCTTCGCGCCAGCAAGCCACGCCGGCGCCGGACCGCGCCCGCTCCATGTCGCACCGGTCTTCGGGTCTCGGTACTTCGGCGCCTGCGGTCCGCGAACATAGTTGCCAACTGACTTCCCCCTTGCTCGCAGCAGCCGAAGCGGGGCTTGAGTTGGCGGCGTCGACGAGGAACCGGGTGCGGTCCTTCACATTTGCAATCCAGCCGGGAGCGCGGCCGCGTCCCGACCAAGTCGCGCCGGTTTTCGGGTCCCGATATTTGGCCACATACGTTTCCGCGCGGACCGCAGACTTCGCGTCGCGCGCTGAGCCGCGCTTCCTTCCGCCGACGTGTGCCTCTATGTCCGCAACATTGAGGCCGTGCTTTTCCATCAGGTCGCGGTCGCGCTTGCTTCGAAGCGATTGCCTCCGCTTGCGCCTGAAGTTTTTTTATTTTCATCTGAATTGCTTCCAAGGTAATGAGCGAGACAGAATTTATTGAATTCAACAAGCTGACCGCAATCGAGACCGAACTGCTTAGTGGAAATGTACCTTCGTCCGTGCGCAGGTCCCGCAAGCTATCCGACCAAATCGACTGCGTCGTAAGCTGTGTTTCGGGAGAATGGTTGCTGAGCAAGGCCGAGCTTTCAAATGGCGGCAGCGTTATCGTTCTCAGGGCGCTCTTCGTCGCCGCCATAGTTCTCTTGGTCGCTCAGCCTGCCAGTCTCGCGATTCAAGACGTCCTCGACCCATCGAGGGGCTGGACATTCGACTTCCACCGGCTGGCGCTTTACTTGGTAAGGCACCTCACTTCAACCGCCGTCGTTTTCGGCTCTGTCTATACCGCGTTGTACGCGAGATTCGCCGCCCAGTGGCGATGTCTCGCAGACGTGTACAACAAGATTAAAGAAGCAGAGGTGAAATACTCGACCCAAGTAGGAGCGGAGTCCCGCATCGCCGAATGGAAGGCCGGCTTTGCCGAGGATGCGCAGGAACTGCATCTCGCAACCAAGAAGATTTTTGCTCCGGTAATCAGAACTTGGCTGGCCGACGAAAAAGTAAAGGAGGCGTTCATCAACTATACAACCGGCGGGGAAGTAAGATATCGGAATCTGATGAAAAGCGTGCTGTGGGCGGTACGGGCCGACGACGAGCGTGGCGCCAAACGTCGTCGTCCACCGTTCGCGTGAGCTACGCGGCATCCTTGCAGGCGCGAGGAGTCCGACGCAAGTCCGCCCGCCGCGTGGAACGGCCTTCAGTTTTGTCTCATACCGTGACGAGCGTTCTTTGAGCCCAACTACGAAACTGGCAAGGCTGTGCGTTGGCGCATCCGCGTTGCGGACGGCCAACCCACTGCGATTGCAGCACTTTGGCGCGAATGGGACGAGCCAGATGGTGGCACATCGCTGTCGTTCACGATGTTGACTATAAATACGGCAAGCCATCCGCCGATGTCACGGTTTCATAGACTAGGCGACGAGAAGCGCTCGGTTGTCATCATTTGGCCCGATGACTACGAGGACTGGTTGAGCTGCAGGAATACCGACGAAGCGCGCGCTCGTTCCTGCAGCTCTACCCCGCTGACGAGATGCACGCTGAGGCGTTCGCGCTGCCGCCAAGGACGCCGCGTGCGAAACCGACAGTCATGTGCTGCAGCCGCTGCTCGACAACTTGCGGGGGGATGACGATTATGGAAGCAAAGGAGTATGACGGCGCGTCGACGCATCAAGCAAGGCCCGGCAAGCTACCAGGCCCGTTCTCGCCGCGCTTTCAGTTCTGGTAGTTAAGCGTCGCGGGGTCGCTGCCCTTGAAGATTAAGTACCACGGCGATTGCAGAGGGCCGCCGTTGGCATTGGCTGGCACGATAACGTCGCAGACCTTTGTTATGAGGTTGCACCGCCGCACCTCACCTGTCGTGGTCGGGTCACTGCCGGTGATTGGGATGTACAGGTAACCGCCGGGTCCGAACATGATTGCTTCGGCGAATGACCTGGGTGACCCGGCCACGTCAAGTTCGAGTTTGTCGAGCAGCTTACCGGTCTTTCCGTCAAGTTTCAGGATTTTGTCGGTGTCCGTGGACCCTGCACGGAAGCTTGTAACCCACAGGTTCCCTTTTTTGTCGAAGACCAGGCCCACCGGGCGGTGTAGGTCCGCAACAGTGCCGTCGGACGCGAACACATCGACAAGTGCCTTGGTGTTTGGGTCGAAACGCAAGACGTAACCAATAAGAGGAGCGCTAGGGTCTGTCGAAAGTGGGCAGCCTCTCGCAGAGACGTATAGCAGGCCGTCGGGTCCGAAGACCACTCCGCGTGGATAGAACGCCGCGCTGAAATTGTGGCGGTCGAGATTACCCACGAAGGCACCGTTAGCGTCATATTCCTTAACGTCGCCTTGACTATCACAAGTGTTTCCTAGGGTACCTATATCCGCCACATAAAAGTGATTGTGCGGTCCTCCGCGTACAATGCCCTGCGGAGCATAGGCAGCTCCCCGGTCGGTTGAAGCAACAAGCTTGCCGATGAAGATACCAGTCGTGCCGTCGAAACGGAGAATCTCGCCGTTGTTGGAGCCGAAATTCTGATTGACGAGGACAAGTTGACCAGCACTGAAAATCAACCCCATGGGTCCATTCAATCCGTCAGCTTGCGAAGAGACGAAGGTGCCAAGATAGTCTCCAGTCGATAGGTCGAACTGCTTGACGGTGTTGTCCCCAACATCGCCAATGAACAACTGCTGTGCGGTCGAAGACTGACTGACCACCAAGGCACTGAGCCCCACCGCTGACGACAGCAGCAGCGAGCGCAATACCGAGCGATAAGTTGACCGGCGTATTGCCTGCTGGAAGCCGGAGCGCGAAGAGACGAGATTTCTTGCAATCATTTTGATGCCTCCATTGGTTATTTGCTACTTGGTGTGGCAACAACTCCGGGCAGAGACCCGGGCTCAAGCGCCGAAGGCGCCCTAACCTCCGTTTGCCGGCGTCGACGAAGCCGAATTGTTGACTGCGGAACCGGCGGGGCCTGCGTTGTCGCCGCCGCATGCGGCCAATGTCGTTGCGACCAATAGGGCGAATGCTGTTGCAGGCAATGCTTTCTTGAGGAATGAGAGCAAATCATTCATGGCGGACTCCAATGAGGGTGTAACCGACGAGTTGTTCATCGCTATTAAAGAAAGCGCGGGCGCTTTCAAGGCATTGAGCAAGACTGAGTGCGCGGTCATTCCGCGCCGCCAGCGCTGGCTGCATGCTCCGGACGGCACTGCACAGCGCCCCCCAACCCTTCGCCACTTACAGGCCATTTCCATGGCCGAATACCGAAAACCGAATCCAGAGCAGCCGATAGAACAGCGGACTATTCGAGCTAGCGAACAACGGCCCCGCCAGCTCGAGTACCCTCACCCCACATTGAGGCCCCATAGTGTCTATGGCGCGTAATGGTTATCTGACGGGTCTTAAAAATGTTTAGCTCCTTTGCGGATAGACGACCTTCGTCAACGCCCCCCCTCGTGCCTACGCGAGACGCCGCCCTTCTCCTATTTGCCGAAAAGCCATCATGGCGTGCACATGTTTGGGGTGGGCCGCCCATGCCTCCGCCAGTAGGACAGTTGCTGCTCACGCAATAGCATGTACGGCCGGAAACGCGGCGTGAACCATCGCCTTCTCACAGGCTACTGGACATTGAGGAGATAAGTGATGTCCTGTTTGAATGGGCCTTGTTTGGGAGTCCCGGCGAATGTCCCGCCGAATCGAATGGTGTGAGAACCCGGTGGGAGTGGTGCAAGCATCAGGAACAAGCCGTCGGCCACAACCGGAGAATAGACGCCTGCCGGGACGCTTTTAACGCTTCTGGGATTGGGGGTCCTGGGGCACGACTGTGGTGAGTTCAAACATGCTGAGAACAAATTGTTGCCAGGCAGCGTGATGCTAAAAGCCGGTGCCGGTGCTGAACAAGGGGGAGTGGTACCGCCTGCGCACGCGCGGAGGGGTGTTGTGGCGGGATTGAAATAACTGGCGGGACTGACGGGCACCCCATCGATGCTTGCATGGACTTCGGTCACCGCCGTACTTGGCCAACTTGTCCCGAGAAACGATTCTGCATCGTTCCACAACAATTGAGGCGTGTCGAGACCATCTCCGGGGAAATGTATATCGACAAAATTCAAGAGGGGAATGAACAGCGCCTTTCCAGCAGGGACGGTGCAGCCGCTCCGGATAACGCTGCCACTACCGAAAATGCCAACAAGAAAAAACACGGGGCTGCTTCGCGGCTGGTCTACCGCGCAGCCCTGGGCTGTTGGGCCTAAAAACGGATTATTCGGGTCGGGCGTCGACTTTGACAACGCGTACTGCCACCATACCGCTGACCACTCGCCATACGTCATCCCGGTTTGCGTTTGCGCGTCGCTTGGGGGAATAACAGCGACGCCTGGCGCTTGCGCAACGCAGGGCGTCGCTGCAAACGTCAAGGCCAAGGCGGTCAGCACCGCTGCGGTGACAGCATGCGTCCTATTGCTTTTCATGATGCGCACCTCTCTAATTCATTGCTGCGACGAAAACCATAGGGCCAGCCGGCGGACGTTCATCGACCGGCACCTAATCACGACCGCAATTCCCTCTAAGCTCTATTGGACGTTGAGTGTGTAGACATTGTTGATTCCGGGCGCGCCGTTCGGGGGGCATGCGCTCGGGGGGCATGGGGGGCCGGAAAAAGTCAGGGTATGCTGGCCGACGGGCAATGGCTTGATTGCAATCCAAAAGCCATCCGACACGGAAATCGGTGAACTGCTGTTCGAAGGAGAAACGGTTCGTGTATAAAAAATAAAGTTGGAGATTGGCGAAGGTGCCGTGAAAGAGAAAGCGGGTGATTCAAAACGGAACTGGGTCAAAGAGCCGATGCTCGCGCCATCGAGCGAGACGCTCGCAGACGAGAAGTTCGCAGCAAAAGGTACTAGCGACTGGAACGTCACCTCACGGAGGTCGGCAACGCCCGCATTTTCAACCTCCAAATTTGAGAATTCGGCGTTAGTGACAGCAAATAGAATCGGACTTCCCGCTGGCACTGTGCATGTTCGTTTGACTGGCGTTGTCGAGAAAACGCCCGCCAAGAAGTAAACGGGCGCGACGGGCTTGTTCGTGTCAGTTAGCTGGGTGCCGTTATGACAGGCGCCATCGTCAGCATTGGCCAAAAACGGGTGATTGTTGTTGACGTTGGGGATTTGCAAATAGAATTGCCACCACGCGGCTGTCCAGTCGCCGTACGTCATGCCGAAAATAAGCTCATTCGGCGCGAAGATGGGACTGGCGGGCGCTTTTTGG
>CAYPWK010000197.1:7938-10357 GCA_964414365.1 uncultured Burkholderia sp.
GCATAATAGAGCGATTGCCAATGCAATGGTGCGTGCCTTCATGATGTTGCCTCCTCGTTTGCGCTAGCCAGGCAAGCTGTTGAAAGACCTCCCGCGCTCGTCGTGGGGGAGGAGTAAAGGGGGAGGAGTAAAGGTTGAGATGAAGAACTGGACAACACTGACGGACGCGATGCGCTTTTCGCGATGGTTTTGACTCAGGCGGCCTCTAACATCGCCCATATTCGCACGCTCGGTGCGAATGCGGCACAGAAGCGAAAGTGCGCGAAGAGGTGACTTCGGTTCCACCCGAATCAAGGAAGTCGAGCATCGATATGAAACAATTGGTGGAGTCCGCGCATCGGCGAGGTGTACTCGAACAACCTGTAAGACTAGGGACGCAAGGGCCCCGTCGATTGACGAGGGTGTCTCGCTGTCGCTCGCTGGCATCGTTTGGACCAGCGCGACTAAGCCCTTCATGGCGACCTCCAGCGTTCCAAAGCTGTTCTTGAGGAGGGCCGGAATCGCGCGGTCGGGTGTACGAAGCGATGACAAACAACGGCCAACGCGATTGCCGGCAAGCAGTGGCGCAAGAAGTTGGCCGAAGGTGTTGCTTACTTGCATTCGAGCAAAATAAAGCACTCCCGTGCCGTTGGCTTAAGTTGAGCTGAAGACAGAGTTTGAGAGCCTTGCCCGAAGTGAGAGTCGACAACGAAGTCGTTTAATGCGTGCTCTGATGATGAAATAGCGGTGGCCTCCTCGTAATTGGTCTTAGTAATTTAATTGAGAGCAATCAAGCGTTTTAGTCTGCTCTAAATCTCGTCCATTCGGCTGCACGGATTATAGGTCATGGTGTTACCAGAAATTACGTTTTGATAATTTTCCGGTAGCCACTGTGTTCTGGCTGGAAATTGCTATCAAGAATGCCTAGTCTTATTAATTTAACCGATGTTTTTGCGGGGCGCGAAGCTCGTCGGCATCGATTCTGTGATGTGCCCGATGGAGCGGCGTAAGGCCGCCTAGGACGCACTCGCCAGCGAATTCGACGCCCGCAAGCTCGAAGCGATACCAAAGTCATCGGCGTGGGCGACGTCTTTGCTACCGCTGCCCAGATTCTCGCCGGGCACGTGCGGGGAAGTCCATCGGGGTGTCTTGAAAATTCGGCCACGCTCAGCCGTGACGACGGCTGACAATCACTACTGGAGTGCCGGCCGTTGCTGTTTGACGCCCTCGGCGAGCGGCATCATCCAGTCGGTCAGCGCCGGGCGTCAAACGGGGCGGTTCAGTCTTCGAGGGCCCACGCGACCACCGCCGGGTCGAGCGGGAAGCCTTCGGCAACCAGTTCCCGGAAAAATGCTTTGTCGTCAGCTTCTTCCTCCTCGAGCGACGGGCGGCCTTGTGCTTTGCGCAAAGCCGCCATGGCGACCAGGTCGGCGCGAAGTTGCGCCGACGCGGCGGCTATTTCGAGCGCCGTGAGGTAACCCGCCCCTGTGGAAATAGAGGCAGCGCACTGACATGCTGTCAAAGAGCGCTGAAGCTGGCCCAGGCCACGACCACCACGGCACTGCCTCCGCGCGGAAGCGGACGGCGGGCAAATCATCGATGTGCAGACAGAAGCAACCGTTTACCAAGACGCCTCTGTGTCGATAAGGGCCCGACGGCCGCCTACCAACGAGGAGGCCGCTTCGAAGGCCCGTCAAGGCGCTGATTGCCAGCCCTTTGAAGCACTGAACGAACCTTGTACTAGCGGTTACGAGCGTCCTGGGCTTGGCTGCTCTGGATTGCGGACAACTACATCGGTCAGGCCCGGACACTACGTGTCAATGTGCCGTCTCCGACGGCGGCTCTCGACGTTCTAGGTCTCTCTGGTACGCCTCGGCCTCACGCAGCTCGGCCCTCAGCCACTCGATGTACTCAGCGACGGCGCGCTTCTCTGCCTCCCGGCTCTCACTCAACCCCCACCAAGGCGGCCCGAAGCGGAAAGATAAAGGACCTAAGAACGCAAAGGCTCCGCCGCATGGTCCAAAGCGAAATCCTCGCATCATTTTGGTACTCCCGAGAACTGCAGAATTTAACGATAGCGCAACTGCCGGGTTCCGGTGCCTTGCGCGGCCCATAAAAGCGAACTCGCGCGCCACGCGCAATGGTCGCTCATCCCAATCACCGCGACGAAGTTCGAATACGCATGGACCGAATGGCGTTTTCAAGACGCCGAGCATGTTCGGGTCAGGAAATCCCGCCAGCCGGCGACGAATAACTGCGTCACGCCATCCGTTTATCAGAGACCTGCTCCCTACGAGGGCAATTCGATGTTTTGCAGCTTTGAGACTCAGGCTGAATGCAGCTGTTGGATTTGGGCGTTGGCAGCAATGGTTCAGGTGTTAGTCGGGAGCCAACACTACCAACTTCTACTTACCGGCTCCTCTCGACACGGTGCGTCGAG
>CAYPWK010000198.1:0-10329 GCA_964414365.1 uncultured Burkholderia sp.
GCGCGCAGTTCGGTCACGCGCCGAGCCGCGAGCGTCGGCAGGAGCATTGAAGCGGGTGGTTAGTCATCGAAACACATCGAAGTCGAAGGTAAAGAGGGGAAAGCGGCTGGCTGCGGTAAAGGCGTATATCGCCTCTCATTGAGAAGGCGCGATGGCCGGGGCCTCGTTGGCCCCTTCTTCCTCGACGTCCTCGATATGGGCAACGCCGGCCCGCTGCTCGCGATACATGACGGGCGGCATCCCGAACTGCTTGCGGAATTCGCGTCCCAAATGCGATGCATCGGAGAAACCGCAACTCGACGCAATGTCGGCTACCGTTCGGTCTGAGCTCGTCAGCAGCCATGCCGCCGTCCGCAGTCGAACGTGCTTCGCGAAGGTCTGAGGACTTTTCCCCGTCTCCGCCTTGAAAAGCCGCTCGAGCTGGCGCGGCGACAAGTCAAGCTTGAGGGCCAGCTCTTCGAGCGGCAGCGCGCGCCCGACGTATTGCTCCATGAGCAGGATCGCGCGCCTCACCTTCGGGTGCGTCGCGGGCTCGATGCCGGGCGGGTGGGGCTGCGGCGCGTTGCCCTTTTGCATTTCGCCGACGAGCAGGATGCGCAACGCCTTTTGCACCGTGGCGTGGTCGAGATGCCGCAACAGGATCGCGGCCGCGACGTCGATCGACGCCCGTCCGCCCGAGCACGTAATCCGCCGCCGATCGATGACGAAAAGCCGATCGGCGATGAGCGCATCGGTATCGACGGCCGGATAGCGCTCGATGAAATCCCAGTAATGGAACCAGCTCACGCAGACGCGATGGCCCTCGAGCACGCCCGCGCGCATGAGCGCAAAGACGCCGGTGCAGATTCCGACAATCGTCGCGTTGCCGCGCGCAGCGCGCCGGATGAACTCGAGCGTTTCGTCGTCGGCCTGCGGGCCCGAATGCAGGAGGCCGCCCACTACGACGACGTAGTCGAAAGGCTCCGCTTCGTCATACGTTTCCCAGGGCGTCACCTGGATGCCGCAGCTCGCGCGTATCGGCGCGAGCGCCTTGCCGACTACGCTCCAGGCGCAGCGCACGGGCTTGCTGAAGTCGCTGTCGTCGGCGGACAGCCGCAGCATGTCGACGAAGCCCGAAAACGCCGTCAACGTGAAGTTCGGCAGCAAGACGATGCCGAAGCGAATGCGCGCCTTGGGTACGGCGGAGGAAATCGTCGGTGACGGATCGACAGCGTTCATGCAATGCAGAGTAGAGCGGTAAGCGTGCGGTGGACCGAGCGTCGCCGATCGCGTCCCGCCGGGTTGCGGTTTTCCGCCGCGAATCATCGCCAACGCGCACGCGGGCGCCTCTCATCAAGGCTGTTGGCGACGGCATCCCACAGCGATGCCGTTTTTATTCTATCGGCCAATTCTACGCTTTGGTGTACTTACGTCCAACGGGAATTGAAAGTTGCACCCCTCCCAAAGAATCGCCCGAACCCCGGCCGAAAGGCCGGGGCCCCGCTCACCGGCCTAAAGGCCGGGGCCTAAAACCGAGGCTAGATTTACGATGAACGTCAGTGTTTTCGATTTGTTCAAAATCGGCATCGGGCCGTCGAGCTCGCATACAGTGGGGCCGATGATCGCCGCCTGCCGTTTCGTCTCGCACGTCGAGGATGCGAATCTGCTCGGCTACGTGCGCCGCGTCAAGGCAGAGCTCTATGGATCGCTTGGGGCCACCGGCAAAGGCCATGGCACTGACAAGGCCGTCCTGCTCGGGCTCGAAGGCCATCTGCCCGATACGATCGATCCGGACATGATCGAGCCTCGCCTTGCCGAAATCCGGCGCGCGAAGTCGCTGCGCCTGCTGGGCCGCGGCGACATCCGCTTCGAGGAGAAGGAGGATCTGACGTTCTACCGGCGCCTGATGGGCGGCACGAACGTCGTCCATCCCAACGGCATGCGCTTTCAGGCGTTCGACGAGCATGGCCAACTGCTCGTCGAGAAAGAGTATTACTCGGTCGGCGGCGGTTTCGTCGTCAACCGCGATGGCGATCGCGTCAATGGTGTTCGCGCCGGTGCGGAGGCGCCGTACCCGTTCCGCACGGGCGACGACCTTCTGCGCGTGTGCCGTGAGAGCGGTCTGTCGATCGCGCAGGTCACCATGCGCAACGAGTGCGCGACGCGCACGCCGGACGAGGTACGCGAAGGCTTGTTGGCGATCTGGCGCACGATGGCGCGCTGCGTCGAGCGCGGCTGCCAGATCGAGGGCGAACTGCCGGGGCCGATGCGCGTTAAGCGCCGGGCGGCCGAGCTCGCGAAGAACTTGCGCTCGCGCTCCGAGGAATCGTTGCGCGATCCGCTTTCGATGCTCGACTGGGTCAACCTCTACGCGATGGCTGTCAACGAAGAGAACGCGGCGGGCGGCCGCATCGTCACCGCACCGACCAACGGCGCAGCGGGCGTCATTCCCGCTGTACTGCACTACTACGTGAAGTTCGTGCCGGGCGCGAACGAGGACGGCATCGTCGACTTCCTGCTGACGGCGGCGGCGATCGGGATCATCTACAAGGAAACGGCCTCGATATCGGGCGCTGAAGTCGGTTGCCAGGGCGAGGTCGGCGTGGCCTGCTCGATGGCCGCGGCGGCGCTGGCGGCCGTCATGGGCGGCACACCTCGGCAGGTTGAGAACGCCGCCGAGATCGGCATGGAGCACAACCTCGGCATGACCTGCGACCCCGTGGGCGGGCTCGTGCAGATTCCCTGCATCGAGCGCAATGCGATGGGGGCGATCAAGGCGCTCAACGCGTCGCGCATGGCCTTGAAGGGCGACGGCCAGCACTACGTGTCGCTCGATTCCGTCATCAAGACGATGCGCGAGACCGGAGCCGATATGAAGACCAAATACAAAGAGACGTCGCGCGGCGGGCTCGCCGTCAACGTCATCGAATGCTAAGCACAACTTAGCACCTAGAGAGCCACGAAACCACGAAACGTCGACGTATCGACACAAGGACGAACGGAACCACCGCCATGAGCCGCTTTTCGATTTTCAGCCTGGTGCGCAACGGCTTGTCGTACCACGAGAACTGGGACCGCCAATGGCGCAGCCCCGAGCCGAAGCGCGAGTACGACGTCGTGATCGTCGGCGGCGGCGGGCATGGGCTCGCCACCGCTTACTACCTTGCCAAGGAGCATGGCGTGCGCAACATCGCCGTCCTCGAAAAGGGGTGGCTCGGCGGCGGCAACACGGCCCGCAATACGACGATCATTCGCTCGAATTACCTGTGGGACGAATCGGCCGCGCTCTATGAGAAGGCGATGAAGCTCTGGGAAGGCCTCTCTCAAGATCTCAACTACAACGTGATGTTCAGCCAGCGCGGCGTGATGAACCTCGCGCATACGCTGCAGGACGTGCGCGACACGCAGCGGCGCGTCAACGCAAACCGCCTGAATGGCGTCGATGCCGAGTTTCTGACGCCCGCGCAGATCAAAGAAATCGAGCCCACGATCAATCTCAATAGCCGCTACCCGGTTCTCGGCGCGTCGTTCCAGCGGCGCGGCGGCGTCGCGCGTCACGACGCAGTCGCATGGGGCTTCGCGCGCGGGGCCGATGCCCACGGCGTCGACATCATCCAGAACTGCCAGGTGACGGGCATCCGGCGCGAAGGCGGCGCGGTGACCGGCGTCGATACGGTCAAAGGGTTCATCAAGGCGAAGAAGGTAGCGGTCGTGGCGGCCGGCAATACAACGACGCTTGCCGACATGGCCGGCATCCGCTTGCCGCTCGAAAGCCATCCGCTCCAAGCGCTCGTCTCGGAACCGATCAAGCCCGTCGTCAATACGGTGGTGATGTCGAATGCGGTGCACGCCTACATCAGCCAATCCGATAAGGGCGACCTCGTCATCGGTGCCGGTATCGATCAATACACCGGCTTCGGGCAGCGCGGCAGCTTCCATGTCATCGAAGGCACGCTGGAAGCGATCGTCGAGATGTTCCCCGTCTTCTCCCGCGTGCGGATGAACAGGCAGTGGGGCGGCATCGTCGACGTCTCGCCCGATGCCTGCCCGATCATCAGCAAGACGGACGTGAAGGGACTCTACTTCAACTGCGGATGGGGTACGGGCGGCTTCAAGGCAACGCCGGGCTCCGGCTGGGTCTTCGCCCACACCATTGCGAACGACGCGCCGCATCCGATCAATGCGCCGTTCTCGCTGGACCGGTTCTACACGGGCCACCTTATCGACGAGCACGGCGCAGCCGCCGTCGCCCACTGATGCACTAAGGACACGAAAGCGAAGGAGTCCGAAATGTTGATGATCGAATGCCCATGGTGCGGGCCCCGCGCCGAATCGGAGTTTTCATGCGGCGGCGAAGCCGACATCGCGCGGCCGGCTGAGCCCGACAAACTGTCCGATCGCGAATGGGGCGATTACCTCTTCATGCGCAAGAATCCGCGCGGCGTACACCGCGAGCAGTGGATGCATGCGCAGGGGTGCCGGCGCTGGTTCATGGCCACGCGCGATACGGTGACCTACGCGTTCCTCGGATATGAAACGTTCGGTGGCGAGAGCGCCGATCACGCCGCGAAAGAGGGCAAGTAATCATGAGCAGTCAGAAAGATCGCCTCGGCGCCGGCGGCAGGGTCAATCGCGCCATTCCGCTGACGTTCACGTTCAACGGCCGAACGTACCAGGGCTACCAGGGCGACACGCTCGCTTCGGCGCTGCTCGCGAACGGTGTCCATTTCGTCGCGCGCAGCTGGAAATATCACCGGCCGCGTGGAATCGTGACGGCTGGCGTCGAAGAGCCGAACGCCATTGTGCAACTCGAGCGCGGCGCCTACACGGTGCCGAATGCGCGTGCGACCGAGGTCGAGCTTTATCAAGGCCTCGTGGCAACGACGGTGAATGCCGAGCCTTCGCTCGAGAACGACCGGATGGCGGTCAATCAGAAGTTCGCGCGATTCATTCCGGCGGGCTTCTACTACAAGACGTTCATGTGGCCGCGCAAATGGTGGCCGAAGTACGAGGAAAAAATTCGCGAGGCGGCCGGCCTCGGCAAAGCGCCTGACACGCCCGACGCCGACCGCTACGACAAATGCTTCGCCCATTGCGACGTGCTCGTCGTGGGCGGCGGGCCGACGGGCCTTGCGGCGGCACACGCAGCAGGCCTGTCCGGCGCGCGCGTCATCCTCGTGGACGACCAGCGCGAGTTGGGTGCAAGCCTGCTGTCGTGCCGCGCGCAGATCGACGGCAAGCCGGCGATGCAATGGGTCGAGAAGGTCGAAGCGGCATTGGCGCAGATGCCCGAAGTGAAGGTCCTTTCGCGCGCCACCGCATTCGGCTATCAGGACCATAACCTCGTCACGGTCGTGCAGCGCTTGACCGACCATCTGCCCGTATCGATGCGCAAGGGCACGCGCGAACTGATCTGGAAGATCCGCGCCAAGCGTGTGATTCTGGCCACGGGCGCTCACGAGCGGCCGCTCGTATTCGGCAACAACGACTTGCCTGGCATCATGCTCGCGTCGGCTGTGTCGACGTACATCCATCGATACGGCGTGCTGCCGGGCCGCGAAGCCGTCGTGTTCACGAACAACGACGACGGTTATCAAAGCGCGCTCGATCTGGCGGCCGCCGGGGCAAAGGTGACGGTCGTCGATCCTCGCGCCCAAAGCGCCGGCTCGTTGCCGGCGACCGCGAAGCGTCACGGCGTGAAAATCATGAACGGTGCCGTGATTGTCGCGGCGCAGGGTAATCGCCGCGTGGCGTCGGTCGACGTCGCTTCGTACGCGAACGGTGCCGTCGGCGCACGCACGGCGGCGCTCTCATGCGATCTCGTTGCCATGTCGGGCGGATGGAGCCCGGTGCTCCACCTTTTCGCGCAATCGGGCGGCAAGGCGCATTGGAATGACGAGAAGGCGTGCTTCGTGCCGGGACGCGGTGTCCAAGCCCAAGTGAGCGTCGGCGCCGCGGCCGGCGAGTTCAGCCTCGCACGCGGTATGCGGTTCGCGATCGATGCCGGTGTCGAAGCCGTGCAGTCCCTCGGATTCAAGTCGGCGCGCCCTGTGGCGCCACAAGTATCTGAGATCAAGGAGACGCCGATATTGCCGCTTTGGCTCGTGGGCAATCATGCGCAGGCCGCGCGCGGACCGAAGCAGTTCGTCGACTTTCAGAACGACGTATCGGCGGCCGACATCCTGCTCGCCGCGCGCGAAGGGTTCGAGTCGGTCGAGCACGTGAAGCGCTATACCGCGATGGGCTTCGGTACCGACCAAGGCAAGCTCGGCAACATCAACGGCATGGCGATTCTCGCGAGCGCGCTCGGCAAGACGATTCCCGAGACGGGGACGACGACGTTCCGCCCGAACTACACGCCTGTCACGTTCGGCGCGATCGCGGGCCGCGAGATCGGCGACTTCATCGATCCGATCCGCAAGACCTGCATTCACGAATGGCACGTCGAGCACGGCGCGGAGTTCGAAGACGTCGGCAACTGGAAGCGGCCCTGGTATTACCCGAAGGCCGGCGAGGACCTTCACGCGGCGGTGGCACGCGAATGTCTCGCGGTGCGTAACGGCGTCGGTATCCTCGACGCGTCGACGCTCGGCAAGATCGACATCCAGGGGCCCGACGCGGCGAAGCTGCTGAACTGGGTCTATACGAATCCGTGGTCGAAGCTCGAAGTCGGCAAGTGCCGGTACGGCTTGATGCTCGACGAGAACGGCATGGTCTTCGACGACGGCGTGACGGTGCGCCTGGGCGAGCAGCACTACATGATGACGACGACCACGGGCGGTGCCGCGCGCGTGCTGACGTGGCTCGAGCGCTGGCTGCAGACGGAATGGCCAGACATGAAGGTCCGGCTCACGTCGGTGACGGACCATTGGGCGACTTTCGCCGTCGTGGGGCCGATGAGCCGCAAGGTGTTGCGCAAGGTTTGCCGCGATATCGACTTCGACAATGCCGCTTTTCCGTTTATGAGCTATCGCGACGGCACGGTTGCCGACGTTGCCGCGCGCGTCATGCGGATTAGCTTCTCCGGCGAGCTCGCCTACGAAGTCAACGTGCCGGCCAACGCGGGCCGCGCCGTCTGGGAAGCACTGATGAGCGCCGGCGAGGAGTTCGGTATCACGCCTTACGGCACGGAGACGATGCACGTGTTGCGTGCCGAGAAGGGGTACATCATCGTCGGCCAGGATACGGACGGCTCGATCACGCCGTTCGATCTCGGCATGGGCGGGCTCGTCGCGAAGACGAAGGATTGCCTCGGCAAGCGCTCGCTTACGCGTTCCGATACGGCTCGCGACGGTCGCAAGCAATTCGTAGGACTGCTGACCGATGACGCTTCCTGCGTGCTACCCGAAGGCAGCCAGATCCTTTCGCAGGGCACGAAGAGTCCGCCCGCGGGACAGGTGGCCCATGAGCCGGTGCCGATGCTCGGTCATGTTACGTCGAGTTACTACAGTCCGATTCTCAAGCGCTCGATCGCGCTCGCGGTCGTGAAGGGCGGGCTGGGCAAAATCGGGCAGAAAGTGGCGATCGACTTGAATGGTCGCACCGTCGAGGCGACGGTCTCTAGCCCGGTGTTTTACGACACAGAAGGAGTGCGTCAGCATGTGGAATGAGAACAGGAACGATGCGGTCGCGGTCGCGGGGCGCACGCGGCTCGAGTCGCCGCTCGTCGGCGCACAAGATCTGCTTGCCGCCAATCAGGCGCTGAAATCCAAAGCGTTTCGTCTGCGCGAGCGGCCGTTTCTCGAACTCGTGAACGTGCGCGGCGACGCGCGCGATTCCGGATTCGTGAGCGCTGTCGAAGCGGTGCTCGGCGCACGTTTGCCGCTCAAGCCCAACACTGTCGCGCAGGGGAGCGACTATGACGCGCTGTGGCTCGGGCCAGACGAATGGCTCTTGCGCTCGAGCGAGCCGCGCGCGGCTCAATTGGAAGCCAGGCTAGGTACGGCATTCGCGGGTATCTTCGCCTCGGCCGTCGACGTCGGCAGCGGGTACACGGTATTCGAGGCGAGCGGCGAGCGCGTGCGCGACGTCATCTCGCGCGGGTGCCCGCTCGATTTGCATCCGAGCATGCTCGCGCGCGGGCAATGTGCGCAGAGTCATTATTTCAAGGCGTCGATCGTGCTCATACCCACGGCTGCCGATACTTACGAGATCGTGGTGCGGCGCAGTTTTGCGGACTACTTCTGCCGCATCATGCTGGATGCCGCGCAACCGCTTCTTTGATCGGTAGGTGCGGACGGCAACGTGCTTGCGCACTCCGGAGCACGCGCGCGAGATGACGTTTATCCTTCGAGGTTTCGGCCCAATGTGGCTAGCTCTTGGAGAGTCGTCATGGAATATCGCAAGCTTGGCCGCACCGGCTTGACCGTGTCGCGCCTATGCCTCGGAACGATGACGTTCGGTTTTCAGAGCGACGAGGAAACGGCCGGCCGCATTATGGGGACGGCCGCGGATGCCGGCGTGACGTTCTTCGATACAGCCGACGTCTATCCGCTCGGCGGCGGGGACTCGCGCGTCGGCGCCACTGAAGAAATCGTCGGGCGCTGGCTGAAAGGAAAACGTCATAACTTCATCGTCGCGACGAAAGCGGTCGGCGCAATGGGGCCGTCGGCTTGGGACAAAGGCGCGTCACGTAAGCATTTGCTCGACGCAATCGACGCGTCGTTGCAGCGGCTCGGCACCGATTACGTCGACCTTTATCAACTGCATTCCGACGATCGCGAAACGCCGCTCGACGAGACACTCGAAGCGCTCGATACGATCGTGCGCTCGGGCAAAGCACGCTATATCGGCGTATCGAACTTTCTGGCGTATCGTCTCGCGAAGGCGCTCGGGCGTGCTGACACGTTGCGGCTTGCACGGTTTGTCTCGGTGCAGCCGCGCTACAACCTGCTGTTCCGCCAGATCGAGCGCGAGCTGCTGCCGCTTGCGGAAGAAGAGGGGCTCGGCGTCATTCCTTACAATCCGCTTGCGGGAGGCTTGCTGACGGGCAAGCACAAGCGCGAGGGTGCACCGCCCGAAGGGCGCTTTACGCTCGGCACCGCAGGCAAGATGTACCAGGCGCGCTATTGGCACGAGCGCGAGTTCGCTACCGTCGAGGCTTTCCTGAAGGCGGCGCATGAGGCGAATCTTTCGCCGGTGACGGCCGCCGTGTCGTGGGTGCTTGCAAACCCGGCTATCACTTCGGCCATCGTCGGGGCGAGCCGGCCTGAACAGCTGAGCGATTCGCTCGCGGCTGCCAACCAAAAACTCGACCCGGCATTCAAGGCCAAGCTCGACGAGCTCTCGCACGAATATCGCTTCGGCGACGCCGCGCGTTGAACCACCTCATTCCGCTGTCACATACCGGGTGCGCGCCGCTGCAGCCGGTAGCGGCGCTTGCTCTGTCACCGCGCGTATGCGCCTCGCCTCGTCGATCGGACTCAATCCGAACAAGCGCTTGAACTCGCGGCTGAACTGCGAAGCGCTTTCATATCCCACGTGCGCGGCCGCAGCACTGACGTTCAGGCCGTCTTGCGCCATCAGAAGACGCGCGTGGTGAAGCCGCGTCGTCTTCACGTACTGCATCGGCGAGGTCGACGTCACTGCCTTGAACTGCGCATGAAAGACCGCCAGGCTCATACCCGCTTCGCGGGCAAGCGTTTCGACGTCGAGGTCGTTGTGGTAATCCGAGTGGATGCGCCGTAACGCTTTGGCGATGCGGCCGAAGTGGTTCTGATGCGTGAGGGCGACGCGAATGACGTCGCCTTGCTCGCCCGTCAGCACGCGATAGCAGATTTCGCGCAGGATCGACGGCCCGAGTATGCGGCCGTCGGACGGCGAGGCGAGCGCCTCGAGCAGCCGCAATACGGCATCGCCGAGCGGCCGGTCGATCGGCGTGGCATAGAACGCACGGGGCTCGCCGTGCAGCGGGCCGCGCATGTCGTTGAGCGCAATCAGCAATTCGGCGACGACAGTCAAATCGATCTTGATCGAGATTCCGAGCAGCGGCTCCGCTTCGCTCGCCTCCGTTTCGCATTCGAACGGAAGTGGCACGGCCATGACCAGGTAATGCTGTGCGTCGTAAACAAACGTCTGTTCGCCTACAAAACCACGTTTCCGGCCTTGGCAAATGATCACGATGCTCGGCTCGTACATGACGGGATTGCGCGCGATCGGATGGTTCACGCGCATGAACCTGACGCCGTCGAGATCGGATTGCGTGAAGCCTTCGGCCGGCGCGAGCTTGCCGAGCAGTTCGATCACGCGGGCTTGAGTCGCGTTGGTGAGAGCCGTTTCACAGGAGGAATGGTCCATATCCGAGCAGCCTGCGTCTGAAGAGGATTGGGCTCGAAATCTACCACCAAACGC
>CAYPWK010000199.1:0-7276 GCA_964414365.1 uncultured Burkholderia sp.
ATCTTGGATGCCTGCAAACGACGAGGCTTTCAGCCAACCGTTACCGCGCGGACCACTCAAACCGAGCTTGTCGTTTTATTGGCCATGTCCGGTGTCGGTGTGGGCTTTATGCCACTCATGATCGCTGAACGCCTCGCGACGAGTTACGTGCCCCTCACGGAACCACACACCGAATGGCACCTCGTGATGATTTGGCGCAAGGGGGCCTATCTATCGAATGCGGCAAAGGCCTGGCTGGAATTAGCGCGTAGTTATCACCGGACTTAGGAGAGAGATGGCGGTATTGGCGGGCGGTATCCGCGCGAGCTGCGTGGTCTGACCGTGAGGCCGCGCTTGGTCGAGGTTGGCAGCATCAGCGCATCCGTATCGGCGACGGGGATTCTACCACCCACAATGATCGCCATGCCTCACGGCGTTTTCTATCTGGCACCGTGGAACGCCGATATCCCGCAGCGTGTGATCGTTGAGTGTCCTTAGTTGCATGATCGCCAGCTTTACCTCCCGCTCGCGGCGCATCGCCGACCAGAGCCCGAGAACAGCGGATGCGATCCTTGCGTTCCACCGCGCAGTGGCTTGAGCGTTTGCTGTTGGCACGACGTTTTCGATGATCCAGGGGCGGTCTGCGTACAGCGGGACCACTCCATTCCGGTGCGCATCTTCGCTCGGACCGTGGTGTCGCGAATTCCGTTCCAGCTTGTGATGGTCGGAGTACTCGCGTAGGTCTGCAGAATCAGGGTTCATGGCTGCGGCACAGGCGGCGAAGAAGTCGACGACGACACCCAGCAGCCACGACATCGCCGCAGCAATCCCACGTGGCGGTGCATCCGGCCTTGCGCGCATTTTGCCGACCGAATGCGTGGTGGCAGGCGCGCCCGAGTTTTCGAATTGCCTGACGAACGATGTGACAACAGCCAAGTCGGACACCGTCGCCGAGCGCGCCATCTCGTGGACGCGCACGCCGGGCGCAGGTGACGATGAGTTCCTACGACTGTGACCGAAGTTCCGCATCGATCTCTCCCACTTGATGTTGGTAGGGCGAGACTTGCGTTTCTCGGATTGCCGAAGCATTCCAGGGTCGGTGGACCTGGTTACGCGTGTAACTTCCGTGGATCGGGAGGGTCCAAATGTAGCCCGCTCGGTGGTGCGTTGGGTATTTCCCACTTGCCGCGTCCATCGCCAAGCCTGGCGGCCGCCATTTTCTTTGCTGGGTGGGTCGGCCGTGCTAACCGCAACCGATAGGCGCGGCGCGCAATCGGAGACGTCACCGCTCGAGACGTCGGATCGAATTGCCAAGCCGTGGCCGTGATCGGGACGTACACCGGCCGCGGGCTCCTGCGACGCATTAAGCCATGATATCGGGGGGGCTGACGACGAGGGCAGCGTTAGACCGCGCGCCGCCAGTGACGCGTGGCGATCTCCTCCATCTCCATTTCGAGGGCGGGTGAGTTCATGTCCCGAGCGATGGCCTCGCCGAGCCGTGCGGCTGCCTGCTGGAACTGCGGCTCGGTGGTGAGTCGCTGTATCGCGGACACGATTTCATGCTCCGCGGCGCTCTCGGTAAGGACGAGGCCAGCGCCGCGCGCCGCGACACGGGCAGCGTTGTCTCCCTGATCGCGTCCCATCGGGATCACGAGCAGTGGAACGCCATTCGCAAGCGACCGCGCGACTGTCCCGTGACCACCATGTGTCACCACAAGCGAGACCTGCCTCATGACGGTGTCGTGCGGCGCGCTGTGGATGATCCCGACGTTGGTCGGTGCCTCGAAGGTCTGCTGCTCCATGGCAGGGCCGATGGTAACGACCGCATCGAGATTCATCGTGCCGAGCGCCGCGATAATCCGACGGAGCAACGCCGACTGATTTTGGAAGCTCGTGCTGAGCGAGACTAGGACACGCGGGCGATTGTTGCTCCCGGACCACGGCGCGGTCCATGGGCGCGCCCATGCCGGCGGGTCAAGCAACGGTCCAACATACCGCAGGTTCGCAGGCAGCCGTGTCGCCGGAAAGTCAAAGGCGGCGGACAGGCCGATCAGCACCCGATCCGCACGGTCATAATGGTCGGAAACGCAGCTGAGCGGTGTGAGTCCGAACGCTGCACGTGCGCGGTTGAGTGCGGACAGGTAGCTGCTCTGCAGCAACCCGAATTGGGCACGCGTTGCTTGCTCCGCCGCTTTGTAGTCCGCGTCCTCGCTGGGGATGGCGCCGTCCACGCAGAGCGGAACGCCGTCGAGCAGGCGGAGGCTGATATGCGGTGCGAGCAGAGCGCAGGGGACTCGCGAAGCCTCAGCGGCGATCACCGGACCAGCCAGCAAGTCGTTCGTCAGGATCGCGTCAGCCGGCTCTTGCCGGAGCGCGTCCATCGTGTCGGCAGCGTAGTCGATTGCGGGCCCGAACGTGACCTGATCCATGAGAGCTAGGGCCTCCGCCCAGAAGGGGTCCACGTCGCTGGCCTCCGGGGGGAGCACTGGCACCGGCCGACGCCACGTGACGATCTCGAATCCCGCTTTCGTCGTCTCCTCCACGTGTTCCGCATCACCGAGAATGCGGACGCGGTGACCCCGTTGGCGCAGCCGGCGCGCGGCCGTCAGGAGTGGGTTCAGGTTTCCTGGGTTGCCCCAGGCCGTGAGTAGAAAGTTCAGGGACATCGGAGAATGTTTCCTTGAATTCAGCGCGATGCCGCCCTCGACGACGAGCGGCATCGAAAAACTCAAGGAAACATATTACGGCACCATGTCTTCCGGGCTGATCTCGGCTACAATCGCAACCGAGCCAAAGCTATTGAAAATCTTAGGATCGAAGCCGCCAGGCTGATGATCGAGCAGGGGAGGGCGCGGTCGCCCCACACAACGCCGCGAGCTCGACCGTTTCGTAGGCCGCGGGGATGAGAAAGCATAGCTTGATGGCGCAATGCATCGTTGATAGCGAGGCCTTGAAATGAGGGTAAATACACATATGTCGGCCATGTGTTCAGCTTGAGGCCGAGGATGGCAGTCGGCTCGCCTTCCGGCCCATTCAGGGAGACGTTGTCATGTCGTCAAGTCGCTCCGTCGTGTTGGCCGAGCCTGTGCGTACCGCGATCGGCACTTTCGGCGGCAGTCTGAGGGACGCGCCAGCGACGAGTCTCGGCGCCACGGCCATCCGCGCGGCGGTGGAGCGCGCTGGACTTCGTTCGGACGAGGTCGAGACCGCCGTCATGGGCAACGTCGTCCAGGCGGGCAACAAAATGAACCCGGCACGTCAGGCCACGATCCATGCCGGCTTGCCCGTGTCCACGCCGGCGCTGACGGTCAATCGCGTTTGCGGGTCCGGCGCACAGGCCATCGTGTCGGCGGCGCAGGACATCCTGCTGGGCAACGTCGATGTCGCGGTCGCCGGCGGGATGGAGAACATGGATTTGGCCCCCTACCTGCTTCCCCGCGCCCGCTGGGGTTACCGCATGGGCGACGGGCAGCTCTACGACAGCGTGCTGCGCGACGGCTTGAACGATGCCTTTTCCGACGCAGCCTCCGGTTGGCACACGGAAGATCTGGTCGAGAAATTCCAGATCACGCGCGAGGCGCAGGATCGGTGGGCGTGGAGATCGCAGCAGCGGTTCAGCCAGGCTCAGGCCGATGGCAAATTCACGTCCGAGATCGTCTCGGTCCCATTGTCTTCCCGCAAGGGCCCAGCCGCTTTCGAGAAGGACGAGCACAACCGGCCGGGCACGACGCTGGAAACGCTGGCGGCATTGAAGCCGGCCTTTCGCGAGAACGGTACTATCACGGCAGGCAATGCGCCGGGCTTGAACAGCGCCGCCGCTGCGATGGTGCTTGCAGATGAAACGTGGGCAAGTCGGCGCGGCCTCACGCCCGTGGCCCGAATAGTATCCTACGGCATCGCAGCGGTGGAGCCCGGAATGTTCGGTCTCGGTCCTATCCCGGCGGTCCGCCAGGCGCTTGACCGGGGCGGCTGGACTCTGGGCGATGTCGAACGGATCGAGATTAACGAGGCCTTCGCGGCGATCGTCCTCGCCGTTATGGGCGAGCTCGGGATAGCCGACGATATCGTGAACGTCGAAGGCGGTGCGATCGCGCATGGTCATCCGATTGGTGCGACCGGTGCGATCTTGGCGACCCGCCTGATCCATTCGATGCGCCGTGACGGCCTGAAGCGTGGCGTCGTTACACTGTGCATCGGTGGCGGCCAGGGAATCGCCCTCGCCATCGAGACGATTGCCTAGCCTGCGGGGGACAATGCCATGCGCCTACTCGTTGTCGGAGCCGGTTCGACCGGGGGATATTTCGGAGGTCGCCTGGCTCAAGCCGGCCGCGATGTAACTTTTCTCGTCCGGCCCGCTCGAGCGCAGCAGCTACGCGACACAGGGCTGCGGATCGCCAGTCCGCATGGCAATGCGACGTTGCATTCGCAGGTCGTCACAGCGGACGCGTTGCAGCACCCGTACGATGCCGTTCTGCTAACGGTAAAGGGTTTTCAGCTCGACGCGGCGCTCACTGACCTTGCGCCTGCTGTCGGCCCGGAAACGATGATCCTGCCTGTACTCAACGGTATGCGGCACATGGACGTGCTGGCAGACCGCTTCGACCCACACAACGTGATCGGATGCGCGCTGAAGGTTGCCACCGCGCTTGAGGACGACGGGCGAATCGTGCAGCTCACGCCACTCCAGGACCTCGCTTACGGCGAGCTGAATGGCTGGAAAACGACACGCATCCAGGCCCTCGATGAGTTCATGCAGGGCGCCGGGTTCGATGCTCGACTCTCGGACGCGATCCTTCGCGAGATGTGGGAAAAATGGATCCTACTCGCCTCAGTGGGGGCCATCACGTGCCTTATGCGCGGCACGATAGGCGAGGTCGAGGCGTCGCCGGGAGGGGTGGCCTTCGCTCTGCAGCTGCTCGACGAAGTCGTTGCAATTGTCCGAGAAGTGGGTACGCCCCCATCCGACGGATTTCTGAACGCGACGCGACAGCAGCTTACGGCCAAAGACTCACCATTTGCCTCGTCGATGTATCGCGACCTTCAGCGAGGCCGACCAATTGAGGTCGAGGCGATCATCGGCGACCTACTGCGTCGCGGTGTCGCGGCCGGCCTCAGCGCGCCGCTGCTGGCAGCCGCCTACACCCATCTTGCACTCTACCAGTCGAGGGTGCTGCGTGCCTGAACCGTGAAACCTCCGGCGCCACTCGTACGCCGCTTGTGAACGAGACCAAGGAGAAAGCCATGCCACTCGCACGCATCGACATGATCAAGGGCAAAACGCCGGAGTATCGGCGGACCGTCGGGGACGTTGTCTATCAGGCGATGGTCGAATTCCTGAAGGCACCGAGAGACGATCGGTTCCAGGTGATTGCCGAGCACGACGAGAATGATTTCATCTATGATCCGACATTTTTTGGGATCCAGCGATCGGCGGATCAGATATTCATCCAGCTCACGCTCGTCGGCAACCGTACCCTGCAGCAGAAGCGCGAGTTCTATAAGAAGGTTGTCGATGATCTCAACGAGCGGCTTGGCTTGCGACGTGAGGACGTCTTGATCAGTCTCGTTTCGACGACGATCGAAGATTGGTCGTTTGGAAACGGCGCAGCATCGCTCATCGACGCAGCAGCGCTCACCAGATAGTCTGCCAGCAGCCAACCGCTCCATCGCGGCGTGCGAGACACGTCTAGGCGTGCAGCTTCAGTCCCTTGAGGATTTTGTCTGCGGTTCTTCTCTCCGTCCTGAACGCCAAACCCACGACGCGCAGTCCATCGGCCGGTGCCACAGCAACGGCCGCCCGGTTGGCGACATCGTCGAAGGTTTGGAAGAGTTCCTCGGTGAAAATCGCCATGGGAACGCCCCGCGACCTCGCCCTATCGAGCGTGCGCTGGACGGTCTCGGCGGTCGTCGCGAAGACCAGCACCGGCTCTTTGAACATCGGCAAGTAGTCATTGCCGTCCGCGTCCCGATAAGGTTCACCGACCGCACCGGATTGGCTCGCGACGCCGCTGACGGTGAATGCCGCAACGTTCAGTTTTTGCCATGTTTCGAGATCGTCCCGCAGGACCACCGCAATCTTCATTCCTTCCGAGACGTCGCCACCACGAGGAATTTCCTGAGCAGAGGTGTCGTTCATATCCGCTCGCCGTAAATCATGTTTTCAGGAGCGTGGAGTGTCGAATTCGACTGTCGTGATCTGGCGCATCATTGCGCGCAGGCCGATCGCGTTCGACTGACCGAAGACGTTTTCGAACCGCGACTCGGCTTTGGCCCAAAGCGTCCTCGCGGACCTAAGCGACGACAGGCCGTGATCGCTTAACGCGACGACCCTTTGACGGCGATCCTCGACGGCGGGACTGATCGTGATCAAACCTCGCTCCTCCAGTGGACGAAGCAAGTGTCCGAGCGTCGATCGGTCCATAACGAGCAGGGCAGCTAAATCTTGCACCACTCTTGGCCCGAATCGGTCCAACTTAGCCAGTATCGCATACTGATTTACACTGAGCCCGGCCGGCGACAGCACCTCATCGTAAAGCCGTGTCATGTGTCGCGCCGCTTGTCGTATTGCCGAGCAACTGCACGTCTCGGGAACCAAGCCCGCCATCAACCTAAACTCCGCCTAGTGCCAATTCCATGCATTCCGTGCGGCGAACGGCACGTGGCGTTAGATATCGGTTTATGCCCGTTTTTCAAGGCAGACCGTCAAGGCCGGCGCCTGCGACCTAATGATTGCCGGACGTTGCCAGGGTAGGCGGCGTCACCGGATGGATGCAGGCCGTAGGCCTCGCCATGGCGCCCGGGATCGAGATATCGTCGCACCTAATGCCGGAAAATCAGCGCACAGCTCCTGTGCGCGACACCCCGTGGGCACTGGCTCGAATATATCGATTGGGCGGACGCCTTCCTCGAAGAGCCGCTTCGGATCGCGGATGGCCTAGCCATGCCGTCCGACCGGCCCGGATCTGGAGTTGGTTGGGACGAGAAGCGACTGAAGCAGACGGCAACGCTCTAGCAGTACTTGCCCCGACAGGGCCGCCCGATCACATTTGCCGAGGAGCCTCGAATGTTTATCCAGAAGATCGAAACCTTTCCGCTCCGGATTCCGCTCAAGCCCGGCAGCGGCCCATCTGATGCCGGCCCCTGGGGCGACAAAAGCGCCGGTGCGATCGACTCGTTGCTGGTCAAGATCACGACCGACGACGGACTGGTTGGTTGGGGCGAGGCGTTCGGCCTCGGCGCGGTGCCGACGGCGAAGCGCGCGATCGACCACATGATCGCGCCGCTTTGCGTCGGTCAG
>CAYPWK010000199.1:7376-10301 GCA_964414365.1 uncultured Burkholderia sp.
CGCAGCCTGAAACTGCACGAGATCGACCTTCGCGCCATCCGTGCCGCGCGCGAGGAGGCAGGTCCCGACATCGAGATCATGCTCGACGTCAATTGTCCCTGGACTCTGAACGAAGCCCGGGCCAAGGCGGCGGAGCTCAAGGAATTCGGCCTGCGCTGGCTTGAGGAGCCGCTCTGGCCGCCGGAAAATTTCGCGGGCCTGGCCGAACTTCGCCGCACTGGCGGTATCGCGATCGCGGCCGGAGAGAACGCGGCGACACTGATCGAGTTCGACCGTCTCATGAAGGCGGGAGCCGTCGACTTCGTCCAGCCGAGCCCGGCAAAGATGGGCGGCATCACCGAGCTGACGCGCGTGTTCGCGCTCGCAGCGGCGCACAGAGTCACCGTCATGGTCCACACCTTCTACGACGGCCCTGGTCTGCTCGCCGCGATCCAGGCGAGTGCGGCGCTTGGCGGCGCGGAGTCGATGATCGAGTGGCGCTTCCTCGATCCGGAGGCGCCGCTCTACGGCAGCGCGCTCATTCCGACCGAGGGCCATATCCCGGTGCCCCAGGGACCCGGCTTGGGATTGAACCCCGACGAGGACGTCATCCGGACCTACACGTTCGCCGCCGACTGAACGCGCGGCAAGCGCGCCGCCATCGTTCAGCACCACCGGAGGGGATAACCATGCCTTTCGCAGAGCGGGACGGTGTTCGTCTCTACTGGAAGCTGGACGGCCAGGGGGACCGGCCGCCGCTGGTATTGCTCAATTCCATCGGCACCGACATGAGCCTGTGGGATGCGGCGCTACCCCATCTGCTGCCGGCGTTCCTCTTGCTGCGCATCGACACTCGCGGCCACGGCGCCTCGGATGCGCCGGAGGGCGATTACAGCCTTTCTATGCTCGCGGATGATGTCGCCGCCGTGATGGACGCGGCGGGGATCGGCACCGCCGCGGTTGCGGGCGTGTCGCTTGGAGGGATGATGGCAATGGAGCTGGCGATCTCGCATCCCGGGCGGGTGTCGGCGCTCGGCCTTGTCTGCACCTCGGCGACGATGGATAGCGCCGCGTGGGTAGAGCGCGTCGCCAAGGTTCGCGCCGGCGGTACCGCCGCCATAGTCGATCTCGCAATGGGCCGCTTCCTATCCCCGGCCTTCGTGCGGGCGCATCCGGGTCGGGCCGAAAGCGTGCGGCGGGGCCTGCTGGCGACGGCCGCGAACGGCTATGCCGGTTGCGGCGCAGCGATCCGGGATATGGCGCTGCTCGATCGGCTGTCCGCGTTGGATCTCCCCACGCTGGTGGTGGCCGGGGATCGCGACGCTTCGACGCCTTACGCCGAGCACGGAAAGCATCTTGTTGCGGCCGTGCCCCATGCCGAGGCAGTGCATCTGGATGCAGCGCACCTTGCGCCGATTGAGGCTCCAGCCGGGTTGGCCGCCGTGCTAAGGGGCTTCTTCATTTCCACGCCCCAAATCGATGACGCGGCCGAAACGCTGTTCGAGGCGGGGCTGCTCAACCGGCGCCGCGTGCTCGGCGACGCCTGGGTCGACAAGTCGCTCGCCAATCGGACCGCATTCAACGCTGACTTCCAGGCGATGATTACGCGCACCGCTTGGCGCGAAATCTGGGGTCGCCCTGGCCTCGACGACCGAACGCGCCGGCTGTTGGTTCTTGCTATCACCGCCAGCCTTGGCCGCTGGGAGGAATTCGCGCTGCATGTCCGTGCCGGCCTCACTCGGGACGGCTTCACCCGCGACGAACTGAAGGAAGCGCTGATGCAGACCGCAATCTACGCGGGCGTCCCCGCCGGGAACACTGCGTTCGCCGAAGCGGGAAAGATCATCGCCGAACTGGACAAGGACCAGACTTACGACTGAGGGTTTCCTCTCCAATGCGATGCCGGCAACCGACCTTGCGTGGGCGCGGCGATCGCCGGGGGCGGAGAAGGGATCGAATCCTTCTTCGCGGAAACAGTGAGTAGAACCGCAAACTTCGAAGAGCTTGAGGTAGCGCCCCTCTCAACCGCCGCCGTCATGTGCCACTCTCGTGGCGCTCCACCGGCGGATAGTATTGCGGCGCTTCTCGCCGGTCGAACATGCCGTAATCTCGGACCACACGGACCAAGCGAAGTCGCGCGCCGTCCTGCAGCGAAGCACTGCGCTCGAACGCTTCGGCGTTGTCACGATCCTTCCATGACATCATTAGGATGATATCGCCGGGCGTCAGAACGGCATCGAAGACATCCCAGGCGACGAGGCCCGGTGCATCGGACGAGAGCCCCAACCACTTGGCGACGTCATTGGCCTTAGTGTGACTCACCCATTCTGTTGGCCGCTTGGCATCGATCAGGGCTATCGTCGTTCCTTCACCGACTTCGGTTTCGTCCAGCCTCTGCTCCTGAAGCGTGTACCCTTCAGGAATGCGGGTGTGCTGCGTGATCTGACCGACGCGCAGATGATAGTCGAGCAGGATTTCGGAACGTCCCTTTTCCTGCACCATGTGGTGGCGCATCATCGTCCGCCACCGGACGACAGCCTTTTCGTCGCGCCAGTCCGACAGCGAGAGTATCCATCCGTCGCGCGTCAGGCTCTTGTAGCGGATGTTCTCAACGAAGCCGTCGACCTGTTCCAGCTCAGGCCGAAGCATCTTGGCGTTAGCGAGGTAACCATCCCATTTATCCGGTTTCGGACGCACTTCGAAGATGACTGAAAACATGGTACCGGTCCTTCTTGTCTCAGCGAACGGCGCATTAGGTCAGACGGCGGCGATGCAATCCACTTCGATATCGAAGCCGCCATTCCAGGTCGGGACGTTAATAAAGATTCGCGCAGGCGGATCCTTCGGGAAGAAGCGCCGGTAGACCTCGTTGACCGCCGGAAACATGTCGACCGAGGTGACGTAGACATTCACCTTTAGGACGTTGTCGAGAGACGAGCCGGCCGT
>CAYPWK010000200.1:0-3005 GCA_964414365.1 uncultured Burkholderia sp.
ATAAGCGAACGGCGCATACAGCTCGACGTCCTCGTTGAAGTGCGCCTTGTAGCGCTTCGCGAATTCCTGTGCGGCAGGGAGCTTGTCGAGCGCGGGGCCCGGCTCCAGATCCCGCGTGCCTTCGCCCGCCGTGCCGGCGATCTGCAAAAATGCATTGCTCTTCAACGCTCCGGCGCCGAACAAGCGCGCCGGCATGCCGAGCGAGCGCATCTGCTTGACGAGCATCGCCCCTTGTTCGTCGAGCCCGCCAAAGAAGATCATGTCGACATTCTTCTGCTTCAGCGTGGTCAAGATCGCACGGAAATCAACCGCCTTGTCGTTTGTGAACTCGCGGTCGACGACATTGCCGTTCGCTTCTTTGGCGCCTTTTTCAAAGGCGTCGGCGAGACCTTGGCCGAATGCGGTGCGGTCATCGATAATGCCAATGCGCTTCGCCTTCAACTGCTGGACCGCGAACTGGCCCGCGATCACGCCGCCGATGCCGTCGTGGCCCATCGTGCGGAATACGTTGGTGAACCCCTGGTGAGTCAGGACCGGATTGGTCGAGCCCGGCGTGATCATTGCGATATTTGCTTTATGGTAGACGGCCGACGCCGGAATGCTGCAGCCCGAGTTGTAGTGGCCGATGACACCGACCACGCCGTCATCGATCATCTTCTGTGCGATCTGGACCGCGACGCGCGGGTCAGCCTGATCATCCTGCACATCGAGCACGAACTTGACCGGCTTGCCGCCGATCGTCGGGTTCTTCGCATTTTCCTCGTCGAGCGCGAGCTGCGCGCCGTTTTGGAGATCCTTGCCGACGCGGGCGACAGGCCCCGTCAACGGACCGGCGAATCCGATCTTCACGATCTCTGGCTCCGCACCATATGACGGCGCATGAGCGCATAGGAGTGCAAGTGCTAGTGCGACTACCACGTTTCGGCGTTTCATGATTCCGTCCTCGTTTGTGCAGACAGTTGCGGTGGTTAAAAGCGACGCGGGCTATAAGGCTCGAGATCGATGGGAGGCATGCGGCCGGCGATCAGGTCGGCGACGATGCTGCCTGTCACGCCGCCCAGCGTGACGCCCAAGTGCTGATGCCCGAACGCGTAGACAACGCGCGGCGAGGCGCTCGACGCTCCGACGACCGGCAGCCCATCGGGCAGGCTCGGCCTGAAGCCGAGCCAGTTGCTGTCCGGTTGCGGCAGGCCCGGCAACGCTTCCTGCGCGGAAGTCGTGATCAGGTTCAGCAGCTCCGGGTTCTTCTGTAATCCAAATCCGCCGAGCTCGACGGTGCCTGCCGCGCGGATGCCGCCGTCCATCGGCACCATGTAAAAGCCGCGCTCGGCCCAGCCGCACGGGCGGGAGATCAGCGACGACGTGCCGGGAAAGCGCACGTGATAGCCGCGCTCGGTATCGAGCGGCACGCGGTCGCCGCATTGGCGTGCGAAGCGGCCCGACAGCGCGCCCGTGCAGACGATCGCGTGCTCGGCGCCGTGTACGCGGCCGGCTTCGTCGACGATGCGTACGCCGCTCTTCTGCGGCTCGAGCGAGCGGACCGCGGTGCGCTCGTGCTGCAGCCCTTGGCGCACCATCGATTCATAAAGCACCTGCAAGAAGCCGCGCGGGTCGCTCAGGAACCAGCTGTCGTTGAACATCGTGCCGTGCGCGAAGATCGGCGCGAGGTTCGGTTCGAGTTCGCGAATGCCGTCGCGCTCGAAGTTTTCGAATCGCACGCCGAGCGAGCGGCGTAAGGCGAGTGACGGTTGCGCCGACTGGAACGAGTCTGCGTTCGAGTACAGGTACAGGCATTCGCGTTCGCGCACGAAGCTCGACAATCCATCGATCGAAAGCATCTCCCGATACCCCTCGAACGCGCACCTCAGCAGGCTCGCCAGCGCTTTCGCGCTGTGCTCGTAACGCTTGGGAGTCGCGTTCAGCAGAAAACGTGCGAGCCACGGTGCGAGGTGCGGCACGTAGCCCCAGCGAATCCTGAGCGGGCTCGTCGCCGAGAACAGGAATCGCGGCAGGTTGCGGAACACGTCCGGGTTGTTGACCGGGATGCACGCGTAGTTCGCGAACGTGCCCGCGTTGCCGTACGACGTGGCTTCACCGGGGCCGAGCGCGTCGTAGAGCGTCACCCGGTGGCCGTCGCGCATCAGCCAGTACACGCTCGACAACCCGATGAATCCCGCACCAAGGACAGCGACGTGGGCCATTATTTTTTCCAGTCTGCGGCAGGGGCCGGGAACGCGCGGCGGCGTGCATCGCGGCGCGGCGAGGTATCGCGCCGATGCGCATGCGGTGTGGCACCGCTGATACGCGTGTACTCGGTGAACGAGCCGATGCCGGGCGTGGCGATCGCCATTTCGCCGAGCATGCGCATCACGAACAGCACGACGACGCCGGCGAGCAGATACGAAAGGCACGCGGCGGGTCCCATCGCGCTGATCGTGGCGCTGCTGCCGACAAAGAGGCCGGCGCCGATGATCCCGCCGAGTGAAATCATCGTCACGTGGCGTTTCCTGAGCGCCGTGCCAAGGTGGGCCGCCTCGGGCGTCTCTGGGGTGGTGGACTGTCGATCTGTCACAAGCGTCTCCTCCTGTACTACAGTTCGGGATCGCGCCGCTGAGCTAGCGCCGTACAAACGATGGCCCCATACTCACACAAAGATTTTTTGTGTGCAATTTATTTATCTTTGTATGGACTTAGGTATTTTCCCCGACGCAGCAGCGCTCTTTCTCACCGGATGGCGAATATGCCCTTGCGGAACGCCCCTACAAAGGGTTTAGTATCTGTTCCATGGCGTGCGTGGCGCACCGGGCGTCAGGATTTGTGCGGGCGAATGAATTTTTTGTATGGAGTTGCTACCTGAATGATTAGCGAAATAAACCGCACAAATGGTGAGGAAAATCTCCAGACAAAGGGACGCCAGGCCACCTACCTAGAGGTGTCGCGCAATCTCGAGGAGAAAGTGCGCAGCGGGCTCTACCCGCCGGGCAGCCGTCTGCCGCCGCAACGCG
>CAYPWK010000200.1:3105-10267 GCA_964414365.1 uncultured Burkholderia sp.
GAGAAAGTGCGCAGCGGGCTCTACCCGCCGGGCAGCCGTCTGCCGCCGCAACGCGAGCTGGCGCTGGAGCTCGGCCTAAACGTGTCGACGGTGTCGCGCGCGTACAAAGAGTTGCAGGCGCGCGGGCTGATCGTCGCGAGCAAGCGGCGCGGATCGATCGTCACCGGGGGCGCGATGCCGTCCGTGCACGCGCGCGCGGGAAGCAGCAGCCCGACCGCCGCCGCCGATGCGAACGCGGTGATCGACCTGACCGTCAATCGCCCCGCGACCGGCGAATTCCTCACGCAACTGGCGCGCACGATGGCGAACCTCGCGCGCGATTCGCGCTATCCCGAGACGCAGGAATACCAGCCGCCGCAGGGGCCCGAGTGGGCGCGCGCGGCCGGCGCGCAATGGATCGCCGCGCCGGGCTTCGCACCGACGGCCGACAACGTGGTCGTGACGAGCGGCGCGCAGCACGGCCTTTATGCGGTGCTGAGCAGCCTGATGGGCCACGAGGGCGTGATTCTCTCGGATCAGTTGACTTACTACGGGCTGAAGGCGCTCGCGCCCGTGTTCCAGTTCGAGATCGTCGGGATTCCGAGCGACGATGAAGGGCTGCTGCCGGACCGTCTCGAAGACGCGTGCAAACGAATGCGCGTGAAGGCGATCTTCGTCGTGCCGAATCTGCAGAATCCGACTGTCGTGACGATGAGCCTCGCGCGCCGCGTGGCGCTCGTCGATATCGCGCGGCGCCATCACATCGCGATCATCGAAGACGACGTGTACGGCCCGCTCTTGCGCACGCGTCTGCCGACGATTGCGAGCCTGTGCCCCGAGCTGACCTTCCATGTTGCGTCGACATCGAAGATCCTCGCGCCCGGGCTGCGCATCGGCTACCTGCATACGCCGCCGCATGGCGCTGCGTTGGCCGCCGAGGCCGTGCGCACGACGGCATGGATGCCCGCGCCGCTCTCGACACTGATCGTCACGCGCTGGATCGAGGACGGCACCGCGCGCACGATCCTCGAAGCGCAGCGCATGGAGCTGCAGGCCCGCCAGGAAATCGCGCGCGAATTGTTGCCGGCCGAGCTGCTGCACAGCGATCCCGCGTGCATGTTCGTCTGGCTGCGCGTGCCGCCGCCGTGGCGCTCGGACGACTACGCGGCGAATGCGCTTGCGCGCGGCGTCAATACGATGCCGGCGTCGGCGTTTGCAGTCGACCGCTCGACCGTCGAGCACGGCGTGCGGATCAACCTCGCGTGCGCAGCTTCACGCGAGCAGCTGAGGCGCGCCCTGCAGATTCTCGCGCATACGTTGCGGGATAGGCCGCGGGCGTTGTTCGGCACGATCTAGTGGCAAGTGCTGAATACGTTGCTCGTGACGCGCTCACGAACGTCGCCGAAAGCAACTTCGACGTGGCCGCCGCCGCTGCCTCGAAGGCCGCCCGCCGCACCGTGGAGCCGGCGTCGACGGGCGCGAAGCGGTGACGACCGGCAATGAGCGACACGCAGATAGCAATTGTAGTTGGCTCGACTGTGCTGGTGATTGCGGCGATCTTCGTGGCCGGCCACTATCGTCGCGAACACCGTCGGCAGGAGCTACTCCAGAACCTGGACCACCACGAGTGGTGGGACTGGAACGGATGCTGGCCTTGACGGCGTCGCGTCGGCCTCCGGACCTGCCTCGTTCGATCGTGGCGCAGGCTTCGGCCCTGTTGATGAGGCTCGACCGCCTCTCCGCAACATCGGACAAACGGTGCGAGTCGGCAGGCGCGTCAGCCGCGCCTAGTCCGAGCCGTACGTCGCGCCGATTACGGGCAACACCCCGCACAGCGTGATCAACTGAGTACGTTCCGCTTTTGCGTCGCTCGCGGCGCCTTGACGACGTACTCACACCCCGCCTTCGCCCGCGCGTAGCGCTGCAGCTAGCGATTTACGAGAGTAATCCCCAAGTAGACGCAGCGGTCGTTGGCTCGGGCGCCTAGGCCGGCAGCCGGATCGCTCCCGCGTCCTTACGAATCAAAAACGAAGCTGCAAGCATCTGCTTGCACTGAAGCACCATCATCTTGATTTCGTGAACGAACTCGGGCGGTCGCGTTCCCACCTTTTCGATTTCAGTCACCATCGAATCGAGCTCGCGCGTGAGCTGCTTCGTCATCTCGGCTTGATCGCATGCAGGAGGCTCACCCGCTTCCGCGCGGGCGAGGTTATCGCGCACGGCTGTCAGCGCTCGCGTGAGCGCCGTCGGCGCGTCGTTCCCTTCGTCGGACACGTTGCGCAGAAGCGCGGACGCCACCGTGATCTGCGCGGCGAGCACATGGCTTTGCACGAGGAGATCGTTGATCTCGGCCACGAACTTCTGCTGTGATTTGGGCTCGAGCATCATGCGGCGGAACGCCTGCCCAAGGTTCGCAAATGCGACATGTGCGTTCTTGCGCGCAAGGCGGAACCGGAAATCGCGATTGGCGAGCGTGCCCGTTTCGCTGGCCGCCCCCGCGCCCGACGCGTCCGCGGCGTCGGCGGCCGGCTTGCCGCCGAACCAGAGAATGGTTTCGAAATACTGCCGCATCGCCGAGAGCAGGTCGGTGACGAGCTTGCCCATCACGCGGTACTCCCAATATGGGAAGAAGTGACTGGCCGCGATGGCGAGGGCGCAGCCGATCGCCGTATCGATCGCGCGCTCGCCGATGATGCGCAGGCTGCCAGGCGCAAGCAGATGAAAGAGCAGCAGCACGTACGACGAAGTGAAGACGACGCTTGCCGCATAGTTGAAGAGCAGCAGGCTGTAGCTCATCACCATCGACGCGAACATGACGGCGAGCAGGATTTTCGGCGAATGGACGGTGAAGATCAGCGCGAGGCTGACGGCGCAGCCGATCGCGGTGCCGACGATACGCTGCGTGTTGCGCTGCTTCGTCAGCGAGTAGCCGGGCTTCATGATGATGATCGTCGTCATGACGATCCAGTATGCGTTCGTGAGCGGCAGAATGCGCCCGAGCCAAAAGCCGATGGCAACGGCGATCGTCACGCGCAGCGCGTGGCGAAAGCTTGGCGAGGACATCGTCAGGTTCGAGAAGATCTGCCGCAACGGTACCCGCCGCACCGACAGAAAGCGTCGGAGGCTTGGGTCGATCCGCATTTCCGTTCGCTCTGGCGGCGTCTCGCTCGTGAGACTCTTCTTCATCTTGTCGATGAGGCGAATGCCGCTCCAGATGCGCCGGAACGACGTCGTAGCCGCCGCATAGGCTTCAGGACTCGATTGCCCGATGGCGCCCTTGCGGATGAGCTCGAGCTCGTACTCGATCGCGCGCAGCTCGGCCTTCACGTTGACGCGCGATTCGGGCGCGCGATTCTGCAAGACGGCGAGGCCGATCTCCTCCAGATCGGCTGCCGTTTTGCGGATCAGGTCGCGGTAGAACATCATGAGGTCGGCGTTGCCGAAGGTGCGGCGAAGCAGCGGGTAGTCAGTGTGCGCGCCGACGAATAGCTCGTGCAAATCGACTGAATTGATGAAGAGATTGAAGAGCGCGACGCGGCGCGGATCGAGCTTGCCGCGCTTCACCTTCGGCAGATTGCGCAGTACGATCATGCGCGCGGCGTCCTGCGTCTCGATTGCGGCGATCTGCTTTTCGACGAGGTTGCTGTAGCAGGCTTCGAGATCGGCATCGACGTCGTAGAAGTCGGCGCGCGCGAGCAGGTACTCGGCCCCCGCGAAGACGCACTCCGCGAGCGCCTGTTTCTCGACGCGGTACGCCTGCCATTGCAGCAACAGCGTCGCCCAATAGGTGTACCAGAGACCGCCAGCGAGAATCCATGCGGCATTGGTCAGCGCATGAATTGGCGTCAGCTGCTCCTCGAGTGTCACGACCATCATAAACAGCGTCGCGAATCCGATTTGCGGCCAGCGATTGCCGTAGACGACAGTCAGCGAGAGCGCGAAAGTCAAGGCGACAACGGTTGCCCAAAGGATGACGACGTTGAACGTGGCGAGACCTGTCGCGAGTGCGGAAAGCGAGCCGAGCACGCTGCAGACGAGCATCTCGGTGTGCTTGTACTTGAGTGGACCCGGCATGTCGACGACGCACGCCCCGAGTGCGCCCGTCGCGATCGTGAAACCGAGATCGGCGTCATGAAAGACGATGAGGCATAGCACGGCCGGCAGCGAGATGCCGGCCGCCATCCGCAGTCCACCGAAAAAATATTGGCTATAGAGAAATTTCTTGATTTCTATCGAGTAGCGCATCGAGACCATACGGGCGGCGCGGGCGGGCCGTCTGGCCCATCGGTTCGGATTTTGCGACGAGTCTATCGTATTCTGTTTGTTTTGTTACCGGAGCGCGCCCCAATGATGTCTCGCCATACCGTTTCGCCCGCCGAGGTCGAGTTGACGGCTGTGCGCGCGCAGGGCGCGGGCGGCCAGAACGTGAACAAGGTATCGAGCGCGATTCACTTGCGCTTCGATATTCGCGCTTCGTCGCTGCCCGAGCCGCTCAAGATGCGGCTGCTCGCGCTGCGCGACCATCGCATCACGCGCGACGGCATCGTGATCATCAAGGCTCAGGAGTACCGGACTCAGGACATGAACCGCGCCGCCGCCCTCGCGCGCCTCGATGAGCTGATCGCGAGCGTCAGCGTGACCCCGCGTGCGCGAATCGCGACGAAGCCGACGCGGGCCTCCACGATGCGGCGGCTAGAAAGCAAGACGCGCCGCTCGGACGTCAAGGCGGCGCGGGCGCGCGTGATCGATCGAGAGCGGTGAAAGAAAGCAGCGGGTCGGGGCCTCAGCTTTCGTCAAAGAGGCTCACTGACGATCCGTTCGGCGCGAAGTCGACACAGAAGACTTGCGTCGCGCCGCCGACTTGGACCGTGACGGCCGCCGTATAGCAATCCTTGCCTTCGGTCAGCGAGTAGTGCGGACCCATGACGGCGACGCGTCCCGGCGCCGCCAGCGCGCGCCGGAAATACGAACGGCGCGACCAGTTGCTATAGGTATCGGGGAACAGCGGCCAAAGGCGTGCGGGCTTGGGGGCAGCCTCGTGCGCCACCGAAGGCTGATGCTGCTCACCCTGCGAGTCGAGAACGAAAACGCGGCGTGCCGGCGACCGCGCCAACGTTTCGCGAGCCGCGAGCGCGAGGTCGCCCGTCTGCGCGTAGATGCTGGCGCCGGCCAGCACGGTCGCCTCGAATTCGGCAAAGTCGACGGGCAACGGTGGCGCGCTGCCCGCATGTGCGCGGAATCGCTCCCACATCGCATCGATCGCCGGCGCCGTCTCCTCGGCGGCAGCAGCGAGGGAAGCATGCGGCTCGCCGAGCCAGTAGCCCTGCACGAAGTCGGCGTCGGCTTCCATCAGCGTGAGTACTTCCGTCTCGTTTTCCGTACCCTCGCCGAGCACGAGCGTTCCCGCGCGATGAAGCATCGTGACGAGTTGCGTTGCGAACTGCGGATCGGCGCCAGGCGTTGCCATTCTCGCGACGAGCGAGCGATCGAGCTTGACGATGTCGGGCCGCACGTGCCAGATCCGGTCGAAGTTTGAAAAGCCGGTGCCGAAGTCGTCGATTGCGATCAGAAACTGCCGCTCTCGCAACGCTTCGACGGTGCGCATGAAAAGCGCTTCGTCGGCGGCTGGCTCCTCGATCATTTCGATGACGACGCGCCAAGGCGGTAATCCGAAATGATCGCAAAGCTCGTCGACGAACGCGGTATAGGACCAGCCCGTGCGGAATAGGCGCGGCAGCGCGTTGACGAAGAGCCACCCCAACTCCGTGTTCTGCTCGGCGAAGTTGGCGAAATGCACGCAGCGCGCGAGGCGCTCGAACGCGAGCGCGGCGCCCCTGCCCGGCGCGCGCGCGAAGAGCGCGTCGGGCCGAATCGTGTGTCCGCCCTGGCCGGTTACGCGCAGCAGCGCCTCATGGCCGACGATGCGCTTGTGCGTGATCGAGACGACGGGCTGGAACACGCTGCGCAACGTCAAGCCTTGATAGACGATATGCCAGCCAATGTCGTCGCGCCGCAGATGGGAGAGGATGCCGCCGAGCGTCAGCTCGCGCTGCGATGCCATGGCGATAGCGCGGTCGGCGCGGGTAAGCGTCGCCGAGCCGGCTCGGCGACGCGCAAGGCTCGGGAACGGATTATGTTCGCCGCGCACGCGCAGTCGCGCGGGGCGGGGCGAACGGCGGGGCCAAGCATGCCTGACTGTACCCATATGAAAGATTGCCAGTGTAGCAAACGCGCACATGCATCTTCATCGCGAGCCTATGCCCGCGGCGGTGCCTGCAATGTTCGATCGGGTACGGTTGGAAGGACTTGGCGTGCGCGCGCGAGCATCCGGCGTGAGCCGGCGAACATTGCGGGGCGCGAACGCCGCGCGCGTTGGCCTGTTGAAATACAGCGCTTACTGCCGCCGATAAATCTCGGCGCCGCTTTTCACGAACTCGACGGCCTTCTCCTGCATGCCCTTTTGCAGCGCGGCGTCTTCGGAGACACCTTGCGCCGCCGCAAACTCGCGCACGTCCTGCGTGATCTTCATCGAACAGAAGTGCGGGCCGCACATCGAGCAGAAGTGGGCGACCTTGGCCGATTCCTTCGGCAACGTCTCGTCATGGAACTCGCGCGCCTTGTCGGGATCGAGGCCGAGGTTGAACTGGTCGTCCCAGCGGAACTCGAAGCGCGCCTTCGAGAGCGCGTTGTCGCGCACTTGCGCGCCCGGATGACCCTTGGCCAGATCGGCGGCATGTGCCGCGAGCTTGTAGGTGATGATTCCTTCCTTGACGTCGTCTTTGTTCGGCAGCCCGAGATGCTCCTTCGGGGTGACATAGCAGAGCATCGCCGTGCCGAACCAGCCGATCATCGCCGCGCCGATGCCGGAAGTGATGTGATCGTAGCCGGGCGCGATATCGGTCGTGAGCGGCCCGAGCGTATAGAAAGGCGCTTCGTCGCACCATTGCAGCTGCAAGTCCATATTCTCCTTGATCAGCTGCATCGGGACGTGGCCCGGGCCTTCGATCATGACCTGCACGTCGTGCTTCCAGGCGATCTGCGTGAGCTCGCCGAGCGTCTTCAGCTCGCCGAGCTGCGCTTCGTCGTTCGCGTCGTAGATCGAGCCCGGACGCAGCCCGTCGCCGAGCGAGAAGCTGACGTCGTAGGCCTTCATGATTTCGCAGATGTCCTCGAAGTGCTCGTA
>CAYPWK010000201.1:0-10249 GCA_964414365.1 uncultured Burkholderia sp.
TGAATCGCTGCCATGCCCCAGCGGCTTTTGCTCGATACCGTTGCATCGATATCGGGCGGAGGAGCGGCCGTGGTTGGGGTGTCGGACAAGGGTGGCTCGTGGACGGTTCGCCGCGACGAAACACGACGATAGGAAAGTCTCGTCGGACGAAGCGGCGCGATGCATTTCGAAAAGCTTTCGATGGACGAGCGAATGCGGAAAAACGGCTGCCCGGCGAAGCTCGATGATTGTTGCAGAAGATGCCCATCGGTGCAGCGAACCGAGAAAGGTGGCGTGAGCTTCGGCCGGGGCGCGTTGGTTCCGCTCAAAAACCCGCTGCCTTCTCCATTCGGAACACGCTCACCGCGCGCTTGAGTAACACGGCCTGATCGTCGAGCGATGCAGCGGCGGCAGCCGCCTGCTCGACGAGCGCCGCGTTTTGCTGCGAAACTTGATCCATCTGCGATACGGCGATGCCGACCTGCTCGATCCCGTCGCTTTGCTGTTCAGAGGCGCTTGCGATCTCGTCCATGATCGCCGTGACCTTCGAGATGGCCTCTTTGATTTCCTGCATCGTATGCCCTGCGGTATCGACAAGTCGGGCGCCCTCATCGACGCGAGCGACGGAATCGCCGATCAGTTCCTTGATCTCCTTCGCCGCGCCACCGGCCCTCTGCGCAAGCGAGCGAACCTCACCGGCAACCACCGCGAAGCCCCGGCCCTGCTCGCCGGCGCGCGCCGCTTCGACGGCCGCATTCAACGCGAGGATGTTGGTCTGAAACGCGATGCCCTCGATGACGCCCGTGATGTCGGCGATCTTCTTCGAGGCCGCGTCGATCCCGCTCATCGTTTCGACGACGCTTTGCACCACGGCCGACCCGCGCACCACCACGTCATTGGCGGTACCTGACAACGTTTGCGCGGTTCTCGCATTGTCGCTGTTGTGCTTGACGGTGGCCGTGAGCTCTTCCATGCTCGCTGCCGTCTGCTGCAGCGAGGCCGCTTGTTCTTCCGTTCGCTGCGAGAGGTCGCTGTTGCCGGCCGCAATCTCCCGCGTCGCGGCGGCGATCGATTCGGCACTGCGTGTCACTTGGCGCACGGTCTCGGTCAACGATTTCTGCATCGCCATCAGGCCTTTGACGAGTTGTCCCATTTCGTCTTCGGATCGCACTTCCAATCGCTCACTGAGATCTCCCGCCGCGATCCGTTGCATCTGCGCGAGTACGTTCGCGAGCGGCCGCGCGATGGAGCGGTTGAGCGCCACGGCGCAAATGACGCACGCGATGAGACCCGCGGCGAGCAGCACGCTGCCGCTCGCGAGCACGCCGGCCGAACGCGCCTTCGCGGCAGCGAACGCTTCATCGCCGTGCTGGTGCTGCCACGCCGCGAGCGCGTCGGAGCTTTTCGTCAAAGCGACCGATAGCGGCGGCACGATCTTCATCGCGATGTCGTCGGCGCTCTGGTGATCGCCTTTCTTCATCGAGTCGATCATCGGCATGATCCCCTTCTCGATCAGCGCCAAGCGAGCGGAGCCCACCGCATCGGCCAGCGCTTGCTCGTCCGCGCCATGCGGTTGCGAAGCGTAGTCGTTCCAGGCGCGCTTGGAGACCGAAAGGTAGTTCAGAGCCTTGTCGATCAGGGCAGCCGTATCGGGTGCATCCGGATGAAGCAAGACGCGGTCGAGCGTAGTTCGGACAATCGTGAGATTGAGGTTGGCCTTGCCGATCGCGATGGCTGCGGCCAATTGATTCGAGTATGCGTAGTTGAGATCGTCGTCGGAGCGCTTCGTGCCGTATGCACCGAGCACTGCGATGGCTAGGATCATGGCTCCGAGGATGATCACCGTGATCCACAGACGCGCGGAAATAGAGAGACGTCTAAACATTTGAGAGCGCCGAAAGGTCATTGAAAGCCGCGCCCGCAGTCGCGGGCGAATGCACACCAACTCGGTTAACGGCAACTCACCTTTCGACTTGATGCATACGGCGTCCGGCGCTTGCGATGTGCATCCGGGCGTTATTTTCGGAGGATTCGCCCGCCGGCTCGCTCACACGGCCGACGCGCAGATGCATGAAGCGCACGCGACCTAGCCGGTCTTAGCCGATGTGTCGCGCGTGACTGTCTACCGGAGAGGGGCTTGCGATGGCTTGAAGCGGTCGGATTCTTTACCGCTCAGACTCGGCAAAGACGCGACTCTCGACGCGCTGACCCGCCGTTTCGCTTCGGCGCTGCACGCAAATCGACAGAGCCCAGACGCCGAGTCCCCCGAGTGCTAGCAACGTGCCGACCCAGCCGGGCGAGGTCCAACCGAACCCGCCGGCGATCGCGAGACCGCCGAGAAACGGTCCAAGCGCATTGGCCGTGTTGAACGCCGAATGATTGAGTGCAGCGGCGAGACCCTGCGCGTCCTCGGCGACATCCATGAGCCGCGTCTGCAATACGGTGCCCAGCGCGCCGCCGATTCCGATCAGAAACACGTCGAACGTGACCGCCCACACGTTATGCGCAGCAAGCGGAAAGAGCAGCAGCATCGCGGCGCTCCAGACAAGCAGAAGCCCTGCGGTGCGCATCAACGCGCGATCCGCAAAAACGGGAACGACGAGATTCCCGATCGTGAGCCCCACGCCGAATATGGCCAGGATGAGTCCAGTAGCGGCAACGGAGACATGCGTGACCGACGCGAGAATGTCGGCCAAATAGGTATAAACAGCAAATAGACCGCCGAAGCCGATCGCGCCGATGCCGAGCGTCAACCATACCTGCGGACGCCGCAATGCCCCCAGTTCTCGAAGCGGACTCGCCTCCGCCGCAGCCGGCACCGACGGCGCCCACACGCGGACACACGTCATCGTCAGCACCCCTAGCGAGGCCGCAAAGCCGAAGCTCCAGCGCCAGCCGATGGCGTGCCCGAGCCAGTTAGAAAGCGGCACGCCGATTATCGTCGCGAACGTCAACCCGAGAAACATCCGGCCGACCGCAACAGTGCGGCGATCCTCGGGTACGAGCGAAGTCGCGACGAGCGCGGCGATACCGAAGTAGGCGCCGTGCGGCAACCCGCTCACGAAGCGGAAGACGAGCAGCCACTCGTAGCTCGGCGCAAGGCCGCTCAGCGTATTCCCCACAGCGAACATCGCCATCAGCAGAATCAGCAACGTCCGACGATCGAGCCGCGCTCCGATTACCGCGAGTGTCGGGGCGCCCACCACGACGCCGAGCGCATAGGCACTGATCGCGTGACCGGCCGTCGGCGCGTCGATGCCAAGCCCCTGCGCGAACAACGGCAGCAGGCTCATCGTCGCAAACTCCGTCGTGCCGATAGCGAATCCACCCACCGCCAGCGCGAGGAGCACAAGCCCCGTTTTTCCCTCTGTCCCAACCTGATGCATCAGTTCACTCGCCGGTTCGTCGATGGTTCGTCTTTTCGAAACGGCGATTCTACTGGCGTTAGGGAAACTACGTATTCGAGCCCCACATATTCGTTTGCAACCTCTTGGGGTGCTGAGACTACCGATGGTTGGGACTCACCGCGCCGTCGTCGGCTCACAAGGCTCGAGACCGTTGCGCCGGATGCCGGCGGCGAAGTCTTGCGGCCCAACCCGATACGTTATATCATCTCGCGCTCGGAGCGATACGTTATATCATTTCATAACCGCACTGCGCAGAGTCCTAGCCGAGCGCTCCGGGTGCCACGGGCTCGTCATTCAAAGCACAAAAGAGAAGAGGAAGATGGAACGCTCACGCACAGCACGAGCCTGCGTGGTGGTGGCCGCGCACGTCCTCGGCACGACGCACGCGCTGCTGGCTCACGCCCAAGCTGCCGCACCCGATGCCGCCAGCGGCACGCAAAGTCAGGTAGTGCCGACCAGCCCGGCTGAACAAGGCGATGCCAAGAGCCTCGACGTCACCGTCAATGCAAGGCGCCTAGACCGCGCCCGCAATGGACTCCTGCCTGAAGTGGGGAGCAGCGTGTACCGGATCACGCAATCCGACATCGAGAATGCGCCGCAAGGCGAGAATACGCCGCTCAACCAGGTCCTGCTCCAGGCGCCCGGCGTGGCCAACGATTCGTATGGTCAGCTGCACGTGCGCGGCGAGCATGCGAATCTGCAGTATCGGATCGACGGCATCATGATTCCCGAGCCGATCAGCGGTTTCGGCCAATCGTTCGATTCGCGGATTGTCGATCAGGTCAACCTCGTCACGGGCGCGTTGCCCGCGCAATACGGCGACCGGACCGCAGGCATCGTCGACATTCGCACGAAGGAAGGCAACACGGGCAACGGCGGCACCATCGACGTCTACGGCGGCAGCCATCAAACGCTCAAGACCAGCGGCGAAGTTTTCGGCTCGAGCGGCCCATTCAGCTATTACTTCACGGGCGCGCTCGGCGAAAACAACCTTGGCATAGAAGCGCCCACTTCCGCTGCGAATCCGCTGCACGATCACACGCGCCAGAGCGACGGCTTCGGTTACCTGTCGTATATGATCGATCCGCTCACGCGCGTGAGCGTCATGTTCGGCGCGACGGCCAATCACTTCGAGATTCCGAATACGCCAGGGCTGGCGCCCGTCTTCACCTTGAACGGGACGTCGACGTTCGATTCGGCGCACCTCGACGAATCGCAGTCGGAGCTCAACAACTTTGCGGTCGTTGCGCTACAAGGCACCAACGGCGCGGCGCTCGACTATCAAATCGCGCTCTACACGCGTTATACCCGCACGCAGTTCCATCCCGATCCGGTCGGCGACTTGATCTTCAACGGCGTGGCATCGAGCGACCTTCATAGTAATCGGGCCAATGGGCTCCAGGCCGATACGACGTACCGCCTCGGCGATCGGCACACCGTGCGTGCGGGCATCAACTTCGAGCAGGAACATGCCCGCTTCAACAACAGCGTGGCCGTGTTCGCCGTCGATGCCGCCGGCAATCAGCTCTCGGACCAGCCGTTCACGATCAACGATTCAAACAGCAAAACAGGCTACCTGTATGGGCTTTATTTGCAGGATGAGTGGAAGCTCACTAGCAAGCTGACGTTGAACTACGGCGTGCGCTACGACCGCGTGGACGAGTTTGTGCAAGCGGGCCAATTGAGCCCGCGCATCGGGCTCGTCTACCAGCCGACCAATGCGACGACGCTTCACGCGGGTTACGCGCGCTATTTCACGCCCCCGCCGATGGAGCTCGTGTCGGATTCGACGATCGGCCTCTTCAACGGCACCACCAATCAAGCGACAAGCTCGAGGAACGACCCGGTCAGGCCCGAACGCAGCCACTACTTCGATATCGGCATCTCGCAACGCGTCACGTCGGATCTGACGCTCGGACTCGACGCGTATTACAAGATCGCGCGAGACCTTATCGACGAAGGCCAGTTCGGAACGGCGCTCATCTATACGGCGTTCAACTACGAGCGCGGCCGCGTCTATGGCCTCGAATTCACGGCGAATTACAAACACGACAACATCTCGGCCTATGCGAACGTCGCCTGGAGCCGCGCGCAGGGCAAGAACATCGAGTCGGCGCAATTCAACTTCGGGGCTGATGAGCTTGCTTACGCGGCCGGCAACTGGATCTACCTGGATCACGATCAGCGCGTCACAGCCTCGTTTGGCGGCGCCTACGCACTCGGTAGAACGACGTTCACACTCGACGGCATCGTCGGCAGCGGGTTGCGCCGCGGCTTCGACAATACCGACAAGCTACCGTGGTATTGGCAGCTCAATCTTGGCGTGATCGAGCGTTTCAACGCGCCGCTTATCGGCAAATTCGAAGGCCGGCTCGTGCTCATCAACGCTTTCAACAGCGTCTACCAGTTGCGGGACGGCTCCGGTATCGGCGTCCAGGCGCCGCAGTATGGCCCGCAGCGCGCTGTTTATGCAGGCATTACAAAGCACTTCTGATTGAGCTTTTTCGGAGGCTAGATTGACGATGAACGACTGGAGAGGTCTTGTCGAAGCGCTACATGCGGGCGGCTGGGTCATCTATCCGCTCAGCGCGCTTGCGATCGCGGCGCTCGCCATTATCATCGACCGTGCCTATGTCTTCTGGCGCTACGCACGCATTCCCGCGGACTGCTCGCTGCCGAGCGGACGAGGGGCAGGCGAAAACGGCGTCGATGGAAACGATGATGACCGACTAGCTCGCTCGCGCATCCGTAGATTGCCTTACGGGCATGCGTTGAGTCGCATCGACAGCCTCCTCTCCGATCGAGAAGGCGCGCCGCTTTGGCAAACCGAAGCGCGCATCGAAACGGCGGCGACCAGAATCGAGCGCGACATGAACCGCGGCCTCTGGCTGCTCGAGACCATCGTGACGGCCGCCCCGCTCCTCGGCCTGCTCGGGACGATCGTCGGCATGATGCGTTCTTTCAGACTGATCGGTGGAGACGGCCTCGTGAGCCCTGCCGGCGTATCAGGCGGCGTCGCGCAGGCACTTGTCGCCACAGCGCTGGGCCTCGTCATCGCGCTCATCGCGCTCTTCGCCTTCAACTACTTTTCGCGGCGTGTCGATCGGTTGATGGACGAAATCGAATCGTTCGCGAACGAGCGGCTCGGCGAAATTCGTCTTGCTCGCGAAACGGGCGGCGCCGGAGCACAGTCATGAAGCTCCGCCGTTCCCGCGTGTCGAAGCGCGGGCGCATCGAGATCATCCCGATGATCGACGTGATGTTCTTCCTGCTCGCGACGTTCATGTTGACGTCGCTTGCGATGCAGCGCCTCGATTCCGTGCGCATCGATTTGCCGCGCGGGCAGGCCCAGCAGATGCCGGGAGACCGGCCTATCACGCTCTCCGTGAATCGCGCGAATCAGATCTATATCAACCAGCAACCGGTTGCGCTCGCGCAGATCGTCGGCAATGTGAAGCGCCTCATCGGACCCGATGGCGACCTCGTCGTGGCCGCCGACGACGGCGCATCGCACGGCATCGTCGTTCAAGCCATGCTCGAGGCACGGAAAGCCGGCGCGAAACACTTTCTCGTTGCCGTTCATCGTGAATAGGCGTTTGCCTTCGCCCGTGCCGCCACGGGCAAGCAGCTTTCGTCGGCTCGCCGTCGCAACGTTGCTCGCTGCAGTTGGGTGGGCGTTATTCCTTTCGCACTCGCTTTGGCTCTTCTCGGGGGAAGACGCGGATGTGCGGCCGAGCGAGCCGCTCGACATGCGGGTCGTCGAATGGCCTCAGCCTCAGCCTCAAACGCCGGAGAATTTCGAGAGCAAGATCGAGAGGTCCAATCATGCGACATCGCGCGTGCCGATTCGTCCAGCGGAGCCGCTTACGCACGCGGCTCCCCGCCGATCAGAGGTTGCGCGGCCTCCGTCGCCGCGAGTCGCACGCGCGGCGCCTGCTGCGCCTCGCATCCGTGACACGGGAGAGCAGACACCGCCGCCTGCAACGCCGATTGCGCCATCCCCCCTCTCGCAAAGCAGCGACACGCGTTTGAATGCAAGCACGGCATCGCCTCCCGCCGCACAGCAATCGGTCAGCGGCAATTCGGACACGCAGGCCAGCGTTCCCGCCCGCCTCGTCGCGCAGCCACTACCCGAATTGCCGGACGACCTTCGCGAAGAGGGGTATCGGTTCGTCGCAGTTGTGCGATTCATCATTCACACGGACGGAACGTTCGACATCGATCTCATCAAGCCGACACCGAATCCTCGGCTCAATCAAATCCTCATAGCGACGCTGCATAGATGGCGCTTCGTCCCGGCGATCGAAGGGGGGCACCCCGTCGAAAGCCACCAGGACGTGCGTGTTCACTTCAACGTGGATTGAGTGAAAAGACACGCGGGTGATCGCTAGATTCTCGGCAAAACTCTGCGCGAACGCATCGATTGCGCTTTTGAGACGGTTACGATCGGTCGTGAGTACGGCGAGTGTCCAACCAATATCTATTGCGTGGCCCTGCTTGCGGCACCGCGGTCATCTGTAGGAAGGTTCCCAAAATGTTCGCTCTCAGCGCTAAAACAGCCGATGTGCACGCGCGCATCGAACCCGAGCTCAAAAAGGAAGCAGCCGACGTGTTGGCGCAGAATGGACTCACCATTTCTGAGGCTTTTCGGCTCTTTCTCCGGCAAGTCGTGATGACGAGAGGATTACCTTTAGAGGTCCGCGTTCCTAACGAAATTACCCTGCGGGCACTTCGAGAATCGGAGCAGATGGCGGGGCTGCGCGCTATCAGTCCTCCGAGGACCTCCAAGCGGCCACTCTTCACACGGCGACTCCTCCTTCCGCGTCACCCGACTGACGTTTCGCCCTCTCCGGGCTGTTTGCCCGGTTTATCGGCAGGTGACTGTTTGCGGTCCTTGTCGTCACGCTCGGGCATCCGGCTGCGCTCGTCGTCGTTATGTTGCGCGGGCTTCGGATGCTCGAGATCCGGTTGTTGCGGCTTGTCGTTCGTAGAGCTCATAGCGCACCTCCTTCCAATTGGCGTCCTTGACCACAGGAAAGCAAGCAATGAGCGCGCCTGCCGCACTGACCAAAGCGTCCGGCTCGGACGGATATCCCGGGTTCGAGCTTGCCTATAAGGGAGAGGCCCGTGTTGGAGACTCAGCCAGCAAGGTGTCCAGAGCAGCCGCTGAATCCTCCCAATACCGGCTGGCTATCGCTGCGCCGGGATCGGCCTTGCTTGCGAAGTGAGCCGCGGCCGCTGGCCAGATCCAGCATCGTCAGCGTCAGTCGCCAGCGAGCGGCCCGCGTGATGTTTCTCGACTCGCGATCATGGCCACAAGCGCGACGCCCGCTGCCCCCACGAGATACCACGCGGGAGCGAACTTGTTGCCGGTCGCGTGGATAAGCCACGTCGCGACAAACGGCGCAGTACCGCCGAACAAAGCGTTTGCTGCATTGAAACAGAACGCGAAACCGCTGTACCGCACGCGCGTCGGAAAAATCTCCGACAGGAAGCAGGGCAGCGTGCCGTCGTTCATCGTCAGCAACGCGCCGAACGCGATCTGGATCATAACGATTGTTGCGAAGCTGGCGCCGACGAGTCCCTTGAACAACGGCACCGTCAGTACGGCAAACAGCACGGAAGCGCCGATCAGCATCGTCTTTCGACCGACCTGGTCCGACAGAGCGCCCATGAGGAAGATGAAACCGATATACGCAGCGAGGGAAATCGTGGCCGCGATAAACGATTGCGTTTCGCCCATGCCCATCTCGGTCGAGAGGTAAGTCGGCATGTAGCTGAGCACCAGATAGAATGCCACGGCGTTCAGACACGTCACGCCAAACGCAATCAGCATTTTGCCGCGATGCACGCTCAGCAGTTCCGTGGCAGGCGCACGCGCAACATGATGCGACCTCTCAAGCGCCTTGAACTTCGGCGTGTCTTCCAGGCGCACCCGGATGTAGCGGCCGATCAGGCCAAATGGCGCGGCCAGCAGGAACGGCAGTCTCCAGCCGAAAGACTGGATCTGGTCGTTGGTGAGCACCGCGTGCAGGACCGCCACGAATACCGATCCGAACAGCAGCCCGGCTGCCGTGCTCGCCGGCACGATGCTGGTATAAAGACCACGCTTGCCCTCCGGCGCATATTCGGCGAGGAAAGCGGACGCACCCGCATATTCACCAGAGGCCGAGAAGCCCTGGATGAGGCGAACCAGCAGCAACAAAATCGGCGCGACGATGCCGACCTGGGCATAGGTCGGCAGAAACGCGATCACAAATGTGGAAGCCGACATGATGAGAATCGACAATGAGAGCGCAGTGCGGCGTCCGGTCTTGTCGCCGAAATGCCCCCAGACAATGCCGCCAATCGGGCGCACGATAAACGAGATCGCGAACACGGCGTAAGCGGCGAGCAGCCCCGTTGCAGCGTTGGTTTTCGGGAAGAAGACCACCGCGATAATGGTCGCAAGATAGCCGTACGACGCGTAGTCGAACCACTCGACAAAGTTGCCGATGAAGCTGGCCATCGCCGCGCGCTTGAGCAAGCGCCCGTCCGGCGCCGCGGCCTCATGACTAGTGTCCAACGGGAATGGCGGCTTTGAGATGACGCTGGCCTCTGCCAACGCGCCTGAAACAACATTCCTGTTACTCATTTGTTGTCTCCAAATATGGCTAGTGAGATTGCTGCATTTCCGGCTGCGGCTCTTGTGGCCGTTTCGCCAGCGGGTTCCTGCTAACGTACGGCGGTCAGGCCCCGATCATCGGGCCTACGGTGTGGGAAAATCGACGGCCCGATGCCGACCTTGAAGAGGTCGAAGGTGCTGACGTTCATCAGACGCTCCGAGAAACCTCGGACTTTAGTCCGAGGAGGAAAGGAGCGCC
>CAYPWK010000202.1:0-10200 GCA_964414365.1 uncultured Burkholderia sp.
GGTGAGGTGGAGACTGCGTGCCCGTCATCAGCGAACGATGGGACTTGTTGCGGTAGCCCATGATGTCGTGATGCTTGTCGTGCTTCCATTCGAGGAACGTGCGGTTCACACCGGCAATGTCGAAGCTCGGATAGTCGGTTTCGTCGAGAAGCTCCTGGATATAGCTACCCTGAAATTCGAACATTTCCTGATTCGTGATGAGCTGCTCTTCGCGGGCGCGCCATGCGAGGCTGTGTGCCGTCATTTCCGCCTTTGCAGGCAGGGCGATGCGTCCGAGAATCACATCGCGCGCGTACCAGGCCTGCGCGTCGAACATGTTGAACGAGTACCAGAGATCCTGCATGCCGAGGTAAATCAGGCCCGGGTTGTCTTCCCAGAAGATGCCTTTATAGAGGCTCAACGGCCATAGGCGATTCCTCGTCTTGAGGCGCAATTCATCCGGCAGAAACGAAAAATGATGCAGATACCCGGTGCACAGGATGATTGCGTCGATGTGCTTGTGCGTGTCGTCCGCGAAGTAGGCGATATTGCCGCGCACGCGCTGCAGGAGTGGCTTTTCTTCCCAGTTGGCCGGCCAGTGATAACCCATTGGCGCCGTGCGATAGCAGCTCGTGATGCTTTTCGCACCGTACTTGTAGCACTGCGAGCCGATGTCTTCCGCCGAATAGCTGCTACCGATCAGCAAGACATCCTTGTCCTTGAACTCCAGCGCATCGCGGAAATCATGTGCATGCAAAATGCGGCCGCCAAACGTGTCGAAACCGGGAAAGGTCGGCGCGTTAGGCGTCGAGAAGTGGCCGCATGCATTGACGACGTAATCGAATTTCTCCGACGTCGTCGCGTCTGAAGAAAAATCGTGAGCGGTGACAATGAACTGTTTCGTTGCGGCGTCGAAACTCACGTGGCGGACAACCGTGTTGAAGCGGATATATCCCCGTACCCCGGCCTTTTCGACGCGTCCGCGAATGTAGTCCCACAGCACTTCGCGCGGCGGATACGATGCGATCGGTTTGCCGAAGTGCTCCTCGAAAGTGTAGTCGGCGAACTCCAGACATTCCTTTGGCCCGTTGGACCACAGGTAGCGATACATGCTGCCGTGGACCGGCTCGCCGTTTTCATCGGTGCCGGTGCGCCACGTGTAGTTCCACATGCCGCCCCAGTCCTTCTGCTTTTCGAAGCAGACGATATCGGGGATGTCCGCGCCCTTTTCCTTAGCGGACTGGAAGGCGCGCAATTGCGCCATACCGGAAGGGCCTGCACCTATGATTGCGACGCGCTTGTTCATGGTCATTCGCTCACTAGATATCTGATATGACGACAGAGGATTTCCTGCTCGAAGAAAAGTGGCAACAGCAGTCAGGAAAGCGGAAACGCCTGCGCGCGGCAGCGTCAGCACTCATTGCCGATACTGGCGCTTTGCAGCGAGAACGGTGTTCATCATCAGAAAGCCGATCGTCATTGGCCCGACGCCGCCCGGAACGGGCGTAATGGCACTCGCCACACGCGAAACGCTGACGTAGTCGGTATCGCCCACGAGGCGCGTTTTACCGTCGAGTTCGATGCGATTGATTCCCACGTCGATCACCACTGCCCCCGGTTTGATCCAGTTCGCGTCGATCATCTGCGGACGCCCCACGGCTGCGACGACAATATCGGCCTGGCTGCATAGCTCGCGCGCGCCAACACTGCGCGAATGGAGCAAGGTCACCGAGCAGTGAGCCTGAAGCAGCAGCGACGCCATCGGCTTGCCGACGATGTTCGAACGTCCGATGACGACTGCGTGCTTACCGGACAGATCGCCGAGCGTCTGCTCCAGCAAAAACAGACACCCTGTCGGCGTGCACGGCGTGAACGCCGGTTCGCCGAGCACCAGTCGCCCGACGTTTTCGCGGTGAAAGCCATCCACGTCCTTCTCCGGATCGATTGCGTTGATCACGGCCGCCTCGTCGATCTGCGCAGGCAATGGCATTTGCACAAGGATTCCGTTCACCTCGACATCGGCATTCAGCGAGCCGATAAGCGACAACAACGTATCCTGGCCGGTATCGGCAGGCAGGCGGTGTTCGATCGAACGTATCCCCACTTCCTTTGCGCGCAGCACCTTGTTGCGCACATAGACATGGCTCGCGGGATCGTCGCCCACCAGCACCACTGCAAGCGTGGCTGTGACACCGGATGCCTCGAGCTGCGCGACGTCCTGCCTGATCGTATCGAGCAACGCGGCTGCTGCGGCTTTGCCGTCAATGAGTCTGGCCTGGTTCATCGGAAAATTACGGTCCGGTCGCGGTTGAGGAAAACGCGATGTTCCGTGTGGTACTTGACCGCGCGCGAAAGCGCCACGGTTTCCGTATCACGTCCGATCGCGACAAGATCATCGGGCTGCAGCACGTGATCGACGCGCTGCACTTCCTGTTCGATGATCGGGCCTTCGTCGAGATCGGAGGTGACATAGTGCGCGGTGGCGCCGATCAGCTTGACGCCACGTTCGAATGCCTGGTGATACGGCTTCGCGCCCTTGAACCCCGGCAGAAACGAATGATGGATATTGATGGCCCGACCGGTGAGCTGCTTGCAAAGGGTGTTGGAGAGAATCTGCATATAGCGCGCGAGCACCACGAGTTCCGTCTCTGTCTCCGCAACGATCTTGAGCAGCTCGGCTTCCTGCTGGGCCTTCGTTTCAGGTGTCACCGGCAGGTAGATAAAGCGGATGCCCTCGCGCTCCGCCATTGGCCTCAAGTCCAGATGATTCGAGACAATCGCGGTGATCTGCATGCGCAGCTGACCCTTGTGATGCCGGTACAGCAGATCGGCGAGGCAATGATCGAACTTGCTGACCATCAGCAGCACCTTCATCGGCTGCGCCGCGCTGATGAGCTTCCATTGCATGGCGAAATCGTTCGCAATGCTGGTGAAGTCGTGGCGTAGCTTGTCGATGCTGCCGGCCTTTGCTTCATTGAAACGGAACACCGCACGCATGAAAAACGTGCCGTTGGATTCGTCGTCGAATTGCGCCAGTTCGCTGATATAGCAGCCCGATTGCGCGAGATACGACGAGACGGCAGCGACGATGCCGGACGTGGCGGGACAACTGATCGTCAATATGTAGTTCTGGGTCACTGCAACACTCCTGAGCAATACGTGAGAGAAGTAACGGCAAAACGCGAACGGATCCGTATCGATCTATCGATCCAGAGCGGCTTAGCCGGTTGCGGTGCGCTTTTTCTTCTCTGGATCGTCGAATGGCAATTCAGCCGCGCTCGCGCGAGCGTTGATGCTGCCGCGTACTTCGAACGGTGCACCCTGGCGTGCGTAGTCCACATCGAGGCGCGCGATGGCCATCGAGCGGCCCGTCAACCGCGAGTACATGCCACAAGTGACGACGCCGACCTGCTTGCCGTCATTCCACAATGCATCGCCGCCGCGGGTCGCTTCGGTCGAATCCACCAGCACGCCGAAGATCTTGAAACGCTCCTTGCCTTGCAGGCGAAAGTGTTCGAGGGCGCCGCAGAAATCGGTTTTCCCTGGCGACACGGTGAAGTCGAGTCCCAGCTCCCATAGCGTGTCGCCCGCCTTTTCGTTTGCGAACGGGTACATCTCGGAGTTGTCGTACGGGAAGAACAGCAGATAGCTTTCGACACGGAGCCAGTCGAGCGCGGTGAACGCACACGGGATGATGCCGAACGCGGCACCTTTGCCGAGCACGGTGTCCCAGATGAGGGGGGCATCGGCTGCTTTGCAGAAGATCTCGTAGCCGCGCTCGCCGGTGTAGCCGGTGCGCGAGATCATCACCGGCTTGCCGAAAAGCCGCGTTTGCACGTGATGAAAATACGGCAGGTCACGAATGCCCGGCACATGTTCCGCGAGGAAGTCCACCGCGGCGGGGCCCTGCAGCGACAGATCGTGCAGATCGTCGTCGAAGAGGACGGCGACCTGGCGACCAAGCGCTGCGCGTACGAGCCGTTCGTAGCCGGTTCCCGAGCCGTGAACGACCATGAACGCGTTCGGGCCAGTCCGGTAGACAATGCAATCGTCGATGAACTTGCCGTCCTCGTTCAGCATGGACGCGTACACCGACTTGCCGGGATAGAGCTTGCTGACGTCGCGCGTTACTGCCCAGTTGAGCAGGCTTTCGGCGTGCGGGCCGACATAATGAACCTTCTTCAGGCCCGACACATCCATCAAGCCGGCCTTGGTACGAATTGCCTCATGTTGATCGGCGAGGTCGCCGGAATAGGTCCATGCGGTGCCCATTCCGTTCCAGTCTTCGAGTTTCGAGCCCAATGCCCGATGACGTTCCGCGAGCGCGGAAATCCGCCATGAATGAGTCATGTCTTTCACTCCTGAGGTGAGGCGGGGTAGGTGAAATCGGGGCGCGTCAAAGACCGCTGTCGAACTGGCTCAGCCAGTCGACCAGCGTCTTGCGATAACGCGTCATGCCCTTGTAGTCGGCAATCGGCTCAGGAAGGTCGCGCAGAACTCTATGGAGCCGGCGTGCCCACGCAGGGTTCGTGACCAGTTCGTCCATGCTGGCGAGATAGGTGCGGATACCGAACATCAGCGCATTGCTGCGCGGCAGTCGCGCCATGAGCTGGAGTTCGACGCGCAAATGCACGCTTTGCCCGACGTTGTGCGCCGTGACCTTGCCACGGTCCGCGCCCCACAGGTGATAGGTCTCTGGTGCGGTGTCGAGGCGCGGGTTGATCGTCAGCGTCCAGTTCAGGCGGCGCACCGGACGGTCGACCTGGATATTCAACAGGTACTTCAGCGCGCGCTCGAAGATGCCCATGTCGTGCGCGAGCGGCACGGGGGAATGCCATTGCTTGAAACTCATTCCCGCATCGAACGCAAGCGACCAGTCGGCCGGTCCCGTGATGACGCCTGCATCCATGAAGAGGTCGCCGTCGCGTTGATCGAGCAGCGCGATATCGCCTTGCGTTTGACGCATGATGTATTCGAGCGGCTTACAAGGCAGCGTCTCGTCATCTCCGAAACGGAAGGCCTGTTCGATGCCGAGCACACGATTGCACCAGATTCCTTGGTCCCCTTCGCGCTTGAGCGAAAACAGATCGCAATAATCCTGCGCAAGATGCTCCATGATCATTTCAAGCGCATCCCACGATGCCTTGCGCATGTGCGGCATGACCATGCAACGACGTGGATCGGTTTCCAATACGATGGCGCGCTCCGCGACTTCAGAGCGGTAGTGCTCGTCGATATCGAACCAGTGCTCATAGACTGAGCCCGGATCACGCGAGGTGGCCGGCTCGAGATTCACCGAATACATATAGGCGTCTTCGGGGAACGGAAATGGAAAGCGGGCGATAGCCGCATCGCTGTTGCAAAAGGAAAACGCTTCGCGATAGCTTTCTGCGGGCTTCAGAATGACGCTCATGTAAGGTTCCTCAGAGATCGAGCGAAAGGGAAGTGCCGCGGGCACGTGACACGCATGGCATCAGGTGCGTGTCGCGCTCGGAGGGGCTCAGGAACAGATCGCGGTGCTCGACCTCGCCAGCAACGTGACGGGTCACGCATTGGCCGCAGACGCCGCCGCGGCATAGGTTCGGCACGTCGAGCCCGGACGCTTCGAGTGCTTCCAGCAGACTCTGGTCCGCGGCCACGTGCACGTTCGAACCGCTGCGCTTGAGCCTGGCAACGAATGGAGAACCTGGCTGTGGCGCGGCGAACGCTTCCCAATGCACGCGGCCATGCGGCCAACCGAGCGCACGGGCTGTCTCACGCACCGCGGTGAGCAGAGGTTGAGGTCCGCACACATAGACGTGCGTACCCAGAGGCCGGCCGGACAGTACGCGTTCGATATCGAGACGCGAGTGCTGACTGTCGTAGCCGCGATAGCGGCTGCCCAGGCGCTCGGTCAGTTCGTCGCGGTAGGCATCGGTCAGGCCTCGTCGGTAGGCGTAGTGCAATTCGAACTCAGCGCCATCGCGCTCCAGTTCGGCGATATGCGCGACAAACGGTGTGATGCCGATTCCGCCCGCGATGAGAATGTGAGCACGCGCGCCCGAATGCAAGGCAAAAAGGTTAGCCGGCGGCGTGATCCACAACGTCGTACCTTCCCGCACCTGCTGATGCATGAACGCTGAGCCGCCGCGCGATTCATCCTGTTTGCGCACCGCGATACGATAGGTCCGTGTGTTCTCCGGATCGCCGAGCAATGAATAGGCGTTACGCAGTGGACGCTCGTTGAGCGGCAGGTGCAACTGGATATGGCTGCCGGAAGAAAACCTGGGCAATCGTCCGTTCACAGCGGCCAGCGTGAACTCGCACACCACTGGGGTGATGAGCCGTTTTGCCTCGACTCGAACCTCGATGGTGTTCATGCGCGGCACTCCAGGTAGGGCCTGTCGGCATCGGCGCATACGCCCAGATAGGCGCCAATGCGCTGCGAGAAGTGCTGCCGTACAGAGAGTCGGATCGCGCAGCCCGCACACTCGACTTCGCTCAGCGCGTCATACACATGCGAAGCGCCGCAATGCACGCAGTAAACGGGACGCGTCGCGGCGTCAAGCTGAGTGGTGATTTCCTCCGCCAGCATCCCGGCCGAGCGCGCGACGCGCTTGATGCGCCAGAGGAACGCTTCGTTGCCGCACACGTAGAGCCGCAAGCCGATTGACGCGCGGTCGAGCGTCGCGAGAAGGTCGTGTTCGAGCGCCTCGTGCGTCGAATAGAACGACGCGGCATGAGCGGTTGTCGACGTGTCGCCATGAACGAGCAGCGTGACGAGGCCTGGCTCGACGGGCAGGGTCGCCATGAAAGCGGCAATCTTTCCCAGCGAATCAGCCTGAACTACGACGACGTGCTGGCGTGCATCTTCACAGATGCGAAGTACCTGATATTTCGGAAGGCTTGGAAGCGGGCCGGATGTCTTGTCAGGCGTCGAGGTCATGTCATTGGTCGTGTGTTCTGTCGAGACGATAAAGCTCGCGGATCATGTTTCGCTTCGAACGTGTGCACGCGCTTTTGAACTAAAAAAGGGCGTCCGCTCCATTCGAGTGCGCCGCAATCCGCGGCTCCAACGTGAAACGCTCGAATTGATGGCGTTCCCGGCAAGCAAAATAGTTTCTTAAAGGGAAACGACGCTCAATCCTGAAAACGAGGTACATCGAAAGGAGTAGTGCGGGAGTAGGGCAGAAGACGGCACAATTATTGCGTTCGAGACGGCTTTTCCCTTGGGATAGCCTGCATGGCGGTGAGCCCGAACCTAATGCGACGAGACCTATCCTCGCAAGCGGTGCATGGTGTCGATGGCATCGATCTATCGCTGCGCTTCCGCGATGCGTTATTGCGGCTGTTGGTCGAAGTCGCCAGCGGGCAAACGTCCCTTGAGCCGTTGCGGCGCTTCATTGGCTGGCTGGAAACCGAGATTCCCGGCAGCTATGCGGCGCTGCTGGTCGCGGGGGAAGCGCCGCTCACCGGTAAGGCCGGCGTGTCCCTTTCATGCACTGAGGACCGCGACTGCGCGTTGAGGGCATTGGCTGGCGTGACGCTCAACCGCTCGTGCACGTCCTGCGCGCGCCACGGCCGCGCGCGGCTGGTTTCGAGGTGTGGAACGGCCGCACTGCTGCTGGAGTTGGTGTCCCCCGCCAGTTCGACGCTGGCCGTCGAAACCGGCAAGGCAGGCGAGGCGCTGGGTGCTGCGATCGCCTTGATCCACCGGGTACGGCTGGAAACGGCCCACGCGACGGATGGCGGTACGCGAGCGCTTATCCGCGAGCTTCATGACTCAGTCGCGCAGCAGCTGGGATTCATATCGTTTCTCGTCAGCCGGGTGCAACAGCAGGCGCACAAGCCGGAGGTGGCGGAGCCGCTGATCGCGGAGCTTCGAACCACGGTGACGCGCGTTCAGCGCGACGTTCGACAATTGATCACCGGTGCGCGACTCACACTGGAAGGGCGCTCGTTGCGACAGGCGCTGTCCGATTCGGTCGATGAGTTTTCGCGCCGCTGCAATGTGGTTTTCGAGCTCGATAACCGGATGCCGGAAATCGAGCTTGCGCCGGGGGTTGCGCTGCATACCTTGCAGATCGTGCGCGAGGCGTTGTCGAATGTAGTGCGCCATGCCCATGCGCGACATGCGCGGATCGAACTGACCGACGACCCATCGGGCGCTTTGTGCGTGACCGTCACGGACGATGGGGTCGGTTTGCGGCCGGCGTCGGTGGAGGAGAACCACTACGGCCTGGAGATCATGCACGAGCGAGCGCGCGCGATAGGCGCGCGTGTGGAAATAGAGAATGTGCAGCCGAGCGGCACGCGGGTGCGCCTGCTTGTCCCGAATGACGTTTCCAGAAGGGAGTTCGTTGATGGGTCCGACAACGTTGCTTCTGATTGACGACCATCCGTTGTTCCGGCGTGGCCTTGCCGAGTTTTTCAACTCGACGGGGGAGTTCAAGGTGGTCGGCGAGGCGTCCAGCGGGCGGCAGGGTATTGTGCTTGCCGAGCAGCTGAGGCCCGGCCTGATCCTGCTCGATCTTCATATGCCGGGGCTTAGCGGCCTCTCTGTGCTAGACGAACTGGCTCAACTCGAGATTGAAAGCCGCAAGGTTGTGCTGACCGCTTCGCTGGATCGCAGCGAATTATTGACGGCGCTCCGTCTCGGGGCAGATGGCTATATGCTAAAGGAAAAGGAGCCCGAGGATCTGCGTGAGTACGTACGCAACTGTGTACGGGGCGTGGTCGTCCTCGACGATGGCCTGCTGACGCTGCTTGCGACAGACGACGATGCGCCCGACGCCCGCAAAGGTGTGCGCGGTGTCGAGCTGACCGAACGTGAAGCGCAGACACTTGCGCTGATCTCGGAGGGCATGAGCAATAAGCAGATTGCCCGACAGCTAGGCATTAGCGACGGCACCGTCAAGGTCTATGTGAAGAATCTGCTGCGCAAGCTGAATCTGCGCTCGCGGCTTGAGCTGGCGGCCTGGGTGCACCGCGATTCCCTTGCGCGTCAATGATAAAGGCGGAAAAAATGCAAGACACTATTGTTGCAAGCGAACCTTCCGCATGCGCAATGAGCCTCGATGATTTTCCGGTAGCGTTGCTGAAGCTCGACAACCACGGTTACATCTGCCAGGCGAACGCCGCCTGGGCCGAGCTGATGGAGGCAACGGCGGTAAGCGTCGATATGGCCGCCTACGTGCATCCGGAAGATCGCCTGATATGGCGCGCGGTATTACAGCGGCTGCGCTGCGAAGCCAATGTGTGCGTTCGTGAGCAGCTACGCTTCGTACATCCTCATGGTCAGCTTCGCTGGCTGAACGTAGCGTGTCGATGGAATGGGAATACATTCTTTATTTCCGTGTTCGATGTCACGGCACAAAAGCGTCACGAGGTTTCACTCGAAGCCAGATTGCGCGGTGCAATGGGACTATTGAATGGCTTGCCGGGATTGATTTATCGCGGTCGCAACAATCCATCATGGACGATGGAATTCGTCAGCGACGGCATTGAGGAGTTGACCGGCTATCCTCCCGCGTGGTTTGTCGATAGCCACGAACATAGCTACAGCGAGTTGATCGTGCCGGAAGACGTTGATTACGTCTGGCGTGCCGTCCAGGAAGCGCTTGCGGGTCGCATTGCGTTCGATCTGCGTTATCGCATCCGTCGCGCGAATGGCGATCTGCGGCACGTGTGGGAGCGAGGGGTAGGGATCTATTCGGCCAGCGACGAAGTGCTCGGCATCGAAGGCGCGATCTTCGCGGTGCAGGTCTAGTTAATCGGCATAGGGGGTAGCCATCGGGCTACGCTCCTGCCACACCACCCGGCATGCGGGGCCGCGCTGGGCGGCGGTTCGGGGAGTTGAGGATCATTCACTGTGACCAGGTTATGGCGGGAGTTGCACCCGCAGGAGTGCGCCCATGCTGAGCGCACAAAAAATGGCCCGGTTCGCTGTCCGCGACCGGGCGATTCTCATGCGGCAAGTTCTGGCGTTCAGGGAGCAAGCCAGTGCGTTGCCGCGACGACCACCACGCCAAGTAGCAGCGTGGCGTAGGGGAGCAAGCCCGCCTTGCGCTGCGGCACGGCGTCCGACAATTCCATGTCTTCCAGCATCGGTTGCGGAAAGTGGCCCTTGTCTGTCACGTAGTGACGCCAGACGAACACGGGCACGATCAGCGCGGCGAAGATCAAGCCCGATACGAGCGTACCTTTGCCCCATACGTCGGCGCCAAACCCCATCATTGCGAG
>CAYPWK010000203.1:0-10174 GCA_964414365.1 uncultured Burkholderia sp.
ACCGCTTGGCCAAGCGCCGCGCTTTCGTCATCGGGCCGCTGCTCGGATTTGCGCTGTGTCTCTTCTTGTCGGTTCGCTTGCAGGCCAGCATCGGTTTGTCCTACGCGTTCCTCGTCGGCTGCGGCTTTTTCCTCCAAGCTGCCGCGGGCGTCTTCTGGACGATTCCGCCCAAGCTTTGCAATGCCGAGCAGGCGGGCGGCGCGCGCGGGCTGATCAACGCGCTCGGCAATCTCGGCGGCTTTTGTGGTCCCTATGCCGTCGGCGTGCTGATCCAGCACTACAGCGCTAACGCGGGCGTCTATTGCCTTGCCGTTGCACTCGTGGCGGCGGCCGTGATCGCCACCACGCTGCCCGCGCGATGCGAGCACTGAACCCTATGCGGTGACATTCAGGATGTCCGATCAAGAAACGGAGCGCATCGACGTCGTCGATGCGCATCATCATTTGTGGGATCTCTCGCGCGGCCATTACCCTTGGCTGCAGGAAGAGTACGATCCCGAGGCATTCTTTCTCGGCGAGTATCGGTCGATCTGCCGCGACTTTCTTCCCGACGACTATCGCACGGCGGCGATCGGTTGCCGAGTGGTGGCGACGGTCCACGTCGAAGCCGAGCGTGCGCGCGACGAACAGGTCGCCGAGACTGCCTGGTTGACCGAGCTGCACGCGAAGCACGGCTTTCCGAACGCTATCGTCGCGCATCTATGGTTCGATCGTCCCGATACCGAGGAACGCCTGCTGCAACATCTGCAATACCCGCTTGTGCGCGGCATTCGCAGCAAGCCGGTGACGGCGCGCTCGCCGGCGGACAGCGTGCGCGGGCAACGGGGGTCGATGCAGGACGATGCGTGGCTGCGCGGCTTCTCGCTGCTTGCCCGCCACGGCCTCAGCTGGGACCTTCGCGTTCCCGCGTGGCATCTGCCGGAGGCCGCCGAAGTGGCGCGAATGTTTCCCGACGTGCCCATCGTCCTCAATCACCACGGGTTTGCATGGGATCGCAGCGATGAAGGGATCGCGCGCTGGCGTGGCTGGATGGAAACGCTGGCGCGCGAGCCGAACGTACACGTCAAGCTATCGGAATTCGGATTACGCGACCAAGCGTGGGACTGGCATGCGAACGCGCGAATCGTTCGCGATACCCTTGCGATCTTCGGTTGGCAGCGCTGCATGTTCGCGAGCAACTTCCCGGTCGCGGGCTTGCGTATCGGCTATCGGGCGCTCGTCGACGGCTTGCTGCTCATGCTTGCCGATTTGGAGCCGTCGCAGCGTGGCGCCGTGATGGGCGCCAATGCATTACGTTTCTATCGGATCGATCTTGCGCCAAGTGCTACCCCGTTGTCGATGCGAGGGAATGACACCTGAAAGGCGCGGAGGAACGACGGAGCAACGCTCCGTCTTTGGCTGGTCGTCGTTATTCAGCGGCTTCGCGAGGGCAGCGCTCCAAGCGGCGCTTCCCCTGCTTCCGTGACCAACGGCTGCTGAGGGCGGATGCGCAGTGCAGCGCCAATTCCGATCAACAACATCGCGATAGAACCCGCGAACGGCAGAGTCCAGCTTCCGGTCTTGTCGACGAGAAAGCCGAATATGATCGGCGAGAGGATGCCCGCGATAGCCGAGCCTGCGTTCATCATGCCGCTGGCGATGCCGGCATGCGTTCCCGTGATGTCGCTGGGTACTGCCCAGATGGGTCCTATCGTTAACTCTAGAAAGAAGAACGACCCGGACAAGCATAGCGCGATGCCGAACGTGGAGTGGACGAACGCGAGCGGCACGAGAAAGAGCAGCGCCCCAATGAAGCTGAGCACGATGATGCCCTGCCGCGCGAGCGCGAGGCGTCCCGTTCTACGATAGACGCGATCGCTGAGCCAGCCGCCCACTGTGTCGCCGACAACGCCGGCGAAGAACACGCCCGACGCGTACAGCGCCGACGATTTGAGGTCGAGGCCCTCGCCATGCAGAAAGAAGGTCGGCAACCAGGTGAAGAAGAGCCACGCGGTCCAGCCATAACAGAAGTAGACGAAGATCGTCGGCGCCATGCGCTTCACGAGCGGTCCCCATGGCGTCGGGCCCGATGGCGAATCGACGCTACGGGCGTCGGCCGTCGTCCCTTGCGGATGCTCTCGGAACGAAAGGCACCACCAGACGAGCCAGACCGCGGTTACCGCACCAATGACATAGAACGCCGCGCGCCATGACAGCCAGGCCATCAGTGCGGCCACGATCGGCGGCGTGATGGCGTTGCCGAGCCGTGAAAACGAATGCGTGAAGCCCTGCACGATGCCGCGCTGTTCGCGAGGAAACCAGCGCGTCACCGCGCGTGCCTGGGCCGGCAGCGTCGCGCCCTCGCCGACGCCGAGCAGCAGCCGCGCCGCGAAAAGGAGGCCGAGCGTGTGGACGAGGCCCGTCGCGAATGTCGAGACTACCCAGATCAGGCCGCAGCCGATCAATGTGTTGCGCGCGCCGAACCGGTCGGCAACCCACCCGCCCGCGACCTGGCAGATGGCGTACGAATAGGCGAAGGCAGAGAACGCCACGCCGAGCCCGGTGTTGGTCAAACCCAATTCGGTTTTGATGGCCCCCGCGGCCGTCGCCAGATTGACGCGGTCGACATAGAGGATGAACGAAAGGGCACAGAGCAGCAGCAGCGTGTGGCGCCGTTGTCGGCGATCGGTAGACATGTCTCGCTCCATTGTTCGCGGCGTCCGGTTGACGTCGCTCTTCTTGTTGGCATGAGTGTTTTCATGAGTGTCTCGGGCCGCGCATTCGCTCGCTCGGCAATGCCGTCAATTCGAGGAAGGGCGACCCGGACTTCCAGACGCTAGCGTCGCGCGTCGGCGGAGCGAATGTCTATTGAAAGTTTTCGATAGGGCGATAACCTGCGTTGTTCACCTGCCGCATCAAGCGAGTCCTTCTGCCGCTGCTGCGCGCAACGTATCGACCAAGAGCGACATCGATGCGGACAGCGGACGTCCGCGCCGCGTCACGATCCCGTATGGACCCAGCTCGCGGGGCAGCCGCACGGGCAGTACCTTGAGCACGTCGAGGCGCGCATAGTATGCGGCGACCGAGGACGGCAACACGGCGACGAGATCGCTGCCGGGCAAAAGCGAAGTCGTCATCAGCACGGCCGCTGTCTCGATCATGCTCGGCGGCGGTGCGAGGCCCGCATCGGCGAACGAAAGATCGACGAGCGTGCGCATTGGACTGGGCCGCGGCTGCAAAATCCATGGAAATGCCACCAAGTCTTCTAGCGAGAGCTTGCGCCGCTTGAGAAGCGGATGGTCATTACCCACCACGATCGCAAGGCCTTCGTCGCTGAGATGATCGAACTCGAGGAGGCTGCTGTCCCATCCCTCGGGCACGCGCCCCAGCACAACGTCGAGCTGATCGCGCTCGAGCATCGGCACCAGCACATCGCTTGTATCGACCTGGACCGTGAGGTCGAGCAACGGATGGTCGCGCTTGAGACGGCGGATCACTTCGGCGAGCAGTACCGGCGTCGGAGCCATCACGGCGCCGACTCGCACTTTGCCGATCTTGCCTGATTCGAGCGCGGCGAGCTCGTCGCGCAGTCCCGCCATGTCCGAGAAAACGAGCTTGGCGTAGCGTGTAGCGGCCGCGCCGAAGCGCGTCGGCCGCAATCCGCGCACATGCCGTTCAAACAAGGTCACACCGAGCAACGACTCCATGTCCCGCAGCATTTTAGTGACGGCCGGCTGCGTCAGCGCGAGCGTGTCGGCTGCCTGTCGTAAAGAGCCGCGATCTTCGACTGCGATGAGCAGACGCAGATGCTGCATTCTGAGGCGCCCTTGCAAAGTGCTGAACGGAGGGATCATGGCAATCGGAGCGGCGCGCAGGCCAAAGTTCAGGTATGAGAAAGAGTTATCGACAGATAGAAAAACGTCAATAGATTTGATCGCCTACCACCCCCTATATTTCACGGACCGATCACGAAACCACTCTGACGACTATCCGGGAGACAACCGATCATGAAGATCACCAAAGTGCGCGCACGCGTTTTTGAATGGAAGGGGAAGACTGTGCCGCCGCAGGCGCATTTCTGTTCCAACGCGATGGATCAGCTCTACGACCGCGGCGATTCAATGGGCACGTTCCGCTTCCACGGCTGGACCGTCGTGGAGGTGGAGACCGATACTGGGCTCGTCGGCCTCGGCAACGTCGCGCTCGCACCGCGTATCGCGAAGGCGATCGTCGATCAATACCTCGCACCGCTCGTGATCGGCCAAGACCCGTTCGACAATGAATACCTTTGGCAGCGCATGTATCGGTCGACCCTGGCATGGGGCCGCAAGGGTATCGGCATGGCGGCGATCTCCGGTGTCGACATTGCGCTATGGGACCTGATGGGCAAGGCGACCGGCAAGCCTGTGTTCAAGCTGCTCGGCGGGCGGACGAAGGAAAAGATCCCTTGCTATGCGTCGAAGCTCTACCGCACTGACCTCGGCGAGATGCAAAAGGAGGCCGCAAGCTATCTGGAGCAAGGTTTCAAGGCGTTCAAGATGCGTTTCGGCTATGGTCCGCGCGACGGCGTGGCGGGTGTGCGCGAGAACGTCAAGTCCGTCGAGGCCATTCGCGAAGTCGTCGGTTACGAGAACGATCTGATGCTCGAATGCTATATGGGCTGGAACCTCGAATATGCGAAGCGTATTCTGCCCAAGCTCGAGAGGTTCGAGCCGCGTTGGCTGGAAGAGCCGGTGATCGCCGACGACATCGACGGCTACGCCGAACTGAACCAGCTCACATCGATTCCGATCTCGGGTGGGGAGCATGAATACACGCTGCACGGCTTCAAGCAGTTGCTCGACAAGAAGGCCGTGAGCGTCGTGCAATATGACACGAACCGTGTTGGCGGCATTACGGCCGCGCACAAGATCAACGCGCTCTGCGAAGCGTACAGCGTGCCGGTCATTCCGCATGCCGGCCAGATGCACAACTACCACCTGACGATGTCGACGCTTGCGTCGCCGATGTCGGAGTACTTCCCGGTGCACGACGTCGAAGTCGGCAACGAACTTTTCTACTACATCTTCAAGGGCGATCCGCAACCGCAGAACGGCTTTCTCGATCTTGACGACAATGTGCCGGGATTGGGGCTCTCCATCGACGATCGCTACCTCGACCAATTTCAGATCATCGAGTGAGTGGAAATTCACCGGCCAGTGGGGTCCAACGGAAACGAGCGATTCGTCTGAGACTAGAGATGCACTCGTAAAGCTGCATGCCGACATGGGCTTTCGACCGTGATCGCGCGGACGTATCATGGGAATATGCTGTCGAGTTTTCCAAGGAGAAACCGTGACCAACGCCGACTCCTCGAATATCAGCCGCTTTCCGGTTCCGGACCTCGCGAACCTGCCCGATGACATCCGGCAACGGATCGATGCCGTGCAGGAAAAGGCGGGCTTCATTCCGAACGTTTTTCTAGCGCTTGCGCATCGTCCCGACGAGTTCAGGGCCTTCTTTGCCTACCACGATGCGTTGATGGAGAAGCCGGGCAACCTCACGAAAGCCGAGCGTGAAATGATTGTCGTGGCCACGAGCAACGCCAACCAGTGCCAATACTGTGTCATCGCGCATGGTGCCATATTGCGGGTTCGGGCCAAGAACCCGTTAATCGCCGATCAGGTCGCCGTCAATTATCGGAAAGCGGATATTAGCGAGCGGCAGAAAGCCATGCTCGATTTCGCCATGAAAGTCTCGAACGCCGCGTACGCGGTGAATGACGGCGACTTCGAGGTCCTTCGCGGCCACGGCTTCACGCTTGAGGACGCTTGGGACATCGCCGCCATCGCATCGTTCTTCGCGCTATCGAATCGGATGGCCAATGTGACGAGCATGAGACCGAACGATGAGTTCTATACACTTGGAAGGTAAGCCGGCGCATTTTCCGGGGCCTCGCGCTCGTGCGCCTACGCCGCGCCGGCCCCGCGCCCCGAGTTAGCCAACGCGAGCGCCAGCCTGGCCCCTACTTCGGCATTGTGCTTGATGAGAGCGATGTTCGTGGCCAAGCTGCGCCCACCTGTCAGCGCCTTGATGCGGGCCAGCAGGAAAGGGGTGACGGCCTTACCGGTGATGCCTTGTGCCGTGGCTTCGGCTAGCGCTTGTCGAGTTAGCGTGTCGATTTCTTCCGACGGCATCGCCGCTGCTTCCGGCACCGGCGTGCTCAACACCACGCCGCCCGCGAGGCCCAAGTCCCACTTCGTACGGATAAAGCGTGCCTGGTCCGCCACGTCGTCCAGCCTGTAATCCGCGCGATAGCCGCTGTCCCGCGTGTAAAACGCAGCAAAATTGTCCTGTTCGCAGCTGAGCACCGGCACGCCGTGGGTTTCCAGATATTCCAGTGTGAGACCGATATCCAGGATGGACTTCGCGCCCGCGCAGACTACCGCCACCGAGGTCTTTGCCAACTCCTGAAGATCTGCGGAGATGTCAAAGGTTTCCTGCGCGCCCCGATGCACGCCGCCAATGCCTCCGGTGACGAAGACCTCGATGCCCGCCAAAGCGGCACATATCATCGTGCCAGCCACCGTCGTGGCGCCGAGGCCGCCGCTGGCCAGCACGGCCGGCAGATCGCGGCGGCTGACTTTATGTACCTGGTCCGAATTGCCGAGCCGCTCGAGCTCGTCGTCGGAAAGACCAACGTGAATTCGCCCACCGATCAGCGCGATCGTCGCGGGCTCGGCGCCCATGTCACGGATCAACGCTTCGACTTCCCGGGCGGTGCGAACGTTCTCTGGGTAGGGCATGCCGTGAGCGATGATGGTCGACTCGAGCGCGACAAGCGGGCGGCCTGCGGCCTTCGCAGCGGCTACAGGGGCGCTGAACGTCAACCAGGAGAGTGCGAGGTCGGCAACCATGTCTTTGGGGCTCCAAGTGTCGTGGACGTCAGTATGCAGCACAAGAGCGTCGTTTCGGAATATGTCGCTTACCGATGCGTCGGTCCCGGCGGCATCAGCGCCAGGTTCGCATTAACGCTCATGGACATAAATGGTGCGCACACTATGCTTAGTGCGCTGGTGAGAATTCTTCTTCGATCGAGTTCGACGCGATGAAAGTCACCGCCATTTCAGCCGGAATGGTGCTGCGTCTCGCCTTCGCGTGTCTGATCCTTTTGACAGGCGTTGCTATGTTGCAGGAACGTTTTATCTACTTTCCTGAGAAGGCGGCAATCGAGGACGTCCTTTCCGATGGACTTGTCGCGTGGCCGAGTATGGCGCAATTCCGCGGCCTCATTGCCGAGCCGCGCGGAACCGTGCGCGGCACGGCCATCGTCTTTCATGGCAATGCGGGGCATGTCGGACACCGTTTCCTCTACGCCGCGGCGCTCACACGACTGGGACTGCGCGTGATCCTGGCCGAATATCCGGGCTATGGGCCACGCGAGGGCACGCCAGGTGAACGAAGGCTGGTCGCCGATGCGCAACAGACCATTGAGCTTGCGCATCGTCTCTACGGCGCCCCGTTGCTGCTCATCGGGGAATCGCTCGGCGCCGGCGTGGTGGCGGCGGCCGGCTCCCGCGAACGCGACAAGACCGCCGGCTTGCTGCTCATCACGCCATGGGATCGGCTCGAGCACGTCGCCGCTTTCCATTACCCATGGATGCCCGTGAAGTGGCTGCTGCTTGAGCGATACGACAGCGTGACCCACTTGGCAGCGTTCGGCCACCCGGTTCTCGTCGTGGTTGCCGAACGCGACAACATCGTCCCCGCGCGCTTCGGCAAGGCGCTCTATAACGCGCTGACCGCTCCGAAACAACTGCAGACCGTGGCGGCGGCTGGGCATAACGACTGGATTGTCCACGTCGACGATCGCTGGTGGCGCGAGGCTATCGGCTTCCTGCTCGCGCCTGCCAAAAGATAATCTATGGTCAGCCTTACTTTTTGCAACGCGCCGGCTACGCCGTTGTTATCACCATTGACTCGGCCGGTTCATTGCGGTTGTACCGGCGGATTAGTCCTCGTAGGTACCCCCGGGGCGTCTACCAAATATCCTGAAATGCTCGCCCTGCAACCAGAGGCGTGGGTGATCGCCGTAGCCGAATCAAAGAAGATCCGTGTGCCTGCTGCGACGTACATCCGGATGGGTTGGGAGAAGGCGTAGAAGCTATCTTTTGAATCGTTTCCGGTGAGCACCGGCACCAGGTTAAAGCACTGTTCGGAACCCTGTGCGGAGACATGGCCGCAGATCAGCGTATTTAGGAATCCGCCAGATCCGCGCGGTATGGCGCAAGCACCAGCAACATGCTCAATGATGAGCAGCTTTCCGTCGGGCACGGTATACGAGGTCAATTCGGCGGGCGACAGCTGCACGGGGTCCCTGGCGGGACTGTCGATGTCGCGGACGACCGCGGGATGCGTTGCTGACCCCAAGTCGCCTTCCCCCGCTGCTACTTTTGCGGAATAAACGGCATTAAGGACCACGGCGGCAAGCAAGCAGGGACCGTAAACAAGTGGCCGCTTCGGGAGCTTGAAAAGGCATGTGCAAAGTTGAATGGCCATGGCAGTAGTCCTATGTAATCCGTTAGTAGTCCTATGTAACCCGTTAACTACAGGTATGCCCAAGCGCGTGACCCGATCTTCGAAAAGACTCGCAAAGGCAAGCTCAGATATAGGCGACACGACAACTCAATGCAAGCCGAAAACTCAAACTGAGCGCCGTGGGCTAATCGTAGGCGCGTGAACGCTTCTACGTCCTCGATGCGAGCGGCAGGCCTGGGGAGGGTGTTGGACCGAAGCGAGTGGTCGCTCTGGATGGCCGAGACTTCAACTGACCTCGGTTAGGCCGCTGCGTGAGTTGAGTTCACTTCCACCGTCACGTGCGAAAGGCCTTTGAAGCGTTTGAGAGCCGCATGATAGAAGCCCGGACTACGCTGCGGTTCGTTGGTTACAACTGAGACTACCGCACTCATGTGGCCGGGACCGACACGCCATACGTGAAGGTCGAGCACCTTGTCACCGTGGCCTTCAATGACTTGACGCACGGCGTCAACCATCTTCCGGTCGGGGTTGATGTCGAGCAGAATTCCCCCTGTGTCGCGGATCAGACCGTAAGACCAGTTTGCAATCACCAGTGCGCCAATGACGCCCGCGAGCGGGTCCATCCACAGCCATCCGAAAGTGCGCGCCAGCACCAGTCCAATGATGGCCAACACCGATACCGCTGCATCCGCCATGACGTGAATGTAGGCCGAGCGGATGTTATGGTCCCGCGCAGCGGCCTCATGAACGTCATCGTGTTCATGCTCTTCGAATTCGACCGTATGCTCGCCTTCCGGCAGCCGGAAGACGGCCTTGAAGGCGTGCGGCTCAGGTATTTCTTCATTCGACTCAAGGTAACCGCCGCGGTCCACGAACGTAAACGATTGCTGCGTTCCATCGGGTCGTACTGTCGTGACAGAAACAGACTGCAATGGCAGCTTCGAGTTTGCGGTTTCAGGCGCAATGCGGAAAACGGGCGGCACGCCGTCCTCGAAGATGGACAAGGCAAAGACACCGCAAGAAGTGAAAATATGCTGCACCTCTTCGTCATGAGCGTGTTCATCTTCGCGATGATTATGATGATGACCGTGGCTGTGACCATGACTATGGCCGTGATGGTCACCGCTCAGCAGCCAAAGACTGGCGATGTTGACCAGCAGGCCGACCACCGCGATTGGAATCGCTTCGCCGAAGTGAATGAGCACAGGCGAGAATAAGCGCGAGATGGCCTCATAGCCAATCAGCAGGGCAATCATCGCCAGCACAATGGCGCTGGTGAATCCTGCGAGGTCACCCAGCTTGCCGGTGCCGAAGACGAAGCGCGAATTAGTCGCGTGTTTGCGCGCATAGGCGTATGCCAGTGCGGCAATCAGCATTGCCCCGGCGTGCGTCGATATGTGCAGGCCATCAGCGACAAGTGCCAACGATCCGTACAGGCTCCCGCCGACAATTTCAATCAGCATCATCGCACTGCACAGCGCAATCACCGCCCAGGTCTTGCGCTCGTTGCTCTCGTGAGCAACACCCAGAAAAATGTGGTCATGACCCGCCCCAAAGGCAGCGTTTTGAAAATCGCTCATCTCAGCCTCTATTTGAAGTAGCTGTGGACCACTTCGATTAACTGCTCGGTGGCACTGCCCTCGTGATGGTCGCCGGACGCTTCCGCATCGACCAGGTG
>CAYPWK010000204.1:0-10168 GCA_964414365.1 uncultured Burkholderia sp.
GGAGCGCGCACATCATCGAGCAGCGGATCGACAACAAGATCATCCGGCCGAGCGCCAATTACACCGGACCGGAGGACCTCGACTTCGTGCCGATTGGAAAGCGTTGATCGGCGAGAGGGGACTCAACCCGCTATTCGACATGGTAAGGAGACAGCCATGACCGCCGAAATGTATGAGACTGGCCTCGACAAGAACGCGGCGAATTACACGGCGCTCACGCCGCTGAAATTCATCGCTCGCACGGCCGCCGTCTATCCTTCGCGCCCAGCCGTGGTGCATGGGGGCGTACGGCGGACATGGGCCGAGACCTATGCGCGCACGCGCCGCCTCGCCTCGGCATTGAGTGCGCGCGGCATCGGCTTCGGCGACACGGTAGCCGTCATGCTCCCGAACACGCCGCCGATGGTCGAGGCGCATTTCGGCATTCCGATGATCGGCGCGGTCCTCAACACGCTCAATACCCGTCTCGATGCCACAACGCTGGCTTTCATGCTGAACCACGGCGAAGCGAAGGCGGTATTCGTCGACCGAGAGTTTTCAGCGGTCATTCAGGCCGTACTGCCGGCGCTCGAGCGGCCGATCCTCGTCGTCGACGTGGACGACCCGATGTACGGCGGCCCCGGCGAGCGAATCGGCGAGATCGAATATGAAGCGCTGCTCGAAAGCGGAGATCCGGCATTCGAATGGCAGCCGCCATCCGATGAATGGAACGCGATCAGCCTCAACTACACGTCGGGGACGACGGGCAATCCGAAAGGGGTCGTCTACCACCACCGCGGTGCTTATACAAACGCGATCAGCAACATCCTCGAGTGGGACATGCCGAAGCATGCCGTGTATTTGTGGACACTGCCGATGTTCCACTGCAATGGCTGGTGTTTCCCATGGACGGTCGCCGCGCGCGCGGGCGTCAATGTCTGTCTCCGCAAGGTCGAGCCGAAGACGATCTTCGACCTGATTCGCAGCGAGCATGTCACGCACTATTGCGGCGCGCCGATCGTTCACAACATGCTCGTCAACGCACCCGCGGAATTGAAGGCCGGCATCGATCATCGCGTCAACGCGATGGTGGCCGGCGCGGCACCGCCCGCGGCGCTGATCGAGAGCCTCGAGAAGCTCGGCTTTGAGCTGACGCACGTCTACGGCCTCACCGAGGTGTATGGGCCTGCCGCCGTTTGTCCGCAACAGGAGGAATGGAAGTCGCTCGATATCGGCGAGCGCGCACGCCTCAATGCGCGGCAAGGCGTCCCCTATCACCTGCAGGACGCTGTCGTCGTGCTCAATCCCGACACGATGGAACCCGTCCCGGCCGATGGCGAGACGATTGGCGAGCTCATGTTTCGCGGCAACATCACGATGAAGGGCTATCTCAAGAATACCGCGGCGACCGAAGAGGCCTTCCGCGGCGGCTGGTTTCATTCGGGCGATCTCGGCGTCGTGTACCCCGACGGCTACATTCGCATCAAGGATCGCAGCAAGGACATCATCATCTCGGGCGGCGAGAACATCTCGAGCATAGAGGTCGAGGACGTGCTCTATCGCCACCCCGACGTGCTCGCCGTCGCTGTCGTCGCGAAGCCCGACGAGCGCTGGGGCGAGACGCCTTGCGCGTTCGTCGAGTTGAAGGCCGGGGCAACCGCCACGGCTGCCGACTTGATCGCGCATTGCAAAGCCCACCTTGCCGGCTTCAAAGTACCGCGCGCAGTCGAGTTCTGCGAGCTGCCGAAAACGGCGACGGGCAAAATCCAAAAGTTTGAATTGCGCAAGCGTGCCCGCTCCGTGGCCGCCATCGACGTTTGATACGGACGTTCCACCTCCACTCCATGAACAAACAACATCGCAAACCCCTCCCCGGTACCGGGTTCGATTTCTTCGATGCACGCTCGGCCATCGAGGCCATCTGGCCGGGCGCCTACGACAAACTGCCCTACACGTCGCGCATATTGGCCGAAAACCTCGTGCGCCGCTGCGATCCGGCAACGCTCGACGCTTCGCTCGCCCAGCTCGTCGAGCGCAAGCGCGACCTCGATTTCCCTTGGTATCCCGCGCGCGTCGTCTGTCATGACATCCTCGGCCAGACGGCCCTCGTCGATCTCGCCGGATTGCGCGATGCCATTGCGGCGCGCGGCGGCGATCCGGCGCTCGTGAATCCGGTCGTGCCGACGCAACTCGTCGTGGATCACTCGCTGGCCGTCGAGTGCGGCGGCTACGATAAGGACGCATTCGAGAAGAATCGCGCGATCGAAGAGCGGCGCAACGAGGACCGCTTCCATTTCATCAACTGGACGAAGAAAGCGTTCCGCAACGTCGATGTGATTCCGCCGGGCAACGGCATTCTCCATCAGATCAACCTCGAGCGAATGAGCCCGGTGATCGAGGTACGTGACGGCGTGGCGTTTCCCGATACGCTTGTCGGTACGGATTCGCATACGCCAATGGTCGACGCGCTCGGCGTGATCGCGATCGGCGTCGGTGGACTCGAAGCCGAGAGCGTAATGCTCGGCCGCGCATCATGGATGCGCTTGCCCGATATCGTGGGCGTTGAGCTGACAGGCAGGCGGGAACCCGGCATCACCGCCACCGATATCGTCCTTGCATTGACGGAATTTCTTCGCAAAGAAAAAGTCGTCTCGTCGTATCTCGAGTTCTATGGCGAAGGCGCCTCGCGTCTCACGCTGGGCGATCGCGCGACCATTTCGAACATGGCGCCCGAGTATGGCGCGACGGCGGCGATGTTCTCTATCGACGAGCAGACCATCGCTTACCTGAGGCTGACGGGACGCGACGAAGCCCTCGTGAAGCTTGTCGAGATCTACGCGAAGCAGGCCGGCCTGTGGGCCGACAGCCTCGCGCAGGCCGAGTACGAACGCGTCTTGAGATTCGACCTCTCGTCGGTCACGCGCAATATCGCCGGGCCTTCGAATCCGCATCGGCGCGTGCCGACGTCGGAGCTCGCCGCGCGCGGAATCAGCGGCGCGGTAGAAAGCGAGCCCGGCAAAATGCCCGACGGGGCTGTCATCATCGCGGCCATCACGAGCTGCACCAACACGAACAACCCGCGCAACATGATCGCGGCCGGGTTGCTCGCGCGCAATGCCAACCGGCGCGGGCTGACTCGAAAGCCGTGGGTGAAGAGCTCGCTTGCGCCGGGTTCGAAGGCTGTGACGCTTTACCTGGAAGAAGCCGGCTTGCTGCCGGAACTCGAGCAGTTGGGCTTCGGCGTGGTGGCGTATGCTTGCACCTCGTGCAACGGCATGTCGGGCGCGCTGGACCCAACCATTCAGGACGAGATCGTCGAGCGTGACCTCTATGCCACAGCGGTGCTGTCGGGCAATCGGAATTTCGACGGACGCATTCATCCCTTCGCGAAGCAGGCGTTCCTCGCTTCGCCCCCGCTCGTCATTGCCTATGCGATCGCCGGCACCATCCGCTTCGATATCGAAAAGGACGTATTCGGCATCGGCAACGATGGTAAGCCTGTGACGCTCAAGGACATTTGGCCGTCCGACGAAGAGATCGACGCCATCGTCGCCGCCAGCGTAAAGCCCGAGCAGTTTCGTAAGGTGTACGAACCGATGTTCGCCATCGCTGCCGAAGACGGCGAAGCGGTCAGTCCGCTTTACGACTGGCGGGAGCGCAGCACCTATATCCGCCGTCCGCCCTATTGGGAAGGCGCGCTGGCCGGCGAGCGCACGCTCGCGGGGATGCGTGCCCTCGCCGTCCTCGGCGACAACATCACGACCGATCACCTGTCGCCGTCCAACGCGATTCTTCCCGACAGCGCCGCCGGCGAGTACCTCGCGAAAATGGGCCTGCCCGAGGAGGACTTCAACTCGTACGCGACGCACCGCGGCGACCATCTGACGGCGCAACGCGCGACGTTTGCTAATCCGACGCTAAAAAACGAAATGGTTGTCGAGGACGGCAAGGTGAAGGCGGGCTCGCTCGCTCGCATCGAGCCAGAAGGCACGGTCACGCGGATGTGGGAAGCGATCGAAACTTATATGTCGCGCAAGCAGCCGCTAATCGTCATTGCCGGCGCCGATTACGGCCAGGGCTCATCGCGCGATTGGGCCGCGAAAGGCGTACGGCTCGCGGGCGTCGAAGCGATCGTCGCGGAAGGGTTCGAGCGCATTCATCGAACGAACCTCGTGGGCATGGGCGTGTTGCCGCTCGAATTCAAGCCCGGTGTCAACCGTCTCACGCTCGGCATCGATGGTACTGAAAGCTTCGACGTAATCGGTGAGCGCAAGGCGCGCGCGGACATGACGCTCGTCATCCACCGCAGAAACGGCGAGCGGATGGAAGTGCCCGTCAGGTGCCGGCTCGATACAGCCGAAGAGGTGTCGATCTATGAAGCCGGCGGCGTCTTGCAACGCTTTGCTCAGGACTTTTTCGAATCGACGCTTACGGAACGAGTCGATGGTTGAGTCCATTTCTTGACGCGAGCTGCTAACACTATCTCGGCGTATTGCCGTCATTCTTCAGGATTCCGTACGCATGACGCACCTTCCCCAAATGAGGATTCCCGCCACTTATATGCGCGGCGGCACGAGCAAAGGCGTGTTCTTCCGCCTTCAGGACCTGCCCGAAAACGCACGCGTGCCCGGTGCAGCACGCGATGCGCTCTTGCTGCGCGTCATCGGCAGCCCCGACCCATACGGGAAGCACATCGATGGTATGGGCGGCGCCACGTCAAGCACCAGCAAGGCGGTCATCGTCGGCAAGAGCAGCCGGCCCGATCACGATGTCGATTACTTGTTCGGCCAAATCTCGATCGATCGGCCGTTCGTGGACTGGAGTGGCAACTGCGGCAACCTGTCGGCTGCGGTAGGCCCGTTCGCCATCACCGGCGGGCTCGTCGACGCCAGCCGCATTCCGCGCAACGGCACGGCTGTCGTTCGCATCTGGCAAGCCAATATCGGCAAGACGATCGTCGCACATGTGCCAATCGTGGATGGCAATGTTCAAGAAACGGGCGCTTTCGAGCTAGACGGCGTCACTTTTCCGGCAGCGGAGGTCATGCTGGAATTCATGGAGCCGGCAGCCGAGGAAGAAGGCGCGGGCGGCGCCATGTTCCCCACTGGGAATCTCGTCGACGATCTCGATGTACCGGGCGTCGGCACGTTGAAGGCAACGATGATCAATGCCGGCATTCCGACGATCTTCGTGAATGCGCAGGCAATTGGGTATTCAGGCACCGAGCTGCAGGAAGCCATCAACGGAGACTTGAAGGCCCTTGTCATGCTGGAGACGATTCGCGCTCACGGTGCGCTGCGGATGGGGCTCATCAAGCAGCTCGACGAAATCTCGACGCGGCAGCATACGCCGAAGATCGCATTCGTGGCGCCGCCAGCCGATTACATCGCATCGAGCGGCAAAGCAGTCCGCGCTGTCGATGTGGACCTGCTGGTACGTGCAGTCTCGATGGGAAAGCTCCATCACGCGATGATGGGGACGGCCGCCGTCGCCATTGCCACCGCGGCTGCGATCCCGGGCACGCTCGTCAATCTTGCGGCGGGCGGCGGCCAACGCGAGGCTGTCCGATTCGGTCACCCGTCCGGCACATTGCGGGTTGGCGCACAGGCAGCACTATGCGACGGCGAATGGATAGTCACGAAAGCGATCATGAGCCGTAGCGCACGCGTCCTGATGGAAGGTTGGGTGCGTGTGCCGGATGCTCATCAGGACACTTGAGCACTCCCGTATCCGCTCACCGCGGATAACCGACAACCTCGCCCTCAACAGTCAGGCGCACGCGAGAACCCGGCGCCGGAACCTGATGTCCGGGCACGCGCGCACGCACGGCGGTTTCCATCGACCGCCCGGAACTCAGAGCGAGCCGCAAGCCCAGCGTAGCGTCGTGTCCGTAGAACGTGACGTCTTCGACGATCGCTTCAACGGCGTTATCATCGGCGCCATGTTGCGCGTCGACCGGTGCAACCCTGATCTGCTCCGGACGTACCATGACATCGACCGCCAGCGTCTCAGTTCGATGCGCCAGTTTCAGCCGGCCGAGATCGCACACGACGTCGGCGCCATTCGCTACCCCCGTCAGAAGCACGGCTTCTCCGATGAACGAAGCAAGCTCGCGCGTGGCAGGGCGCCGATACAATTCGTCAGGGCTCGCGGTCTGGATCATTTGACCGTTCCAAAGCACCGCAACCTCGTGCCCCATCGAAAGCGCTTCCGATTGATCATGTGTGACGAGGACAGCCGTCGCGCCCGCGTGAGCAAGCGCATCGGCGACAGCCTGCCTCGTTTCGGCGCGCAACGCGGCGTCGAGCGACGAGAACGGCTCATCGAGCATGACGATCCTCGGCGACGGCGCAAGCGCGCGTGCAAGCGCAACACGCTGCTGCTGGCCGCCTGACAACGCTTGAGGCGGTCTGTCGGCATATGAGGCCGGCAGCCCTACGAGCTCGAGCAACTCCGCGACGCGATGACGGGTGCGACGTCGCGCATAGGGCAGGCCGAACACAATGTTTTCCGCGACCGAAAGATGCGGAAACAGCGAGCCTTCCTGCGAGACATAGCCGACATGACGCGCTTCGGCCCTGACATGTGTGCCCTCTCCTGCAACACGCCTGTCGTCGATTGCGATGGTGCCGCTATCCGCGCGCTCGAAGCCGCAGACGGTGCGCAGCAGCGTCGTCTTTCCGCTGCCTGACGGACCGAGAAGCGCCAGCAACGCGCCGCTCTTGACCGAGAGATCGACGCCGCGCAATACGGCGTGGCCCGCGAACGACTTCCAGAGGCCCTGTATGGAAAGATGGCTCATATTGTTTCCGACCGAATGCTGCCGGGAAAGATGCCCCGTCCATTGGCGGGCGATTATTGATCCCCGGCGGCGACACGCAAAGCCGAACGGCCGAGAGTCAAGAAAAGAAACGCCGACGCGCCGAGAGAAATCGTCACGAGAAGCGCCGCATAGGGTGCCGCGGCGGCGAAAGCCAGCGTCGACGTATCGCTCCAGACTTGCGTGGCGAGCGTATGCGTATCGAGCGGCGAAAGCAACAGCGTCGCATTGAGCTCCGTGGAAACCGCAATGAACACCATCGTCGCCGCTGCACCAAGCCCCGGGCTCGTCAGCGGAAGCAGCACCCGGCGCACCATCCCCATCCATCCGAGCCCGAGCGAGCGCGCCGTTTCCTCGAGCCTTGGCGACACCTGAGCGAGCGCGGCACGAACGCTGACAAGCGCAAGGGGCAGGCAGAGGATCGCATAAGCGATGATGAGCAGCGCCGTGGTCTGATACAAGGGCCTCAAGGCGCGAACCGCGAGCGATACGAGCGCGAGTGCGATGACGAGACCCGGCACGCCCTGCGCAACGAACACGATCCGCTCCAGCACGATCGCGAGCCGGCCGGGAAAGCGCACGAGCAGAAACGATAGGGGAAGCGCAAGCGCGGTTGTCACCAACGCAGCCGTCATTCCGAACCCGATCGACGCGCTTGCGGCGTCGAAGAGCGACTGCAACGAAACGTCGACAGGCGTGATCGCGGCGTCGCCATGCTGTGTCAACCAGTAACCGATCATGCCGAGCGGCACGCCGATCGTGACAATGCTTACGAGTGCCAAGCAAGCCACGACCAGCCAGCGCCAACCTCGCAACGGATCGCGCTGCACTGCACGCCGAGTGCCGCGATCGACGCGCGCATAGCTCGCCTTGCCTCGCACGCGGAATTCGAGCGCCACGCAAACGAGGCACAGCGCAATCAGCAAGCACGCAAGTAGCGCTGCCCCGCTGCCGTCGAAGCTCGTCCGGTATTCGGCATAGATCTCAGTCGTGAATGTGCGAAAACGAAGCAGCGAAAATGCGCCGAATTCGGACATGACATTGAGCGCGACGAGCAGCATGCCGCCGAGCAGCGCCGGTCGAAGCTGCGGCAAGACCACGCGGGCGAACGTCGCAAAGCGACCGCAGCCAAGCGAGCGCGCCGTCTCCTCCAGCGCGAGATCCATGCCGCGAAGCGCTGCGGCTACGGGCAAATACACGAGCGGGAAATAGGTCGACGTGACGACGAGCAGTGCACCGAGAAAGTCCTGCAAGTCGAGGCTCAACGATACCCACGCGTAACTCGCGATGAACGGCGGCATCGCGAGCGGCGCCACCATGAGCACTCCCCAGATTCGGCGCGCGGGCAGCATGGTGCGCTCGACAAACCACGCGGCGGCGGTTCCAACGACGGCTGCCGCGAGCGTGGCCGTCACCGTGATCAGCAGCGTATTCGCGAGCAGTTCGCCGACAAGCGGCCTGAAGACCAAATCGACCGCATTGTCGAAACCAAAGCTCGCCGCCCGCCAGACTGTGAACGCCAGTGGGAGCAGGACGAGCAACGCCGCGAACGCCGCGGCCAACATCACGAGTCGCGGCGCGCGCGGGCGCGCGCCGTATGCCGCGGTGGCGGAAGAAGGCTCGGTTGCCGAAACCACGGTCGTGCTCATCTGCAAGTCATGGACTCTCAAACGGGCGCTCTAAAGCAGCCCCGCCTCGCGCAGCAGCTTGGCCGCCTGACTATCGTCGCCGAGTTGCTCGATCGAAAGCGCCGGGGGGTCCAACTCGTTGAACGGCTTCAGTATCGGGTCAGGCGCGACGCCGGCGCGCAACGGGTACTCGAAACCGACGTGGCTTTGCGCCATCAATGTCTGCGCCTTCTGGCCGACGAGGTATGCAAGGAATCGCTGCGCGCCCTCGGGATTGTGCGCCGTTTTCAGCGCGGCGGCACCCGAGACGTTGACGAGTGCGCCGATATCGCCGCGCCCAAAGTGGTAAATCGCGCTGCGCATCTTGCTTGCGCCAAGCTCCGTGTTCAGCCGGTCCCAGTAATAGTTGTTGATGACCCCGGTCGCGACCGCCCCGCGGTTGACCGCTGCGACCACCCCTTCCTCGTCATCGAAAATCTGCGCATTCGTCTTGAGGCCCTTGAGCCACGCGAGCGTCTCATCATGCCCTTTAGACGCCAGAACACCGCTCACGAGTGGCAGAAAATCCGCATCGCTCGGCGCGATACCGACCTTCCCCTTCCATTCGGGCTTCGCGAGATCCATTAACGAGGCAGGCAGTTGCGCCGGCTGAACCTTCGCGGTGTTGTAGGCCAGCACGTTCTCGCGGGCGAACACGCCCACCCACTTGCCCGTTGGCGAGCTGTACCGTTTCGGCACCGTGCCGAGCGTTTGCGAGTCGACTGTGCTGAGCAGCCCCTTTTCTTCAAGCAGCATCAACTCCGGCGAGTTCTCGGTGAAGTAGACGTCGGCCGGCGACGCCGAACCCTCGGCGACGATCTGCGCCGCAAGCGCCGGCCCTTCGCCATTGCGTATCTTCACCGTTATCCCCGTCTCCTTCGTGAAGTCCTTGGCGAGCTTGTCGACGAGTTGCTCGTGCTGCGCGTTGTAAAGCGTGATCGAGGCGGCATGCGCGAGGCCCGGTAACGTACCGAGCACGCTGAGCGCAAGCGCCGCGATACGCGCGGCGGCACCTGCCCGCTTACCGAATTGGAATTGCTTCATGGTCGAATTTCCCTTCAAGCCGTTGCTATATTGTTGAGCAGTTTGAACGAGTCGGCTTCGGCGCGACTTGTTCCCCGCTCTCGCGTCATAAGTCAAAGAGAGCGGCGCCGATGAACGAGCCTTTTTGCACGCCGGGGGGACAGGCGAATATCGCACTGCCGACGTGCGTGGTGAACTGGTTCATCATGTCTAACTTCGCGAGCTTCTCATTGATGGGAATAAATCCCGTCCGCGGGTCGCGTTGGTGCGCGACGAAGATCAGCCCCGCATCGTACTCGGTCTCCTGCCGCCAGGGCGGCCAGCGCTCGATATAGAAGTTCGTGCCGTCGTTGTACGAGTAGGAACGGCGCAGAATTTGCGCGCCGTTGTTCGTTGCCCGATTCGACAGGCGCACGTGCGAGTTTTCCGGAATCACCGGATTGCCATCCTTGTCGGCGGCTTCCAGATCGAGCGCATCGAACTCCTTAGTCTTGCCGAGTGGTGCGCCGCTCTTCTTTTGCCGGCCGAAGACCGACTCCTGGAAGCCGCGCTCCATCTGGTCCCAATGCTCGAGCGTGATGCGAATGCGGCGCACGACCGTATAGGTGCCGCCCTGCATCCAGACAGGCGCTTCCGATCCCGCCCAAACGAACTGGTTCATGAGCCGCGGATCCTTGAC
>CAYPWK010000205.1:0-10060 GCA_964414365.1 uncultured Burkholderia sp.
AGCGCGAAGTTCTGCTCGCGGTTGCGCGCCGTAATGCCCCACACGTTGTTCTTGTGGTGCGTGTAGTCGCGCAGCGTCTGCAACAGCGCGGTCTTGCCGTTCAGCTCGCGCACGATCGCGTGGAACGTCGGCTCACCGTTTTGCGGCTCGAGGTAGAGGAACTCGTTCACGAGCAGCGTCGGGCAGAGCGGTCCCGTCACGCGGTAGTACGTCGTGCCCGTCTTCGTTTCCTGCCAGCTCTCCATGCCCTTGGCGTGCTTCGTCCAGAAATCCTGCGGCAGCTCGCGGACGCCCGAAAACAGCAGATCCTTGTCCTCGAGGACCTGATCGTTGAAGTAATCTTCGGCGGGCAGGCCCAGGGCATGGGCCTTGATCCGCATATTGATGTCTTTCGAGACGAGGACGATCTGCCGATCGGCGCGATCGCGCTGCAGCGCGCGGACCACGCCGAGGATCTGATTGTCGGCTTTGCCCTGCGGCAGCCCCTCGACAGGCTCGATGTCGGTCAGCTTCGTCTGGAAGTAGAGGCGTCCGAGCGCCTCGCGGCTGCCAAGGCGCGAGAGCGGGAGCCCCTCGCCGATCGGTCCGGCATTGGCGACGAGCGAGTCGAGCGTGCGGCTCACCTGGCGGGCGTTGCGCGCGACCTCGGACATCCCCTTCTTATGATTGTCGAGCTCCTCGAGCGTCATCATCGGCAGATAGACGTCGTGCTCCTCAAACCGGAAGAGGCAGGTCGGGTCGTGCATCAGCACGTTCGTGTCGAGGACGAACAGTTTGCGAACGTCGGCCTCGGGTCCGGCCTTGCGCGCGCGGCTCGGGGCTTTCGCGGCGCCGGGTGCTGCGGACGGGGCAGGGGTCGCGGCCGCGGGCGCTTCCTGGCGGGCGTGGGGCCTAGGGGCGGGGGCCGGCTGCAGGAGCGCGGCCATCTGTTTCCCCTTTCGGCCACGCGCGGGCGGCGAGTCTTCTTCGGCGGCGGAGGGCGCCGGCACGGACCGCAGCGTGGCGGCGGCGTTCGCGGCGCGCGCCATGGGCTCGGCAACGTTCACCGGACTGCCCGTTGCGCCGTACTCGGCCGCTTCTGCATGCTCCCCAACGGTGCCCTGTTTCCTCGCGTTTTTCCCAGGCCTGGCTTTGGCCTTGAACTCATCGGGCGGCAATAATGTGCCGAGCTTGCTGGGCGGGGTAGGCAAAGGCATGGTGTCCCTCAAAAATCGGGTCGCATATCGTACGCCGCCAGCGGGAGGGGGAGGCTCGTTTCAGCTCATGGCCGTCGAGCGGGTCCCGATCGTCCGGGCGGCGCGCTGTCAAGTTCGAAACGCCGGTTCGCCTTAGATTTCGATCGACTCCTTGACTGATGAGCGCGGCAAGTCGCAATTTGCCGCCGCGAAAAAATAAAAAAGCCGCCGCTCCACAAGCAACGGAGCAAGCGGCTCGACGTTTTCGAGCATCGCGCGGCGCCTTACGGGGGCACAGCCACCGGCTTCCGACGAGCCGGCGCGACCGCGATAGATACGAAATGAACGGGAACTCATTGCAATGCAATATAACGCGCGTCAGAGCCCTTGTACAGCACCGAGGATTTCGTCGACGTGACCGGGCACCTTGACGCCGCGCCATTCGTGCCGCAGTACACCGTCACCATCGATGACGAACGTCGAGCGTTCGATGCCGCGGACTTGCTTGCCGTACATCTTTTTCATTTTGATGACGTCAAAGAGCGCGCACACCGCTTCGTCGGTATCCGAGACAAGCGGGAACGGCAATTCCAGCTTTGCCTTGAAGTTTTCATGCGAGCGGACGCTATCGCGCGACACGCCGACGACCTCGGCCCCGGCCTTTTTGAACTTCGGGTACAAATCGCGGAACTGCAACCCCTCGGTCGTGCATCCGGGCGTGTTGTCCTTGGGATAGAAGTACAAGACCACCTTCTTGCCCCGCATGCTGGAAAGCGTGAAATCACCGCCGGTCGCCGGGGCGGTGAAATCGGGGACGGGTTGGTCGACTGCGATGGACACCTGGATCTCCTTTTGTTTGTGCTTGTTGCGCGAATCGTCGTGCGTCTTGCCGAGGCCGGACCGCGGTGCCTCGCGAGGGCGGGCGGCGGCGGACGTCTTCAGTCGGGCTGTACGATGAGCTCGCCCGAGCGGCCTGGGATCTCTCCCCATGCCACAGGGTACGATGGCAGCGTGTCTCGGTCCAGCGCCGCATGGTAATCGCCCATCGTCACAAATGTGTGACCTTGCGCTCGCCAGCCTGCAAGCAGCTGCTCGAACACGGGCGCAAGCTTTTGTCCTTCGAGCTCCGCATGCAGCGTGAAGACCTGATCGCGCGGATTGCGCTCCGTTGCGGCCAGCAAGCGCGCGGCGACGTTCGTCGCATCGAGGCCTTCTACGCCGAGCAGCTCGTCGAGCGTTGGCAGCGTCGTGGGCATCTGTACGTGCGAGAGCACCCGGTTGCCGATAACAGGGCGATACGGCGCATGGCCGCGGCCGTCCGACGCGTACCGCATCCCCCAGGCGTCGAGCTGCGCGAACGCGTGCTCGTTCATCTGCCAGCCCGCCGAGCCGTGCGTCGCGGGCGGCGCGCCGAAGATGTCGGCGAACCGCTCATGGCTTTTTTGCATTTCGCGGATGGTCCACTCGCGCGATTGACGGCGGACGTGGTCCTGCCAGTAGACGTGATCCCACGTATGAATGCCGCATTCGAAGCCGGCCTCGTGTATCGCGCGCATTTCGGACGCCGCGCGCACGCCGATATCGGGCCCCGGTAACAGCACGCCGTACATCAACTGCCTGACGCCGTAGTGTTCGACGACGGACGTGCGCGACACCTTCTTCAGAAAGCCGGGCCGAAAGACGCGACGCAACGCCCAGCCCGTGTGGTCCGGGCCGAGGCTAAAGAGGAACGTCGCCCGTGCCTTGTGGCGATCGAGCATGCGCGCGAGGTTAGGCACCCCTTCGCGCGTGCCGCGCAAGGTGTCGACGTCGATCTTGAGGACGATGCGAGCCAAGCGACGGCCGTCCTTATTGCTGCTCGACGAGCGCGCGGGCTTCGGCGACGTCTCCGCGATAAGCTTCGAAGATCTTGCGCAGGGCGTCGTCGAACGTTGTTTCAGGGGCCCAGCCGAGCTCGGTCATTGTATTGTCGATCTTCGGCACGCGGTTCTGCACGTCCTGGTAGCCCTTGCCGTAGTAGGCGCCCGACGACGTTTCGACGAGCTGCACGGCTTTTGCGGACTCGGCATATTCGGGATACTCGGCCGCAAGCGCGAGCATTTTGTGGGCGAGCTCGCGCACGGAGTAGTTGTTGCGCGGGTTGCCGATGTTATAAATCTTGCCCGACGCCACGCCGTTCGGATTCTCGATGATCTTCATCAGCGCGCCGATGCCGTCGCTGATATCGGTAAAGGCGCGCTTTTGCGAGCCGCCGTCGACGAGGCTGATATTCTCGCCGCGCACGATGTGGCCGAGGAACTGCGTGACGACGCGCGAGCTGCCTTCCTTCGGCGTATAGATCGAATCGAGACCCGGGCCGATCCAGTTGAACGGGCGAAACAGCGTGAAGTTGAGACCCTCCTGCATGCCATAGCCCCAGATCACGCGGTCCATCAGCTGTTTCGCGCAGGCGTAGATCCAGCGCGGCTTGTTGATCGGTCCATAGACGAGCGGCGAAGCTTCCGGATCGAACTCGTCATCGGCGCACATGCCATAGACCTCGGACGTCGAGGGAAAGACAAGGTGCTTGCCATACTTGACCGCCGAGCGGACGATCGGCAGGTTCGCCTCGAAATCGAGCTCGAATACGCGCAGCGGCTGCTGCACGTAGGTGGCCGGCGTGGCGATGGCGACGAGCGGCAGAATCACGTCGCACTTCTTCACGTGGTACTCGACCCACTCCTTGTTGATCGTGATGTCGCCTTCGAAGAAGTGCATCCGCTCGTGATCCACAAGATCGCCCAATCGATCCGTGTGCATATCCATGCCGAAGACTTGCCAGTCGGTCGTCTCGAGAATGCGTTGCGACAAGTGATGGCCGATGAAGCCATTGACGCCGAGAATCAGGACTTTTTTCGTAGAACCTTCGGTTTTCATGAATGACGGGGAGAGTGAGTGAGCTGGAGGAACTGCGAGGGGGTGATCGCGAGCGGCTTGCCGTCTTGCGCGCACCACAGTTCGGAGATCGCGATGGCACGCGCGTCGCCGCAAACGCCAAAGAGCGCATTATCGCTTACGTGAAGACCAGGCGGCAAATTCGCGAGGGCGGCCTCGACACTCGCGCCGACGGGTACGAGGCGCGCCCGCGCGACGATGAAGCGTGTGTTGCCGATGTCCGTGAATGCGCCCGGGTAGGGCGGTGCCACGGCGCGAATCAGGTTGTAGACGCGCTGTGCCGGCTGCATCCAGTCGATACGGCCGTCTTCAGGTTTGCGTCCGCCGTAGTAGCTGCCCTGCGTGAGATCGTTGGGCAGATGGGGCGCCGCGCCCGCGAGCAATGCCGGCAGCACGCGCCAGAGCGTCTGCTCGGCGGCCACAGTCACTTTGTCAAACACCTGCTGCGCCGTATCGTCGGGCAGGATCGGCACGCTCGTCTGTGCGACGATCGCACCCGCGTCGGGCTTCGTCGTCATCTCGTGCAGCGTCGCGCCCGTTTCGGTCTCGCCGTTGAGCACGGCCCAGTTCGTCGGCACGCGGCCACGGTACTTCGGCAGAAGCGAGCCGTGCATGTTGTAGGCGCCGCGCGGCGCGAGCGCGAGCACGTCGGCCGGCAGCATATGCCGGTAATAGAACGAAAAGATGAAATCGGGCTGTGCGCGCCGAACGGCCGCGCGCAGTTCATTGCCGTTCGGATCGGCGGGCGTGACGACTTCGATGCCATGCTCGGCCGCCACGGCGGCGACGCTGCCGAACCAGATGTTCTCGCTCGGATTGTCTTCGTGCGTGACGACGAGCGCGACGTCGACGCCGCGCGCGAGGAGCACCTGCAGGCAGCGCACGCCGACGTTGTGGTAGGCCAATACGACCGCTCGCGGCTTCATCTCTCTCGCTCTCCGTGCGTGACCTGCTCGCGCTGGCCTGCACGCGTCGCCTGGGTGGCCGGCGCCACCGTGTCGCCCTCGCGCCCCTCGAGCACCGTTTGCACGAGATAGCGCGGGCGGGCGCGAACCTGTTGATAGATGCGGCCGATGTATTCGCCGAGCAGGCCGAGCGCGAAGATGATGACGCCAAGCATGAAGAAGGTGATGGCGAAGAGGGTGAACACACCCTGAACTTCGGCCCCAATCACAAAGCGGCGAATGACGAGCAACAGGAAGAGGCCCGCGGAGCCCATTGACAGAATCACGCCGATGAACGAAAGCCACTGCAGCGGTACCACCGAAAAGCCCGTGACCAGATCGAAATTGAGCCGGATAAGGCTATAGAGCGAATATTTCGAAACGCCCGCGAACCGTTCCTCGTGCGCGACTTCGATCTCGATCGGGTTCTGCGCGAATGTATAGGCGAGGGCCGGAATGAACGTATTGACCTCGCCGCAGCGGTTGATCGTGTCGATGATCTGGCGGCTGTAGGCGCGCAGCATGCAGCCCTGGTCGGTCATGCTGATGCGCGTGATGCGCTCGCGCAGGCGGTTCATCGCCCGCGAAGCTTTGCGCCGCCAGAGCGTGTCCTGACGGTTACGGCGGATCGAGCCGACGTAGTCGTAGCCTTCCCGCATCTTCGCGACGAGCTTGCCGATCTCTTCGGGCGGGTTCTGCAGATCCGCGTCGAGCGTCAGTACGATCTCGCCGCGCGACTGCTCGAAGCCCGCGAGAATCGCCATATGCTGACCGTAGTTGCCGGCAAGCAGCACGACGCGCGTGGTATCGGGCCGCGCACGGAACTGCTCGGCGAGCATCGCCGCGGATTTGTCGCGGCTGCCGTCGTTGACGAAGAGCACTTCGTAGCTTTCGCCGAGCGCATCGAGCGCCGAATAGAGGCGCTCGAACAGCGCTTTCAGCCCCGCCTCCTCGTTGTAGACGGGGATGACGACTGAGATTTCCGGGTGCGCCGAACGATGTTCGAGGTAGCTCATTTGTTGTTATTTCCCGTGGTGTTCGCAGATTTCGTCGATGGCGTCGCAAACTCGAGCCACGTCGCCTTCTGTCATCTGCGTGAAGAGCGGCAGCGTAACGGTCGACGCGCAAAAGCGTTCCGCCTGCGGAAACATGCCCGGCGCGAAGCCGCGCGCGCGGTAGAGCGTGAACAGATGAATAGCCGGATAGTGCACGCCGGTGCCAATGCGGTAAGTCTCTTGCATCTTTTGCATGAAGCCGGCGCGGTCGATCGAGAGGCGATCGAGCGGCAAGGTGATCTGGAACATGTGCCAATTGCTGTTTTCGAAGTCGGCCAACGGCAGGCCGACGCCAAGCTCGTGTGCCGCGCCTTTGCCGAAGCGCGCGAAGTAGGCGCGCGCGAGGGCGCGGCGCTTCGCCGTAAACCGATCGATCTGCGCGAGCTGACCGAGCCCGACGCGCGCGGCGACGTCGGTCAGGTTGTACTTGCCGCCGAGCACGTCACAGTCCATTCCGTCGAAACCCTTGCGCGTGATGCCCTGCAACCGGTACTTGCGCGCGAGCTCCGCCTCCGGTTCGTCGTTGAGCACGAGTGCGCCGCCTTCGATCGAGGTCACGTTCTTGTTCGGATGAAAGCTGAAAGAGACGATGTCCCCGAGTTTGCCGATGCGCTCGCCGCACCAGGTCGAGCCGAGCGCCTGGGCGGCGTCTTCGATCACGCGCAGCTTGTATGCCCGGGCGATCTCGTAGAGCCGGTCCATATCGACGGGCAGGCCTGCGAGATGGACCGGGATGATGGCCTTCGTGCGAGGCGTGATCGCCTTTTCGACGAGAGCCAGGTCCATGTTGCGCGTGCCCGGGTCGATGTCGACGAAGACAGGTGTCGCGCCGACCGCGAGGATGACGTTGGCGGTCGCAACCCACGACGCGGGCGTCGTGATGACCTCGTCCGCCGGCCCGACGCCTGCGATCCGGAGACCGACCTCGAGCGTCGCCGTGCCGGAATTGAACGTGCGCACGGGCCGCTCGCCGCAGAACGCCGACAGCGCTTTTTCGAAAGCCTCGTTTTGCGGGCCCGTCGTGATCCAGCCCGAGCGCAGCACATCGGCTACGCCCTGAATCGTTTCTTCGTCGATCTCGGGTCGGACGAACGGCAAAAAAGGAGGAAGTTCCTGGGTCATGATTGATTGGATGGTTAGCTGCGAGCCAGCACGAGCACGCCGACGAGAATGATCGCGATGCCGACGAGCCGCTGCATCGTGAGCACTTCGCCAAATAGATACCAGGCCGCGAATGCGTTGACGACGTAGCCGAGCGATAACATCGGGTACGCGATCGAAACGTCGACGCGCGAGAGGCCGATGATCCAGACGCCGACGCTTACGACATAACAGGCGAGTCCGCCGACGATCGGCAGCTGCGTCGCGAGCTTGAACCCGACGGGCACAATGTTCGCACGGGTGAATTCGAAGTGTCCAACAGCGGAAACGCCCGCTTTAAGCAGCAATTGCGCGCCTGCGTTCAGCATCACGCCTGTCAGAATGCAAATCAAGGAAATCGGATTCATCGATAAGGTGTCACCAGGTGGCGGGTTTATTTTTGTGCATTGCGGCGTAGAAGCCCGGATTGCCCGAGATCACCCGCCGGCTCGCGGTTTCTCGACGACGACGCGGCGTTCGTCGCGGGCAATCGCACGCATCGGCACGTGCTCGGCCGCGAGCTCGTCATAGCGCTCGGGCAGCATCAGCGCAAGCGCGTAGTGATCGGCGTCCCAGCGTCGGACCCACTCCGCGACGGTGGGGACCCATTTTTGCGGCTCTTGATGCACGCCGAATTGCAGTTCGTTGGGATCCTGAACCATGATCATCGTATGGCCGACATAAAAGGGCATCGTATGGTCGAGCACACCGACCGAGTAGAACGGCGTATCGGCGGGCAGGCGCGCGAGCGCGGCCTTGACCGCAGGCGCGATCAGCGCGCCCGAGCTTTGCCGGCCGAAGACGTCGTGGCCCGTGCCGGCGATCGTCGCCAGCAGGAGCCAGGCCGCGCCGAAGACGGTGGCCGAAGCGAGCGCGGCGCCGCGCGCGCGGCGCGTCAGCCATAGGGCGACGAGCGTCAGCACGAAAGCGACGCCGACGGCGGCGAACACCCAGACCCGGAACTCGCGATAGAGCGCGTTGGGGGTGCGGGCGCTACCTAGGCGATCGAGGAAGATCGCGCCGATGGCGACCGCGACGAGCAGGGCCGCATAGCCGATCAGATGGCGCCGCCACGTTTCGCGCGAGACCTGCGGAAGGTATGAGCCGATGATGAGCGCGAGCGCGGGCGCAATCGGAAGCACGTACGAGACGAGCTTCGAGTGCGATACGCTGAAAAAGGCGAAGATGAACGCAGACCAGACGAAGAGCAACATCGTCGGCTTGAAGCCGTTCGGGCGGGCCGCCTCGCGAGCGGCGTGGCGCAGGCTTTGCACGGCGATCGAGAGCCAGGGCAGAAAGCCGACTAGAACGACCCAGACGAAGTAATGAATCGGCCCCGGCCGGTGCTGATCGGGCGTCAGATAGCGCTGGAACTGCTGAACGACGAAGAAGAAATTGAAGAACTCGGGATTGCGCGCCTGGACGACCAAGAACCAGGGCGTGGCAATTGCAAAGAAGATGGCGAGGCCGCTCGCGAGGTAAAGGCGCTTCCAGATCGCCCAGTCGCGAGCAAGCGCGGTATAGAGAACGAGCGTCGCACCCGGCAGCAGCACGCCGATCAGCCCCTTCGACAGCACAGCCAGCGCCATCGACGCCCAGCACGCCCACATCCAGAGACGGGCTTCGCGTTTGCCGGCCGCGCCGCTTTGTGCGATGAGCATCGACGAGAGTGTGAGCTCCATCCAGAAAGACAGGCCCATGTCGAGTGTGTTGAAGTGGCCCATCAGACTCCAGTAGGGCGCACTCGCGAGCACGAGCGCCGCGGCGAAGCCCGCCGCCGGACCATAGAGCCGCCGGCCGGTATAGCCGGCAAGCAGCACGCCGGCGAAGCCGGTGAGCGCCGTATAGAGCCGCGCCTGCCATTCGCCGATGCCGAACCACGCGAACGTCAGCGCGTTGGCCCAGGTCTGCAGCGGCGGTTTCTCGAAGTACTTGTAGCCGTTGTAGCGCGGCGTGATCCAGTCGCCCGTCAGGAACATCTCGCGCGCCATCTCGGCATAGCGGCCTTCGTCGCTCGGCACCAGGTGGCGCCAGCCGAGCGGCACGAACCAGACGAGCGCGAATGCTACGGCGACGAGCAGCAGCGCGAGCGCGATGCGTCCGGCCGGCAAAGCTGGCGCGCCCGCGTCGAAGCGGGCGATCGGATCGGCCGGCGCGGCGCCGGCCTCGCGGGAAGTGTGTTGCAGCGGCATGAAGTCGGGGTCCGTCTAGGGAAACCGCGGGTGCGGTGAAGGGAAGGGCCGGCGCGCGCAGCGATCCGGTGCCGGTCGCCGTGATTCGGCGAGGCGTGCCAAGCCCGCGTTCATTGCTCGATGAGCAGCGCCGCGGCGACTCGGCGGCCTTCGGCCATCAGAATGTTATAGGTTCGGCAGGCGGCCATGAAGTCCATCGCCTCGACCCCGATGCGCTGCGCGATCAGCGCGGCCGTGAGCCGCGGATGCGGAAACCGCAGTCGCGCTCCGGTGCCGAACACGACCACCTCCGGCTCGCAGGCGCGCACGAGCTCGAAATGCTCGACCGTGAGCGCATCGAAGGATGCAACGGGCCAAAGGATGACCGGCGCGTCGGGCAGCACCACGATGCTGCGCTCGTGACGCTCGGTATTGATGTCGACGTAATGGGCGCCGTAAGCGGTGACGGTGTTGAGCGTGCCGCTCGAATCCTGATGTAATTTCAAATCCGTGATTCCGTGGTTCCTTGGCCCGCCGCCCGGGGAATAGCAGCGGACGAGCCGGATGCGGGCCGAAAAGCGCTTTCGCCGCCATTGGTGCATTGCGAAAGTCGGCCAAAATCCGCTAAATTATAACTTTTT
>CAYPWK010000206.1:0-10049 GCA_964414365.1 uncultured Burkholderia sp.
CGGCGTATTGGAGCCACCTCAGGATCGGCGTAATCGAGCCACGTAGCGGGCTCAGTGTTCTGTCGGGCGAGTCAGTAGCGGGCGGAGTGTAATTGCGCGGGGAGAATCTCCCCGCGCTTTTTCCTGTGCGCCCAGCATGAGCGCACTCTAGTGGGTGCAAAATCATAGCGAGCGAAGCGCAACTGCGTGAGGGTGACCGGGCGTGGGGAGGAAGCGTGGAGCGAAACTACGAGCCGATGAACAAGAACTGGATAGAAGGCGATGTCGACCAGGACGAGCGGGCAGGAAACGTCAACTGTGAAGTCCAGCTGGTATAGCGACAGAGGTTTTGGCCGCCGGAGAGTTCTCCCCACCGGCGGCGCCGAGTCGGCCGGGTTCTACGATGGCTGATCAAATCAAGAAGAAGCGATCAGCCGCATGTCTACCTCACATTCTTTCATCGGGGAAAACCCGTATTAGACGGAATGCTCTATCTATTTGAGGCGCCGGACCTGTAGGAGCCGGGCCGCGCGAAGCGTGGCGGTGGCCGGCCGCGCCAGCGAGCGTGCGCCGGCCCGCATACGCCACGGCCTTTTTCCGGCATGAGAAAGGGACCGTGCGACACCCAACGGACCGGTCACCCCCCATTTTTTACCGTCTTCATGCGAGGTCACGGAGACGCCGCGCAGGCTCGCGATGCGCGCGCTGTCGTCCGTCGAGACTTCGGGCAACCTCCAGGGAGGCCCCCGTGAAGAGGACCGTCAAGCGATGGGCGGCGCTGGGCGTGATGTTGCTCGGCAGCGCGCAGGCGCAGGAGATCTTTTTGCAAGGCGGCACGCAAGGGGCGGGCATCGGCGCGGCGGCGAGCTTCAACGCGAACCTGGGCGTGCATGCCGACTTCAACGGGATCGCGTTCCCGCACGACTTCACGGTGGGCGGCAATCGCTATCAGGACGACGTTCGACTGCTGCAAGGCGGCCTCTACGCCGACGTCTTCCCGTGGCGCACGAGCGGTTTTCGCCTGACGGGCGGCGTACGGTTTTCCGATGACGAGCTCAGCGGCACCTCGGTGCCGACCAATGGCACTTACACCTTCGGCGGGAAAAGGTTTCGGGCGTTGCCGGGCGAGTATGCCGTCGCAGAAGCCCGCTATCCGACCACGATGCCCTATCTCGGCTTCGGCTATGGGCATCGGCCCGCGTCGAAGGGATTCGGCTTTATCGCCGACCTCGGGGTCGCCTATGGTATCCCCGACGTCTCGTATACCTTGTCGCCGGGGCTGGCTAAGGTGGCCGGTCCGGTGAAGAGCCAGGTCATCGTCCAGACGGGCCTGCAACAGCTGCGCAGCAAGGTGTCGCCGTATCGGTGGTATCCGGTGGTGCAAATTGGGGTGTCTTACCGGTTTTGATGCAGTCCTCCCGCAGCCCGCCGCGCTGCGCTGGCGCATATTCCGTCTGCCGAGGCGCAACGCGGGGCAACTGGAATCCGCGCGGATTCTTCGCTTGCCAGCGCCAGTGATCGACGCACATCCGATCGATCCCAAATAGCGCGTTCCAGCCAAGCAGCTTCTCGGCGGTTGCCGGATTGGCGAAGCACTCGGCGATATCGCCGGGCCGGCGCGTGACAATCTCGTAGGGCACCGGCCGGCCAGAGGCCGCCTCGAACGCTTTTTTTGTGAGGCGGCCTTTCGGTGCGAAGGCATTCATCCCGTAGCTGGCACGCTAGGCATCATATTGCGCGTTGCTGTTGGCTAGCGGCGGATCGGTAGCAAGGGGCCGATCGCAGACCCTTGCTCGTCCGGCTGAATCGTATCGCCCGGCTTGGCATCACGCGCTGGGTGCCCGTCCATAGGTATCGTCGAAACGCACGATGTCGTCTTCACCAAGGTAGGCGCCGGATTGCACTTCGATGAGTTCAAGTGGAATCTTGCCCGGGTTCGCCAGACGATGCGTGATGCCCAGCGGGATATAAGTTGACTGGTTCTCCGTAAGGAAGGTCTGCTTGTCCCCGTTGGTGACGAGTGCGGTGCCCTTGACGACGATCCAGTGCTCGGCGCGATGGTGATGCATCTGCAGACTCAACTGCGCGCCGGGGCTGACGACAATGCGCTTGACCTGGAAGCGCTCACCGCGGTCGATGCCCTCGTACGAACCCCACGGGCGTACCACGCGGCGATGCGTGACCGATTCTTGCCGTCCGGACGCGTTCAGTCGCTCGACGATCTGCTTGACGTCCTGCACCTTGTCGCGGTGAGCGACGAGCAAGGCGTCGGCCGTTTCCACGATCACGACGTTATCGAGCCCAATTGCTGCCACCATGCGGTGCTCCGCGCGGACATACGAGTTCGACACCGACTCGGCCAGCACGTCGCCGATCAGCGCGTTGCCTGCGTGGTCGGCTTCGGCAAGTTCCGCGAGCGCGCCCCAGGAGCCGATATCGTTCCAGCCCAGGTCCGTGGTGGCGATCACGGCCGCGCGATCAGTCCTTTCCATGACCGCGTAGTCGATGGAGATGTTGGGGCTCGCTGCGAAGGCGTCCGCGTCGAGGCGCACGAAATCGTAATCGCGCCTCGCGGCTTTGAGCGCCAACTCGGCTTGCCGGGCGACGTCCGGTTCGTGACGCCGGAGCGCTTCCATGTAGGCGGCCGCCGAGAGCATGAACATGCCGCTATTCCAGAAATAACCGCCTTCGTGCACGAAACGGTGTGCCGTTTCGGCATTGGGCTTTTCGACGAACGCGGCCACCGCATAAGTGTTGCCGCCGTCCGCGAGCGCCGCGCCGCGGCGGATGTAGCCGTAGCCGGTATGCGGTTCGGTCGGTGTAATGCCGAACGTGACGAGGTAGTGATCGCGCGCCACGTTCGTTGCCGCTTGCACGGCTTCGACAAATGCTGCCTCGTTGCGGATCGCGTGATCGGACGGCAAGACGAGCAGTAGCGCGTCCGGCGATTCGTGCACCGCGAGCAGCGCGGCCACCGCGACCGCGGGCGCCGTGTTGCGGCCGACGGGCTCGAGCACGATCGACGACGGATTCACGCCGACCTGACGCAGCTGCTCGGCGACGAGGAAACGTTGCTCGTTGTTCGTGACCACGATCGGCGCCGCGATATCGGCGATGCCGCGCAGGCGCAGCGCGGTTTGCTGGACCAGGGTCTGCTCGCCGGTGAGCTTCAAGTACTGCTTCGGGAAGCCGCCTCGCGACATGGGCCACAAACGGGTGCCGCTGCCACCGCACAGCACGACTGGATAGAGGTTCATGCTTGTATCGCCATTCTCGAGAAGATCAGGTTTGGGTGGGCGCGCACGATATTTCAGGATCGCTGCTCATTGATGGCTTGTTGTCGGCGCCATGACAGATGGCGCAACGCATTGCGGGTCCAGCGAGCCACTTTTCGAAGGGGACGAGTGCGGTCGCCGCTCACCCGCATGAGCGGACGCGCCGCGTGCGGTGCCAGTTCGCGGACCACTGCCTCCGGGGTCGTGAACAGTCGCAGACGCCAGTCCCAGTAAATTGGGTAGCGCAGCAACACGCCCGCCGTCAGCATGTCGAGAGAGAGGCGGCGCTCACGCCACGGAAACGGTGCGAGCGCGTCGTGCGTGAGGCCCCAGCCCGCGTAAAACGGTAGTCCGTACGTGTAGACGGCCTTGCCACGCAGTAACGCATCGAAGCCGGCAAGCGAGGACAACGTGTGGACCTCATCGGCCGCGTCGATCAGCGAAACCATATCGGAATCGGTATCAACGACTTCCGCCAGACGCTGAGCGTCGACGAGTCCGTTGCGGTTGCCGGATAGCACGTCCGGGTGCGGCTTGTAGACGACAAATGCGTCGGGGCGGCGAACGCGCACTTCGCGCAGCAGCGCTTCAGCGGTGGCAATCCCGCGTGTGCCGAGACGAATGGAAGCGTCGTCGGCCACCTGGCCGGGGACCAGCACGACACGCTTGCCGGCCGGCGCTTGCCACGTCGGCTTGCGTCGGCCCAGGTTGTACTTGGTCAGTCCGAACTGGACGATCTGCGCGCGCAGCGCCGCGGCGCGCGCGAGTTCCGCGTCAGCGAAGACGGTTTCATTGAGCAGCACCGTCAGGTCACTCGGACGGCTCGGATCGAAATAAAGGCCGCGCGTGTCGACCACCTGGCTGCGCGGCGCAATCATGTCCGAACCGAGCCCGTTCGAGTGAAGGAAGCCGTCCTCGATTCTTATGTGATTCCCGCCTTCGGGCAGGCCGTCCGCGCTGCGCGCGCCCCACAGTGCCGCGTACTCGCCAGGACGTACATCGGCCGCCTCGCGGACCCAGCGCAGGGAGCCGCTCGCGGCTGTGAGGAACGGCGTGGCGAATGGGCGCTTCCACCATTGAAAGCGCACGCCGGCGACGTCACGCAGGTGTTGGAATCGGCGCGCAACGTCGCGCTGCAGTTCAATGCTGTCGAGCAACGCGTCGAGACTGCCGGGCGCGTGCGTCGCCGGGTCCAGATAGCACGCAAAGTGCAGGAAGACGACATCGAAGAGCGCTGAAAGCGTGGGACGTGCTGTGCGGCCGGGCAGCGAGCAGTGGTCGTCCGTCAGCCCCCAGCCCGCGTAATACGGTGCGCCGAAGGTATGCACCGATACCCCGGCTAGCAGCGCATGCATCCCTTCGGGAGCCGTGATGGCATACACGTGATCGACATGGCGCACCGTCGCGCACAACGAATATCGAGTGTCCAGTCTTTGCGTGCCGGTCGGCAGCGTGCGTACCGAAGACGATAGCCAGCGGCCGCTGCCCGGCGCGGCCGTGCGTGCGAGCCAGAACTCCGCATCGGGATGTGTGGCGCGCGCTGCTTCGATCATGCGGTTGAATGCCTCGCTGCGTTCACGCGTCGTTGCACCCGAGTGCGGAGCCGAGGTGCGCTCGTCGATCAGCAGTACCCGCGTACCACGGGCCGGTTCAAGTAGTGCAGGGGCGCAACTCGGCGCTTGTTGGTCGGGATCCAGGGCGTTCGAGTCGAGCACGCGCTGCATCAGCGTCGATATGTCGGAGGACGTCCCCGCGTCAGGGTCGGCCTCGAGCGCTTTGTTGATCTCTTCGATGAATGTCAGCGGCGACAACTCGCCGCGCGGCATCACAAACCACGAAACTGGCGGCGCGCTGCGGTCCCGGCGCGGCAAGAGCGGGCCCGGCCAAGCGATATTGGTGGAGATCCGCAGCATGTGCGCAAGCCGTGATGCGATGCGGCCAGGCAAGCTGTCAATCAGGATGTTGTCTGATCGGCCTCCCAGCCAGGCGACAGCGCGTCTGCGGCGCGTGATCGCTTGCAGCTCGAAGGTCCGGAGGCGCCCAGGCTGGCGAGGGGTAGCCGAATCGCTCATATCAGTTGAGCGATGCCAAGAAATGGTCGACGCTGTCGAAATGTTCGGCCCATGTGGGCGCGCGAAAGCGTTCGATACGCTTGAGTTGGGCGGAGCGCTCCGGGCTATCCGGCTGCGCGTACTGTTCAATGCGCGCTAACCAGCCGGGACCGTCGAGCGGGTCGAGATAATCGGGGATGTCCGAGGCAATCTCGTGAAAAACGGTGAGGTCGCTTGCCAACACGGGCACGCGCAACTCCAGCGATTCGACGAGCGGCATGCCGTAGCCTTCGACGAACGACGGGAAGAGCAGTGCACGAGCATGTTCGAGCCAGGTGTGGAGTTGGTCGTCGGAACAGTCGGCTTCCTCAATCACGACGCCTCGCAGGCTGGCGCAGCGCTCGAACATGTCGATGACGTTTTCGCACTCCCAGCCGCGGCGCCCGATAACCACGAGCTTTGGCGCCGCCGAGCCATGCTTTTCGACCAGCCTGCGCCAGACGTGCAACATGAACCAGTGGTTCTTGCGCGGTTCGATGGTGCCGAGCATGACGAAGTAGGGGGCATCGAGCGGATTCGCGCTTTGCCGCCGCGCGACGATGCCCGAGGCAAGCGGCGCTACCACGCTCGGCGGTAGCGGCAGCCCTGCCTGATCGGCCTCGGCGACGAGTGAATCGAGCGTGTCCCGTGAGTTGGCGATGAGACCATCGGCGTGCCGCAGCGCGGTGTGAATGCGCTGCCGATGGGTGTCGTCAACGCCTGGGCGACAGTATTCCGCATGGGTGAGCGGAATCAAGTCATGCACCATGAACACGGAACGCGCATTTCGCCGTGCCATTGCGCGGTAATAGCGTTGAAATTCCATGCCATTGTGGCTGGTGTGCAACAAAATGGAGCGCTTAATATTTTTGTCACGCACCTGATTAACGCACGCACGCACCACCAACTTGCGAATGGCGTGGCGATCACAAACGGACGATAGGAGCAACTCGAACGTTTCTTGCGAATCTCTTTCTGTTAAAACAGCCGAAAAACCCCGTTCGCTCAGCACCGCACGCGCCCCTGCGCCGTACCGCTCTATATAGGCGAGGCCCACGCGGTCGACGCCGGTTGGCAGGAATTCTTTGTAAAGGCGCGACAGAAGGCGCGTGATATCGAGAAAAATCATCGACACGTAAGTGCAAGGCTCTTGGCATGTTGTTGTGCGAGGACATTCCTGCCCAGCGTCCGCGGCATTCTATTTCAACGAAGAACGTGCGACAATGCGCGCCGACGTCGAATTAGCGTGCCGCCAAGGCCGAACGGCGACGCATCCAGAAGTGCAGCGCGACGGCTCCCTGTTGTGGCCTAGCGGGTGCCAGGGCGTATTCAGTCTCGGATGCACCGATCACATGTGGTGCCTTTTGAATCGGTCCCATCGCGCGGCTCTTCGCGCCGGACAAATAATTTATCAGCCTTTCTAGCAATGTCGCGATTGTCGTGTAGTGCGTTCTTGGTTGCGGTTCTCGGGGGCATTGCGTTGCTCGCTGGCTGTGCGGGTAGTATTCCTACCTCTGGCCCAAGCCGCTCGCAGATTGATGCAGCCGCGCAACCGTCGAACCTGTCTGGCATCCAGGTCGTTGATGTGACTGACGACGTTGCGCGTAAGCTTTTTGCCGAGCGGACGCGCGGCGACTTTGCCGACACACTGGGCGACGACACCGCGTTTCAACAGCGGCTGGGCATCGGTGACACCGTTGAAGTGACGATATGGGAGGCGCCGCCTGCCACGCTTTTTGGCGCAGGGACGGTCGACCTAAAAGGTGGGCTGAACACTTCTCACGCGACAGTGCTTCCTGATCAGATGATCGACGGTAACGGGAACATCACTGTTCCATTTATTGGCTCTGTCAAGGCGGAAGGACGTACGCCAACCCAATTGCAGCGAGAGATCGCCGAGCGCCTCAAGAACATGGCGCATAACCCGCAAGTGCTTGTAAGGCTCTCGCACAATGTCACTTCGTATGTGACGGTCGTCGGTGATGTCGCAAGCAGTACTCGCATGCAGCTTACCGCGCGCGGGGAACGGTTGCTGGACGCATTGGCAAGCGCTGGCGGTTTGCGCGATGCGATCGACAAGATCACCGTTCAGATCACACGTGGCAACACCGTCGCTTCGATGCCGCTGCCAGCCGTTATTCGCGACCCGCGCCAGAATGTTCCGCTGCGCGCCGGGGACGTGGTGACTGCACTTTTTCAGCCGTACAGCTTTATGGCGCTTGGTGCGACTGGCAAGAATGAGGAGGTCAATTTCGAGGCGCAGGGGATTACGCTTGCGCAAGCGCTCGCCCGCTCTGGCGGGTTGCAGGATGCGCGCTCGGACGTGCGAGGCGTGTTCATTTTCCGATTTGAGGATGCCAACGCGTTGCAGTGGCCGATTCAACCGGTACGCACGACAGCGGAGGGCAAGGTGCCCGTGGTGTATCGCGTGGACTTGCGGGACCCAAATTCGTTCTTTGTCGCTCAGAGTTTCATGATCGATAACAAGGACTTGCTTTATGTCTCAAATGCGCCGGTTACCGAAGTGCAGAAGGTTCTGAATTTGTTCTTCTCGGTGGCGTATCCGGTGGTGACGGGCGTGCAGTCGTTCAAGTAAGCAAGGTAGATACTACGTGGCAAGCCGCGCGCCTCGGCTTGCTACGCTTGGGACTTTCATCTTCCAATTTGAGCATAGAGCGTCCTTTGGACGCACATTTAAATTTAAGGGGCTGGTTCTAAATGTTGCTTATCACTGGGGGAGCGGGATTCATCGGCGGTAACTTCGTGCTCGACTGGCTTGCCGGGTCCGAGGAGCCGATTGTCAATCTCGACAAGCTCACCTACGCCGGGAACCTGGACACGCTGAAGTCGTTGAACAATGATTCGCGACATCACTTTGTACGCGGCGACATCGGTGACCGATCACTTGTCTCTCAAGTGCTATCTGAGTATCGGCCGCGCGCGATCATCAACTTCGCGGCCGAATCCCACGTCGACCGCTCGATTCACGGTCCCGGTGACTTCATCCAGACGAACGTCGTCGGCACGTTCAACCTGCTCGAATCGGTGCGCGCGTACTGGGTCGGGCTTGCTGAAGACGAGCGCCAGGCGTTCCGTTTCCTACATGTGTCGACCGACGAAGTGTTCGGCACGCTAAAGGCGGACGATCCGCCGTTTGCCGAAACCAATGCGTATGAGCCGAACAGCCCGTATTCGGCGAGCAAGGCCGCGTCCGATCACATGGTGCGCGCATGGCACCATACGTATGGACTGCCGGTGTTGACAACCAATTGTTCGAACAACTACGGTCCGTATCATTTCCCGGAAAAGCTAATTCCGCTGGTAATCCTGAATGCTCTCGCCGGCAAGCCGCTGCCCATCTATGGCGACGGTCAGCAGATTCGCGACTGGCTGTACGTGAAGGATCACTGCTCGGCGATTCGCACGGTGCTGGCGAACGGCAAGCTCGGTGAAACTTACAACGTGGGCGGCTGGAACGAAAAGCCGAACCTTGAAGTCGTGCGCACGATCTGCAGCATCCTCGACGAGTTGCAGCCGCGTAAGGACGGTCAGTCGTATGCGTCGCAGATCAGCTTCGTCAAGGACCGTCCGGGCCACGACCGGCGTTACGCGATTGATGCCCGCAAGCTCGAGCGTGAGCTCGGCTGGAAGCCTGCTGAAACCTTCGAGACCGGCATCCGCAAGACGGTTGAGTGGTACCTGTCGAATCAGTCGTGGGTGCAGAACGTCACGAGCGGCCAGTACCGCATGTGGATCGAGCGCCAATACGCGGCATGACGCCGCCGCGCATCCTGATTACTGGTGCGAACGGCCAGGTCGGCTTCGAACTGCGGCGCTCGCTCGCGCCGCTCGGAGAGGTGGTGGCCGTCACCCGTCGCGACATGGATCTCTGTGATCGGGCGAGCATCGTCGCGGCGCTGGATCGCCTTCAACCGGACCTGCTTGTCAATCCAGCCGCCTACACCGCGGTGGACAAGGCCGAGAGCGAGCCGGAGCAAGCGCGGGCGGTCAACGCGGCAGCGCCCGGAGTGATGGCCGAGTGGGCCGCCGCGCGGAATGTGGCTCTTGTTCACTACTCGACCGATTACGTGTTCGAGGGTACCGGGACGCAGGCGTACCGTGAGGATGCTCCGGTCAATCCACAGTCGGTCTACGGGACGACCAAGTGCGAAGGCGAAGATGCGGTTCGACGGAGCGGCGCACGGCATCTGATCCTGCGGACGAGCTGGGTCGTCGGCGCACACGGCGGCAATTTTCTCAAGACGATCCTGCGCTTGGCGCGGGAGCGGGACCAACTCCGCATCGTTGCCGATCAGGTAGGCGCGCCGACGTCGGCCGCGTTGATCGCCGATGTCACAGCGCACTTGGTGGCGCGCTATTTCGCGGACCGCGAGCACTTCGCGTTTGGTACTTACCACCTCGCGGCATCCGGCGAGACGAATTGGTGCGACTATGCCCGCCATGTCGTGGCGCTTGCGCAAGCGCGCGGGCTCGAGCTGAAACTGCGCGCGTCCGATATCCAGGCGATTTCGACCCATGAATACCCGCTCCCCGCGAAGCGCCCCGCGAATTCGCGGCTCGATTGCGGTAAGTTGACGACGATGTTTGGGCTGTCGTTACCCGATTGGCGAAGTGGTGTCGACCACGTTTTCGAGCAAATCCACGACTGACGCAGGAATAAATACACCATGAAGCGCAAAGGCAT
>CAYPWK010000207.1:0-10028 GCA_964414365.1 uncultured Burkholderia sp.
AAGTCTACGCGGCGTGGGATGCGAAAGAGCAAGGAAAGCGCAACGAAGCGCAATGGAACGACGCCTTCGCGCAATACCGCGCGAAGTATCCGCAGGAGGCGGCCGAGTACGAGCGTCGCACCGCGGGCAAATTGCCCGCCGACTGGGCTGCGAAGGCGCAGGCCATCATCGCCGGCGCGAACGAGCGTGCAGAGACGGTCGCCACGCGCAAGGCGTCGCAGCAAGCCATCGAAGGGCTCGCCGCGGCGCTACCCGAGTTGCTCGGCGGCTCGGCCGACCTGACCGGCTCGAACCTCACCAACTGGAAGGCGAGCACGCCCGTGCGCGCGGCTGAGGGCGCAGCGGCCGGCATCCAGTGGGGCAACCACATCAACTATGGCGTTCGCGAATTCGGCATGAGCGCCATCATCAACGGCATCGCGCTGCATGGCGGCTATAAGCCGTTCGGCGGCACGTTCCTGACGTTCTCCGACTACAGCCGCAATGCGTTGCGCGTCGCCGCGCTCATGAAGGCGCCGTCAATCTTCGTGTTCACCCACGATTCCATCGGGCTCGGCGAGGACGGCCCGACGCACCAGCCGATCGAGCATCTTGCCAGCTTGCGCCTGATCCCGAACCTGCAGCTCTGGCGCCCCGCGGATACAGTGGAGACGGCGGTTGCGTGGACGCAGGCCGTCGAGCATCGGGGGCCGTCATGCCTCGTGTTCAGCCGCCAGAATGTGGCGTTCGCGACGCGCACCGATGCGCAGATCGCCAATATCTCGAAGGGCGGCTATGTGCTGCGCGACTGGAACGACGAGATCGTCGCGCGCAAAATTATCCTGATTGCGACCGGCTCGGAAGTCGAACTCGCCTTGAAGGCGATCGAGCCGCTCGCGCGAGAAGGCATTGGCGCGCGTGTCGTGTCGATGCCGTCGACGACGGTCTTCGACCGTCAGGACCCGGACTATCGCGAGCGCGTGCTTCCGAAGGGCGTGCGCCGCGTGGCGATCGAGGCAGGCGTGACCGACTACTGGCGAAAGTACGTCGGGCTCGAGGGTGGCGTGGTCGGTATCGACACGTATGGTGAATCGGCCCCGGCCGGCGTGCTGTTCAAGCACTTCGGTTTCACGGTCGAGCATGTCGTTGCGCAAGCAAAGGCGGCGCTCGATTCATAAAAGAGGACGAGAGCGGCGAACGCCCGCGCGGCCGTGTCCACGGCGCACGGCGGGCTTTCGAGTATCGAAGGTATTTTTCAGCCCAAGATCAGGAGAAACAGCATGACGATTCGCGTTGCAATCAACGGTTATGGCCGGATTGGCCGCAACACGCTGCGCGCCTTCTACGAGAGCGGCAAGAAGCACGATCTCGAGATCGTCGCGATCAACGACCTCGGCGATGCGAACACCAACGCGCATCTGACGAAGTACGACACGGCGCACGGCCCGTTTCCGGGGCAAGTCGCCGTGGAGGGCGACTTCCTCGTCGTGAACGGCGACAAGATCCGCGTGCTCGCGCATCGCAATCCGGCAGAGCTGCCGTGGCGCGAGCTCAACGTCGACGTCGTGATGGAGTGCACGGGCTTGTTCACGTCGAAGGAAAAGGCGAGTGCCCACATCGCGGCCGGCGCGAAGAAGGTGCTGATCTCAGCGCCGGGCGGCAAGGACGTCGACGCGACGATCGTCTACGGCGTGAACCATACCGCGCTGAAAGCCGAGCACACCGTCATCTCGAACGCATCGTGCACGACGAACTGCCTCGCACCGCTCGTGAAGCCGCTCAATGAGAAGATCGGTCTCGAGTCCGGCTTGATGACGACGATTCACGCCTACACGAACGACCAGGTCTTGACCGACGTCTACCACTCGGACCTGCGCCGCGCGCGCTCGGCCACGCATAGCCAGATCCCGACGAAGACAGGTGCCGCCTCGGCGATCGGCCTCGTGCTGCCCGAACTCGCCGGCAAGCTCGACGGTTATGCGATCCGCGTTCCGACCATCAACGTGTCGATCGTCGACCTCTCGTTCATCGCCAAGCGCGATACGACGGTTGATGAGATCAACGCGATCATGAAGGAAGCGTCGGAAGGTGGTGCGTTGAAGGGCATCCTCGGCTACAACGATGCACCGCTCGTCTCAGTCGACTTCAATCACAATCCGGCCTCGTCGACGTTCGATGCGACGCTCACGAAAGTGTCGGGCCGTCTCGTGAAGGTGTCGAGCTGGTACGACAACGAGTGGGGCTTCTCGAACCGCATGCTCGATACAGCCGTCGCGCTCGCCACGGCCAAGTAAACGCACGCGCCGCCGCTTCGGCCCGGTGCTGTTTCGCCTGGGGGGCCGGCGGCCGGCTTCGCTTCTCTTGCCGCGCACGTCTCATGCAACCAACGAGAAGAGCCACCTTCGCTTCACGGGTGGCTCTTCAATGTTTCGACGATTTGCGTGCCGGGCGCTGTGCGGTAGGCGGCTCAACTTTGAACCCGGCCCAATGGCGAGTCGTGCGCGACTGTATGCTCGCGCCACTTGCGTTTATTGGGCTCAGTGCTTCCGGTGCGGACAGTTCTCTTTCGTGCAGGCGCCGTAGAGCGCGAGCGCATGTTCTTGCAGCTTGAAGCCGCGGCTTTCGGCGATCGAGTGCTGACGCGATTCGATCTCGGGATCGAAGAACTCCTCCACGCGCCCGCAGTCGATGCAGACGAGATGGTCGTGATGCTTCCCTTCGTTGAGCTCGAAAACAGCCTTGCCGGATTCGAAGTTGCTGCGCGAAAGCAGTCCAGCCTGCTCGAACTGCGTGAGCACGCGGTAGACGGTGGCAAGACCGATATCGAGCTGCTCCTGCAGCAAGTTGCGGTAAACGTCTTCCGCCGTCAGGTGGCGCACGGCGCTGCGCTGGAAGATCTCGAGGATCTTGAGGCGCGGTAGAGTCGCCTTGAGCCCTATATTTTTCAGATCCGTAGGATTGGTCATGGGTCGGCGTCCCTAGAGTACAATGCAGGGCTCCAATGGTAATGGTTTTTTGCTTTTCCGGTCATCTTCGGTGAAACTCGCGCGACCTCGTTGAACGCGAAAAGAGGCTCAAGGATGCGAAGGAGGCGCGCACGGTGGGTGAAATGAGTCGAAATTTTGTTTTGAAGACGTATCGGGGGAGCCGAAGGAACAGCTTGACGCGCGGCGCTCTCGCCGTTGCGGCAGCGCTTGCCGTCCTCGCCGGATGCTCGACCTACGATAGCCTCACGCAGCGCGTCGCGCAGAGGATCACGCCTTATCGGATCACGGTCGTTCAGGGCAACTTCGTATCGAAAGAGGCTGCCGCGAAGATGCATGTGGGCATGACGCGCGCCGATGTGAAAAGCGCGCTCGGCACGCCGCTTCTGACCGACATGTTCCATGCCGATCGTTGGGACTATCTGTTCTATTTCAAGCGCGGCTCGACATCGGTCGTGCAGCAGCGCGATTTCATCGTGCACTTCAAGGATGATCGCGTCGCGAGCTGGGAGGGCGACAACGATCTGCCGTCCGAGCTCGAATTGCTCGCCGACATCGACGGCGACAAGCGCGGCAAGAAGGCGAAAGCGGTTGGGGCCGTCCCAAGCGCGGCCAGCTCTTCAGCAGCGGCCGCTGCACCGGCGACCTCGGCGGCGAGCGCACCCGCCGCGGCTGAAGCCTCGGCACCCGCGGCGGCTGCCGGCACCGATGCGAATGCGCAAGCGGCGCAGGCAGCCAACCGTGCCGTCAATCAAGTGCCATCGCCAGCGGGCGGGGGGACGCCTTCAGTCCGTTCGGGCACCCCGGCGCCCGGCGGTCCCGGCGGTGCCGTCCCGCAGTTCCAGTTCCATCGTCAGCCGCAGCCCGCTGCGCCCGACCAGAGCCAGCCTGTCGGCCCAGCCGGCACTGAGAGCAACAACGGGTCGGGAACCGGCGCGGGGCCGGCCTCGTCCGTCAGTTCGTCGTGAGGAAAAGTTGCCGATGAAAATCGCCATTGCGGGCGCATCGGGCCGGATGGGCCGGATGCTGATCGAAGCGGTGTTAAACGATGCGGACGCCACGCTTGCCGGCGCGCTCGATCGCCAGGGCGCATCGACGATAGGTGAAGACGCGGGCGCGTTTCTCGGCAAGAAGACCGGCGTCGTTCTCACGGACGACATCGAGAGCGTACTTGCCGCCGCCGATTGCCTCATCGACTTTACGCGCCCCGAGGGAACGATGGCGCACCTCGAGGCGGCCCTACGCCATGGCGTGAACCTCGTCATCGGCACGACCGGGTTCGAAGCGACGCAAAAGCAGGCGCTGGTGCGGGCGGGCGAGAAGATCGGCATCGTCTTCGCGGCCAACATGAGCATCGGCGTCAATGTGACGCTGAAGCTCCTCGAATTCGCCGCGCCCTATTTTTCGCAAGGCTACGACATCGAGATCATCGAGGCGCATCACCGTCACAAGGTCGATGCGCCGTCGGGCACCGCGTTAATGATGGGCGAGGCTGTGGCGGGGGCGCTCGGCCGCAAGCTGGACGATTGCGCCGTCTATGGCCGTCACGGCATTACCGGCGAGCGCGATCCGTCGACGATCGGCTTTTCGGCGATCAGAGGCGGTGACATCGTCGGCGACCACACCGTGCTGTTCGCGGGCGCAGGCGAGCGCATCGAGATCACGCATAAGTCGTCGAGCCGCGTTTCGTATGCTCAAGGCGCGCTGCGCGCGGCGCGCTTTCTCGCCGGCCGCGACCCGGGCTTCTACGATATGCAGGACGTGCTCGGGCTGCGCTGATGCGCCGTCGACCGGGCGATTTTCCCGATTTCGTCGATCTCGGCCGTTGCGTCACACGCCGCGCGTGTCTCGTGCGCTACACTCGGCGAGCGAGCCGCGGAGCCGAAAGTCGAAGCGGCACTGGGACAACGGAATTTCAGTTCAAGATCGAATCGTGAACACCGGCATGCTTCACTACCTGGAAACCGGTGACGCCGTGACGCACGGTGTGGCTTATTTGCTACTGGCGATGTCGGTGGCGAGTTGGTGCTTCCTCGTTGCGAAAAGCTGGATGCTCGTCCGAGCGAAGCGCCAGGGGCCGCGCGCCATGACGCTTTTCTGGCAGGCGTCGACGCTTTCGGACGCCGTGCTCGCGATTCGCGGCGCGGACAAGGAGCGTGTTTTCGCGCCGCTCGCGGAGGCCGCGCTCGAAGCCGGGCAAGTCCATGCGCCCACCGCGCTGCTTGCGCGAGTCGAGCTATCGGAGCGCGTTACGCGGGCGCTGCGCCAGGCGTTGACGGCTTCAAGGCGCCGGCTCGAATTCGGTCACGTCCTGCTTGCTTCTATCGGCAGCACGGCGCCTTTCGTCGGCCTCCTCGGCACCGTCTGGGGCATCTACCATGCGCTCACGAGCATTGCCGCGAGCGGTCAGGCCGTCATCGAGAACGTAGCCGGGCCCGTCGGCGAGGCGCTTATCATGACGGCATTCGGCCTCGTCGTCGCCATTCCCGCGGTACTCGGCTACAACATTCTCGGCCGCCTGCAGCGGCAGCTGTCGGAGGAATTGGACGGCTTCGCTCGCGATCTGCACGCATATGTCTGCGCGCCCGGCAAAGAGCCCACGCATCGGCCGCGCGATGCGCAGTTACAGGCATAGCGAATGGAGCGAACGATGAACGACTCGCGCGCTCATACTCGTTCGCTGCCCGCTCGCCCGGGTGGAGGGGAGGCATAGGATGGCGTTCGGTGGATTCGACGGCCATCACGAAGCCGCACCGATGGCGGACATCAACATGACGCCGCTCATCGACGTCATGCTCGTGCTGCTCGTCATCTTCATCATTACGGCGCCGCTGCTCACGCACGCCATCCGGCTCGATTTGCCGAAGGTTGCTGCAGCGCCGGCGCGCCAGACGCCGCAGACGATCACGCTTTCGATCGACGATGCGGGCAAGCTCTACTGGAACGGCAAACCGTCTTCGCTCGAGGCCGTGCGCGCGGCGCTGGCCGCCGCGGGCAAGGCGCCGCAGCCGCCCGAGATCCACCTGCGCGCGGCGCGCGCCACGCGTTACGACATCATCGCGCAGGTCATGGGCGCGGCTCAGCAGGCCGGGCTCGAACGAATCGGCTTCGTGACGGAGCCGCCTGCCCCGCAAAGTCCCATATCGCATTGACCGTCCCCGCCGACGGTATAATCGACCCTTTCCCTCGGCGAGAGGGGACGCGCTTTCCAACCGCCGTTATCTCCTGCCGGCTTCCGAAGCCGTGCGCCCGGAGGTGAACTGGCCGAAACGGCCGGTGCGAGTCGAAGCGCCACGAGATACCAGCCCAAACCACATCCATGCAAGAAAGATACTTACCCGCCGACATCGAAGCCGCTGCCCAGGCAGATTGGCGTGCGTCCAATGCTTACCGGAGCGAAGAGATTCCGGGCAAGCCGAAGTTCTATTGCGTGTCGATGCTGCCGTATCCGTCGGGCAAGCTGCACATGGGGCACGTGCGCAACTACACGATCAACGACGTGATGTACCGCTATTTGCGGATGAACGGATACAACGTGCTGATGCCGATGGGCTGGGATGCATTCGGGATGCCGGCGGAAAATGCGGCGATGGCGAACGGCGTGCCGCCGGCGAAATGGACTTATGACAACATCGCCTACATGAAGAGGCAGATGCAGTCGATGGGGCTTGCCATCGACTGGTCGCGTGAAGTGGCGACGTGCAAGCCCGACTACTACAAGTGGAATCAGTGGCTCTTTTTGAAGATGCTCGAGAAGGGCATCGTCTACAAAAAGACAGGCACCGTGAACTGGGACCCTGTCGATCAGACCGTGCTCGCAAACGAGCAGGTGATCGACGGGCGCGGATGGCGCTCGGGCGCGGTTGTCGAGAAGCGCGAGATTCCGATGTATTACATGCGGATCACCGAGTATGCCGACGAGCTGCTGAACGATCTCGAGGGTCTCGGCTGGCCCGAGCGCGTGAAGGTGATGCAGCAGAACTGGATCGGCAAGAGCTATGGCGTGAACTTCGGGTTCCCGTATGAGCTCGACGGCGAAAAAAAGCTGCTTCGCGTGTTCACGACGCGCGCCGATACGATCATGGGCGTGACGTTTTGCGCGATTGCGGCCGAACATCCGCTCGCGGCACGTCTCGTTCAAGACAAGCCCGAGCTGCAGGCGTTCATCGACGAGTGCCGGCATGGCGGCGTGGCCGAGGCCGACATCGCCACGATGGAGAAGAAGGGGGTGGCGACGGGCTTCTTCGTCACGCACCCGCTAACGAACGAGCGCGTCGAGGTCTGGATCGGCAACTACGTGCTGATGACCTACGGCGAGGGCGCGGTCATGGGCGTGCCTGCGCACGACGAGCGCGATTTCGCGTTCGCGAAAAAGTACGGCCTACCGATCAAGCAGGTCATCGCGAAGGCCGGCTTCGACTATTCCACCGACGCGTGGCAGGACTGGTATGCCGATAAAGAGGGCGTCGTCTGCATTCAAAGCGGCAAGTACGACGGCCTCTCGCACCAGGACGCCGTCGATGCGATCGCGGCGGACTTGAAGGCGCTCGGTCTCGGCGACAAGCAGGTGACGTGGCGGCTGCGCGACTGGGGCATTTCACGTCAGCGCTACTGGGGTACGCCGATTCCGATCATCCACTGCCCCTCGTGCGGCGACGTGCCCGTGCCGGAGCAGGACCTGCCCGTGGTGCTGCCGGAAGACCTCGTGCCCGATGGCACCGGCAATCCGCTCGCCAAGTCCGAAGCGTTCCTCAATTGCACCTGCCCGAAGTGCGGTGCGCAGGCGAAGCGCGAAACGGACACGATGGATACTTTCGTCGATTCGGCCTGGTACTTCTCGCGCTATGCATGTCCTGATGCGCCCACAATGGTTGATGCGCGCACCGACTACTGGATGCCGATGGACCAATACATCGGCGGCATCGAGCACGCTATTCTGCACTTGCTCTACTCTCGATTCTGGGCGAAGGTGATGCGGGACATGGGCCTCGTCAAGTTCGGCGATCCGGCCAAGTACCTGTTGACTCAGGGGATGGTGCTCAACGAAACCTTCTATCGCGTAGATCCGTCCGGCAAGAAGACCTGGTACAACCCCGCCGACGTGACGGTTTCGCACGACGAGAAAGGCCGTCCGATTGGGGCGACGTTGAACTCAGACGGCTTGCCGGTTCAACTCGGCGGCGTTGAGAAAATGTCGAAGTCGAAGAACAACGGCGTCGATCCGCAGTTGCTCATCGATCAATACGGCGCTGATACGGCGCGTCTCTTCACGATGTTCGCATCGCCGCCCGAACAGCAGCTCGAGTGGTCGGGCGCCGGCGTCGAGGGCGCGAGTCGTTTCTTGCGGCGCGTCTGGGGGTTCGCCCATGCGAATCGCGCGACGTTGACGGTGCGTGACGGGTTCGACGCCGCATCGCTCGCCGAAGCGGACAAAACGCTTCGGCGCGAGATTCACGGTGTGCTCAAGCAAGCCGATTTCGACTATCAGCGCCTGCAGTACAACACGGTCGTCTCGGCCGCGATGAAAATGCTCAACGCGCTCGAAGGCGCGAAGGACAGCCGTCCGGCTGTCGTGCGCGAATGCTATGGTGTTTTGCTGCGCGTGCTTTATCCGGTTGTGCCGCACATCACGTATGCGCTCTGGGGCTCTCTCGGCTATGCCGACGAGCTTGGCCCCATGCTCGATGCCCCGTGGCCGAAGGTCGACGAAAAGGCGCTCGAGCAGGCTGAGATCGAACTCGTGCTGCAGGTGAACGGCAAAGTTCGCGGGGCGCTGACGATCGCTAAGGATGCGTCGCGCAATGCCATCGAGCAAGCGGCGCTTGCGCACGAAATGTTCGCTCGCTTTGGCGAAGGCAAGCCGGCAAAGAAGATCGTCGTCGTGCCGGGGCGGCTCGTGAACATCGTTGTCTGACGCGGAGCCTCGCGATGCGCCCCCGCTTCCGTAGTTCCCAGGAGCCAATGTGATTCGCCGATCGTTTCTTGCCTTTGCTTGCGGCGCGATGATGCTGAGCGCGTGCGGCTTTCAACTGCGTGGACAGCAGGACTACGCGTTCAAGCGGCTCGCGGTCGTGGGTGCGCCCGCCCCCGTCAAGGCGCGCATCGCGCGCATGGTGCAAGGCGGCAGCGACACGGTGATCGTCGATTCGACGGCCGATGCCGACGCGATTCTGAGAGTCACCGAGAGCCGCGGCCAGTCGACGCTCACGCTGAGCTCGCTCGGTATCGCCGAGGAGTATCAGCTCAACTATGCGATCAGCTACACGCTGACCGGCGCCGACGGCACCCTTCTGATTCCGCCGAGCGTCATCGCATTGAATCGCGCGATGACCTATAGCAACCAGTACACGCTTGCGAAGGCGCAGGAATCGGAACTGCTCTACGCGGACATGCAAAATGACGCGGTCGATCAGCTGACTCGGCGTCTGTCGGTCGTGCATTCGCTGCATCCGGGGCCGGGCCAGCAGGTGCCGGGCGTGGCGCCGCGTGCGCCGCTGCCGCCTCCGCCGCTCTGATCGTTCGTCGGCCGCTCTCGTTCCCGCACCGGTACCCATCCGCATGCAACTGCGACTCGACGCGCTCGAAGCGCATCTCGCCAAGGGGCTGGGAAGCCTCTATGTCGTCTACGGCGACGAGCATCTGCTCGTTCAGGAGGCGTGCGATCGCATCCGCGCAGCGGCGCGCGCGGGCGGCTTCACCGAGCGTTCAGTGTTCACCGTCGAGCGCAGCTTCGATTGGAGCGCGCTGATCGGCGCCAGCCAATCGATGTCGCTTTTCGGCGAGCGGCAACTGATCGAGCTGCGCATTCCGTCGGGCAAGCCCGGCAAGGACGGCGGCGATGCGCTGAAAGTGCTTGCTTCGAGCGGCAACCCCGACGTTCTGCTGATGGTTACGCTGCCGCGACTCGACGCGGCGACGCAAAAAGCGGCTTGGTTTACTGCGCTTGCCGATGCCGGCGTGGCGTTGCGCATCGATCCGGTTGAACGTGCGCAACTCCCGAACTGGGTGGTGCAGCGGCTCGCTCAACAGGGGCAGCGCGTGGCGGCTGGCGACGAGGGGCGGCGC
>CAYPWK010000208.1:0-9981 GCA_964414365.1 uncultured Burkholderia sp.
GGCGGCGTGCGCGGGCGGGTCGATATGGCCTCGCGTACGGGTGAGGTAGACTTCGCGCAGTTGGCGTCGAACGCCCGCACGGTGCTCGGCTTGTTTCCGCATCTATGCGGCGTCGGAATCAATCGCACGTGGGCCGGCATCGAAGGGTGCATGCCCGACGGCATCCCTGTCATTGGAGCCAGCCGGACCGCGCCGAAACTCGTGCACGCGTTCGGTTTTTCGGCGCATGGCTTCGAACTCGGCCCGGTGGTAGGGCGCATCGTCGCGGAGCTGATCACGACGGGGCGCAGTTCGCTGCCGATCGAGCCATTTGCGATAGAACGCTTCGCGGATAGCGCGGTTGGCTCCACGGTTGCAGTAGCCCATTGAATTGGAGCGCTAATGACTCCCGTTCGACGAATGCCATCGACAGCGCGTCTCACGCGCATCGTTTTGCGCAACGGCGTGGTTCACGTGGCTGGCTCCGCGGCCCACGATCGCCACGGCGATGCTCAGGTACAGACGCGGGAGATCCTCGAAAAAATCGATGAGTATCTCGTGAGCGTGGGCTCGAGCAAATCGATGCTGGTGGCGGCACAGGTCTGGCTGCGCGATATCGATCGCGACTTCGCCGGCATGAATGCGGCATGGGATGCGTGGGTTGCGTCCGGCGCAAGTTCTGCTCGCGCAACGTGCGAAGCGCAGTTGCCGGCTCCCGGTATCCGCCTCGAAATTAGCGTGACGGCGGCACTTTGACGGTGCTTCGGCTTCGGGACCAACAATTGTCGCAATCGCTCCATTGAGCGCGCATTCGCGCGCCCACGATGCCGCTCAGGCCCCCGCTCAACGATTGACGTCGACGACGAGACGCCCCCTCACCGCGCCTTTCAGCAGTTCGCCGGCGGCGGGAATCGCCTCCGCGAGACCGACCGTCCGCGTCATCGCACGGAGCGCCGCGGCGTCGAGATCACGCGCAAGCCGCCCCCATGCCTCGGTCCGTTGTGCGGCGGGTCGAAAAACGCTGTTGACGCCAAGCAGGCTCACCCCGCGCAGGATGAACGGTGCGACGGTCGCCGGAAAATCGAGCCCTTGTGCAAGCCCGCAGGCCGCAACGGCGCCGTCCGCGCGCACGCTCGCGCAGACATTGGCGAGCGTATGACTGCCGACCGAATCGATTGCAGCCGCCCAGCGTTCCTTCTGCAAGGGGCGTCCCGGTTCGGATAGTGTGCGTCGATCGATGATCTCGGATGCCCCGAGCTCGCGCAAATAATCGGACTCTTGCAGGCGGCCCGTCGATGCGACTACGCGATAGCCTAGCTTCGCAAGCAACGCGATGGCCATGCCGCCGACGCCGCCGCTCGCGCCTGTCACGAGCACGTCGCCTTGCGCCGGCTCGAGCCCATGTCGCTCGAGCGCCATGATGCAGAGCATCGCCGTATAGCCGGCTGTGCCGATCGCCATCGTCTGCTCCAGCGAAAGCCCTTGCGGCAGCGGAGTCAGCCAATCGCCGCGAACACGCGCCTTTTGCGCGAGGCCGCCCCAATGCTCTTCGCCGATGCCCCACCCGTTCAAGAGCACGCTGTCGCCTGCGGCGAATGCCGGATGCTCACTGTTCTTGACCGTCCCCGCCAGATCGATGCCCGGCACCATCGGGAAGCTGCGAATGACCGGGCCTTTCCCGGTGATGGCAAGCGCGTCCTTGTAATTCAGCGTGCTGTAGGCGATGTCGACGATGACGTCGCCGGGCGGCAGACGAGACTCATCGAGCGTTGCGAGTTCGGCTTCATAGCGATCGTCATTTTTATCGACGAGGATTGCATTGAACATGGGCGCCTCCATTTCGTTGGACGGAAACGACAGGTCGATCTTCTAGAAACTGAACTCACCGCCGCGCTTTCGCGCACGACATCGAAGGTCGACCTAGCCTCTCCCGACGAACGGCATCTTCGTGGCCATGACCGTATGAAAGAGCACATTCGCCTCGAGAGGCAGATTGGCCATATACAGCACCGACTGGCCGACGATCTCGACGTCGATCATCGGCTCGGCCGCGATCTCCCCGTTCGCTTGCGGCACGCCATTTTCCATTCGCGCGGCGAGCGGCGTGCGCGCATTGCCGACATCGATCTGACCGACCGCAATGTCATACTTGCGACCGTCGAGCGACGCGCTTTTCGTCATGCCCTTGACCGCATGCTTGGTCGCCGTATAAGCGATCGAGTTCGGTCGCGGCGCGCTGGCCGAGATCGAGCCGTTGTTGATGATGCGCCCGCCCATCGGCCGCTGCGAGCGCATGATGCGAAATGCCTGTTGAAGGCAGTAGAACATGCCGTTCAGATTGACGTCGACGACAGCTCTCCATTGCTCGGGGCGCCAGTCTTCGAACGGTCCGGGCGGGTTCGACAAGCCCGCGTTGTTGAAAAGGAGATCGAGCCGACCGAATCGCTCGACGACCGCGGCGAACGTCCGCTCGACGGCCGCGGCATCGGCCACATCGCAGGACTGAGCGAAAGCGCGCCCGGCGAAGGCCGGATCGTCGGCCACTTCGTTGAGCGGCTCAATCCGGCGTCCGAGCAACGCCACATTCCATCCGTCTCTCAGCAACGCAGTCGCCGCGGCGCGTCCGATCCCGCTTCCGGCGCCCGTCACGATCGCTGTTCTCTGAGCCGCTGCAGAACCATCCGTCATGCCTTTCTCTCCGTTATGCGTCGACGCACTCTTGCGCATGGTACCCGATCGTCTCGCGCGAAGGCGCCGGGCGTACCTTGCTCAAGGCACGATCATTCGCCCGTGGTTTGCTAACCGGCTAGGCCGCTATCCTCGATTCGCGCCGGTCGATTTCCTCCAGCCGCAGCTTCCGCGTCTCCTTACCATAGACGAAGGTTAGGAGCGCGCTCAGCGTCATCGAGACAGCCCCCACTAATGCGATGCTCGCGATCGACGGCGCGGCGAAACCCACCGCTGTCGATGCGATGATCGCCACGCCGCCTGCCTTGCTTGCGCCGGCGGCATAGCCGGTTCCTCGAGAGCGGATGGCGGTCGGATAAATCTCCGAGCTATAGACCGAGAGCACGGCCACGACAGAGCTGATGCCCCAAATGGGCACGATCAACAACACGTACAGAAGGGCCCGATGCTGCATGATCTGATTTCCGCCTAAAGCGAATGCAAAGAGGGCAACCGCCGTCACCGATGTCAGCACGACGATCGTCCTCTTGCTGCTCCAGAAGCCGTACATCGCGGCGACGACGAAAGTCAACGGAAACCCCATCAACGCCGCATTCCTCAGTATGGCATCGGCTTCGGTAAAACCGAGCATCCGCAGATTGGTGGGGATCCAGAGATTGAAGCCGAACAGAACGAGCCCGGAGCTGGCCGCGAGGCAACCGACCACGGCCGTGCTCGGGCGAAGCTTGGCGCTCAAGAGTTCACTCCATGCGACGAATGCGGGCGAAGCGGTGCGCGGTGGCTCCGGCATGGTTTCGGCTTCGACGACCGAGGCACCATAGCGGGCCATGATGGCGCGCGCTTGCTCGTCTCGGCCGTGCATAAGAAGAAACCGCGGGGACTCCGGGACCCACCGATTGAGCACGATGAAAAGCGCGCCCGTTGGAAGCCCGATCAGCCAAAGAATGCGCCAGCTAAAGATCGGCACCAATTCGGCGGACAGCCAGCTGGTCAGCACGTAGGCGCCGGCGATGTCCCCGCCGATCAGAATCATGAGCCAACCACGATGGCGAGCGGGGATGGTCTCGGCGAGCAGCGCATAGCAAATAGGCAGCATTCCCCCAACCGCCGTCCCCATGATGAAGCACATCACGAGATTCCACGAAAAGCTCGGCATCGCACCGCAGATCGATGTCCCCATGAACGCGATCCCCGCATAAAGGATCGACGCCCGCCTTCCGATCCTGTCGCCCAGCCATCCCCACAGGAACGAACCGATCACCGTTCCGGTAATGGCGACAAACGCGAGCCAGACCACGGGCGTCGTGCCCGTCGGATTGAGCGGCGATTGCAGCCCGTACTCCTGCGTCATGCCCGGCATGACGAACGCCAGCGCGGTCGGCTTCATGACGTCGATGGTCACGGCCAAAGCCATCGCCAGCAGCAGGCGGTAATGGGCCGGGCCTAGCGATGCATCATCGAGCGCGCTCACGCGAATCGTCGACGCAGCGCGATGGTCCCGGCTCGCAGCAGGGGGAACCAGTCCGTATAGACTCGCGGCAAGACCGACGATAATGGCAACCATCCCCGCCACCATCGACGAATCCATCGGCATGCCGGCCAGGCGATAGCCGATTTGCCTGCCCATCGCATACATCGGCACATGCGCGAGCACGCCGGCGACGACGGCCGCGACGCCAAACCAGAATGCCTTGGGATGCGGAAAACCAAGTCCGCTGGTTGCGTTCTTTTTCACCGTTATTGTTGGATTCATCCGAGATGGGACCTATGATGTCGCGCGCTCGACGCGCGCTTTTCCTATCGATTCCTATCGCACAAGCCGTGAAAAGCGGCGAACGATCAGCAGCGGCAATCGCAGCACGAAGCCCAGAACCAGCCGCAGGTGCATCCAGGTCAACAGCACATTGTCGCGAACGTAGTGGAAGTGCGAGACGCCGCCCTCCTCGCGCTTGAAGTAGCGCACGGGCGCCTCGACGTTGATCGGCTCGATGCCGCGCCAGCAGAGGCGCACCGCAGCCTCGGGATCGAAGTCGAAGCGCCGCATCCAGGGCCCGGCATGCATGAGCTCCCGCAGCGGCGCGACGGGATAAACGCGAAAGCCATAAAGCGAATCGCCAACGCCGGCCCAAAGCGTCTCGAGATCGGCCCAGAAGTTCGAGATGCGTCGGCCTAGCACGCGAATGCGCGGCGCACTCTCATCGAACTTCGGCAACCCGAGCACCATGCACTGAGGCCGCGCCATCGAGGCGGCCATGAACGTGCCGATCAGATTGGCCGGATGCTGTCCGTCCGAATCCATCGTCAACACATGCGTGAAACCCTGCACAGCCGCTTCGTCGAGGCCCGCGAGCACCGCCGCGCCTTTGCCTTGGTTCCGCGGCAAAACGATGATGCGCAGACCAGGATCTTGCTTCGCCATCGACTCGAGGCGTGCGGTGCTTCCATCCGTGCTCCCGTCGACGACCACCCAGACGGGATTCCATTGCTCACGCGCGCGGCGTACGGTGTCATCCACCTTCTCTCCGGGGTTGTAGCTCGGAATAAGGACTAGATGCGTGGTGGAGGCGTCGGTCATCGGCATGGCGTTGCGATTCGTCGATGGCAATCAGCGCGTTAGAGACTCGTTCGAGAGTTCCGTCAGGTAGTAGTCCTGTAGTTGCGCAACGAAGGCGCGCACCGCATCGGGGTCTCGTGCCGGCGGTGCAAAGCGACGGCCGAGCCTCACCCGATAGGTGAGCGGCAACGCCGGCTTGCGCAGGATATGCCATCCCTTTGCAAGAAAGGGCGACCCGGCCTCGATGATGAGCGTCTGCACGGGTGCGCTCGCGCGCGCCGCGACGAGCCCGATCCCCGCCTTGAGCGGGTTCACGGGCGTCGATTCGGTGCGCGTGCCTTCCGGGAACAGCAGCAGCGGATGGCCTCGGTGAAGATCGTCGACGGCAGCCTTGATCATACCCTTCGGCGCATCGTTGACGATGTAGTCCGCGAGCCGTGCGCCCGCCCCGAGAAACAGGTTGTCGACGATGGCGCCCTTCATGATGCAGCAGAGGCGCGGCACTCGGGACGCGACGAGCATCGCGTCGATCAGCGTCGGATGATTGGGTGCGAGAATCATCGGCGGCGCATCGCGCAACGTCGCGAGTTCCGACAGGTCGAAGCGCGCCGCGCCGAGCGCCGAGAGCACACAGAAATACATCCGCCAGACGTGCCGGATGACGGCGCGTCCGAGCACGCGCGAGATTCGCCGCGGCAACAGCACCCGCAAGACCGCCGCGAAAGGCAGCCAGGCGAGGCACGCGATCGCCAGCAGCAAGAGGCCGAAGTAGAAAACGACGTGCTGATGCAGCGCCTGGACTCTGCGCAGCGCAAAGCCGATGCCGAAGCGTGCCGTCGATGACAGTTCGGTATCGCTCACGCGAGCACCTCGATACGATGCCCTCCGCTCGCCTCGATCTCGAGCAGCAGGTCTGCCCGACAAACATCGGCATGCAGGTAGAGCGCCCGCAACGGCGAACCACAGCGCGCACGCAGCGCCTCGTCGATGGCGGCGAGCGCGTGCGTGTCGTGCGGATCGCGCACGTAGACCTTGAAAGTGAGATCCGATAGCCGCGGATTGCCGTGGCCTTGCCGCGCGGCCTCGCCGAGCACGGCGCCGATGTTCACGAGCGTCTCGTCGAGCTGCGCGAGGACGTCCCCGCGGTGGATCGTCTCATGGCCGACAATGCTCGCGGTGCCTGAGACGAACAGCGTGGGCGCCGAGTGCTTACCGCCCGGATTGCGCCATGCCGCTGCCCGAGCGAACGTCGGCGCGCTGGGGCCGTACTGCTCCGGATAGCGATAGGCGCTGACCTGTCGTGGATTTTCGATGGGACACGAGGCCGAGCGTGCGGCCAGGAACGAGACGACGAGCGGTAACGCCGGGGCTGCATCGCCAGCGATGTGCGCGGCGGCGCCGAGCGCGCTCGCGGCCGGCACACTATCGATGACGGGGCGGCCACAGGCCTTGAACGCCCGCTGCCGGCCGGTATTGAATTGCCGATAGCGCTCGCTGCCGAACTGCTCCGCGTTAATGGCGGGGACCACGTTCCAAATTCGCAGCGGATGCCGCATATCGAGCTGGTCAAGCACGCTGAAAATCGCTTCATACGCCGCGTAGGTCGCCCGCTCGAGCGGAGTCGCGCCGCTCGCATGCACCCTGCCCTCATCCGCTTCGTGCACTAAGACGCTGCCGTATACGATGCCGGCTGACTCGCTGAATCGATAATGGAGCGGGCCGTGCCACGCGCTCTTTAGATCGGCCGCATCGCACTGCCAGATTTCGAAGCAGGCATCGCTCGCGTCTCGCGCCCTGTCGGACGCGGGTAGGAGCCGTGCCATGTGCCCGGGCGCGAGCGGAAGGTGCGGCGCCGCATCGGCGAAAAGCGGCCAGCATGCGGGATCGCCGAAGCAGGCGGCGCCGAGGACCCCCGGGAACGCACGCGCGAGCGCCTCGCCTCGCGCGTGCGTCGGCTGCGCTCTGAGGAGAGCCGCAAGCCGCGCGTGCTCCAGGCAAACGAGCTCGAGGAACGGGACCGACATCGAGCCCCTCACCCAGCCGCCATCTTCGCGTCGTCGGCTTGCCGCAGCATGCGCCGGCGAGCGCGCCAGGCACGCAACGAATTAGGCGCATCGGCGAGCGCCGACAAGTAATAGATGATCTTGAACGCACGCAGCGACGGCCAGATGGGGGTGTCGCCGAAAATATCGCCCGCGAGCAGCGACAGTAGCGCCTCTTTGACCCGGAAAACGTTGCGCGGATTCATGAAGAGGTTGCGCATCGTCGGCGAAGTCATGCGGTAGATGAACCAGGCGAACTCCCTCGGCCCGTGACGCACGCGCCGATCGAACTGCGCGAGCGCGGCGTTCGCGCGGGCCGGATCGCGCAGGCAAGTATCGACCGCCTCGGCACCGATAAACGCACTTTGCATCGCCAGCATCACGCCCGATGAAAACACCGGATCGATGAATGCGAACGCATCCCCGAGCAACACGAAGTTGCGCCCATGCGTCACCTCACCTGAATACGAAAAGTTGCCGGTCGCTTCGACAGCGGTCACGAGTTCCGCGTCTTCGAGCCGCTCCGCCAGCGGCCGACACATGGCGATCGTCTCGAGGAAGAACGCGTCGAGCGACATGCCGCGCGCCCGGCGCTTCAAATAGTGAGGCCAGACAACGGCGCCGACACTTGTCGCGCCGTCGGAAAGCGGAATGAACCAGAACCAGCCGTGCTCGAACCAATAGACAGTGATATTGCCTTCGTTGGCACCGGGATGGCGGTGCGCTCCACGGAAGTGCGCGTAGAGCGCGCTGCTGTTGTGCTTTTTATTGCGCTGCTTCGTGCCGAGCCGGTTGGCAAGCAGCGTATCGCGGCCCGACGCGTCGACGACGAAGCGGGCGCGGCACTGGTAAGGCCGCCCATCGTCGTGCTTCCCGGTCAATATTGCCCCGCTCCCGTCGTCGAGAAATTCGACTTCAAGGACCTGGCAGCCTTCGACAACCTCGGCGCCATGCGTGGCCGCGTTGCGCAGCAAAATGTCATCGAGCTCCGAGCGACGCACCTGGTACGCGTACGGCATCGACTTGTCCCACGCATCGGCGAAGAGAAACCGTTGCAGCCGATGGTCGTGCTGTGGCGAGACGAATTCGGCCGCCGGCTTCATCATGCCGATCTGGCGTACAGCCTCGCCTACGCCGAGCCGCTCGAAGAGCCGCAAGTTGGCCGGCAGCAGCGATTCGCCGATATGAAACCGCGGATGCCGCGTCTTCTCGAGTAGCTGCACCCGGTATCCCGCGTCGGCAAGCAACGTGGCCGCGGTCGAGCCCGCCGGCCCGCCGCCGACCACGGCCACATCCCATGGCATCTCCGCTCGGGCGGATCCATTCATCATTGTTTTCTCCGAGAGCCGCCCTTCCTCGTTGGCCGGCTTACGATTATTTTCGGTCTCATGCCGGCCCGCGGCGGGCCAGCGGCAACTTCCGCGGCGAGTTTACGCTTGTCCGCCGTTGATCGACATGACCTGTCCCGTCACGAAGGCGGCCGCGTCGGAGACGAGATAAGCCACCATCGCCGCCACCTCTTCGGGCTTGCCGCTTCTGCCCACCGGCACGAGCTCCTTGACGCGCTCTGGCGGAAAGACCGTCTCGGTCATCGGCGACTCGATGATGCCCGGCGCCACCGCGTTCACCGTGATGCCTCGCGTGGCAAGCTCGAGCGCAAGCGATTTCGTCGCGCCGATGAGACCCGCCTTCGCGGCGGCATAGTTCGTTTGGCCGCGATTGCCAATCAGCGCAGCCACCGAAGCGATGTTGACGATGCGTCCGCGGCGCGTGCGAATCATCGGCATCAGCAGCGGCTGCGTGACGTTGAAGAAACCGTTCAGGGTCACGTCGATGACGGAGCACCACTGCCGTTGCGTCATGCCGGGCATTGGCGCGTCGTCATGGATGCCCGCGTTGTTGACGAGAACTTGGACGGGGCCGCTGTCGATCACGCGCTCGAGCGCGGCACGCGTCCCCGCTTCGTCCGTCACATCGAAAGCGATCGCTTGCGCCGCCCCGCCCGCCGTAACGATTCGTGCAGCGACGGCTTCGGCGGCCTCCAGATTGCGATGGGCGTGCACCCACACTTCGTGGCCCGCACCGGCAAGCGCTTCGCAGATTGCTTGCCCGAGCGACCCGCTGCCGCCTGTTACCAGGGCCTTCATCGGAGCTTGGGCCACGGGTTAGCGGACGCGATGCTCGGCCACATAGGCGGCCAGGGCGCCGAGCGTCGAGAAAATCTTCGTATTGTCCGGATTGTCGGAGCGCAACTCAAAGCCATATTTTTTCGAGATGAGCAGCGCGATTTCGAGAATATCGATGGAGTCCAGCCCGAAGCCTTCGCCATATAACACCGTATCACCGGAGACGTCGGTGATCTGAATATCCTCGAGGTTCAATTCGCCAATGATCAATCCGGCGAGCTCTTTTTCCAATTCATTCATCATGCTTACAACGGGCTGACTACGAACAGATGCGGCCTGAAACGAGAAGCGCGCGCCGCAGCGCGCCCGGTACGATCGGGCATGGCCTCGTGGCCCGATCCAGCTTGCAGGGCCTGTACGGGCGGCAATAGGGGGCCCGCTCAAGTTCGAGGGATTCTAGTCGAAGCCTTCCGCGCCGTATACCCGAAAGGTTACTGAATGCAGCGGCCGGACCACGCTTCGCTCGCCCTATCGCAGGGGTGGCCGATGCGCCATCTGCTTGGCACCCGCCGAAGGTGCCGCTAAAATCGCG
>CAYPWK010000209.1:0-9947 GCA_964414365.1 uncultured Burkholderia sp.
GCACGGGCTCCTTCCCGAGGTAGTGGTCGATCCGGTAGATCTGCTCCTCGGCGAACATTTCGCCCACCGCGTCGTTGATCGCGTTCGACGAACGAAGGTCGTAGCCGAGCGGCTTTTCGAGAACGATGCGCGAGTTCAGATTGAGGCCCACGGAGGCGAGCGCACGGCAGATCGGTACGAACAGCGACGGCCCCGTAGCCAGATAGAACACGCGTATGCCGCTATGCCCTTCGAGCGCATCGCGCAGCTTGACGAAATCTTCCGATTTGCCGAGATCGAGCTTGACGTACTCGATGCGGTCGATGAACCGTTGCCAGACCGCCTCGTCGAAGCCGTTCTTCGAGACATGCGCCTTGACGTGGGTGTTCATCCAGTCGAGATAGCCGTTGAGATCGGCGGCGTGCCGCGCAACGGCAACGATCCTGCCTTGCTCCGACAGCATCCCGCCGCGATGAGCTTCGTAGAGCGCCGGCAGAATCTTTCGCATCGACAGATCGCCGGTCCCGCCAAAGAGAACGAAGGTAAAGCCTGAGTCGATTTGCATGGGTCTTGAGTCGAAAGTCGAATGAACGCCGGGCGAAGGCCGCGGCGGAGGCATCGGGTTGCTGGAGCGAACTTGGGTCGTGCTCGGTCGTATCTGCGATCTGCGCGGGTGGCGTGTCTCCGTTCCATGTGCTCGCGCCGGGCGCGCGCCCGGCCTTGCCCGGCGATCGCTCGACTTGTAGCGCGATAAAAATATTTTTGACACTGAATTGTAGTTTAACTACAATCCAAATCAAGAGGTAACGACGATTCGATGCAAAAAGTATGCGCCGGGTGGTGGCGCTGCGGCCTCGCCAGTGCCCGGGTTGAATCCGCATAGGGTTGCGCCGGCGCCAGGCGCAACGTTGGCATCGAACATTGAATGTTAGCAGCGCAACGCGGTAGGCCGCTCACCGGTCTGCAGCGTGGCTTGCTCCCCGAGCTTCCCGCGCGACGCGGATCGGGTCGAACGAAAACAGGAGACAAGTCGTTGAGTTCCGAGCCACTCATTTCCTGAAGACGAGCCTATGCGGCCGAAGCGTGTCTTCGTGCATGCGGCGCGCGATGTTCGTGCGCCCGTGCACGGCTAGGCGGGCTCGGCGTTCCAGTGTTGTTCTGTTTGGCAACCATCGCTCCCCAACAACAAACGCGGGGAGCATCGTTTCTCGGTTCAAATCCGGAGGAGATAAAGAATGAAAGTTCGCGCGATCATGGCAGCGCTCGCCGCCACGGGGCTCATGCTGGGTGTATCGACTGCCCAGGCGGCCGGTGAATCCCTCGAGGTTCTGCACTGGTGGACGTCGGGCGGTGAGTCCAAGGCCATCGGTGTCCTGAAGGACGACATGACGAAGCAGGGCTACACGTGGAAGGACTTCGCTGTCGCCGGCGGCGCCGGCGCGGCGGCCATGACCGCACTGCGCTCGCAAGTGATCGCGGGCAACCCGCCTTCGTCCGCTCAAATCAAGGGCCCGCTCGTCAAGGAATGGGCTGATCAGGACGTCCTCGTCGACATCGACGCCGCCGCGAAAGCCGAAAACTGGCAAAAGAACCTGCCCCCCGAGATCGACACGATCATGCGCGCCGGCAAGAAGGATGGCGACTACTACGGTGCGCCGTTCTCGGTGCACCGAGTGAACTGGCTCTATATCAACAAGGCCGCGCTCGACAAGGCGGGCGGCAAGGTGCCGACGACGTGGGATGAGTTCTTTCAAGTCGCCGACAAGATGAAGGCCGCCGGGATCATGCCGATCGCCATGGGCGGGCAGCCGTGGCAGGATTTGACGCTGTGGGAAGACGTCGTGCTCTCCCAAGGTGCCGGTTTCTACAAGAAGGCAATCGTCGATCTCGACCAGGCCACGTTGACGGGACCCCAGATGCACAAGGTCTTCGATACGGTCCGCAAGATCCAGGGCTACTTCGACAACGGCCGCAACGGGCGTGACTGGAACCTCGCGACGGCCATGGTCATCAACAACAAGGCCGGCATGCAGTTCATGGGCGACTGGGCGAAAGGCGAGTTCGCCAACGCCAATAAGAAGCCGGGAGCCGACTACGTTTGCGCGCCGGTGCCAGGCACCGACAAGGCCTACACTTTCAACGTCGATTCGTTCGTCTTCTTCAAGGAGAAGGGGCAGGACAAGGCCACGAAGGGTCAGATCGACTTGGCCAAGACGATCATGAGCCCTGCTTTCCAGGAGCAGTTCAGCCTGAACAAGGGCTCGATCCCGGTGCGCCTCGGCGTGTCGATGGCCAAATTCGACGATTGCGCGAAGAAGTCGTATGCCGACGAGCAGGCGGCTTTGAAGGCGGGCGGCTACGTCCCGTCGCTCGCACACGGTATGGCGCAGTCGGACGCTGTCGCCGGCGCCATTACCGATGTCGTGACTAAGTTCATGAACTCGAATCAGTCGACGGACGACGCCGTCAAGGCGCTCGCAAACGCCGCAAAGACGAAGTAATCGAAGTCGGGGCATCCGGCGATGCGCGATAAACGCATCGCCGCCCGCAAACTGATGACGCCCGCCCGAAGCGGAGATTCGCCGCAAACGGACGGGCGGCAGGCAAGAATTAGGAGTCGAGTTGTGCATGCCTCTCTAAGCGGCAAGGGCAACGACGTTGCACCCGTGCGCCATCGCACGTCGTGGTTCGCGGCGCTCGCCGATCGCTGGGTTCCCAAGCTCGTGCTGTCTCCGAGCCTCTTGATCAGCCTCGTCTTCGTCTACGGCTTCATTGCGGTGACGGGCTACATGTCGTTCTCGAAGTCTCGACTGATGCCGAGCTTCAAGTTCGCCGGCATCGATCGTTATGTCGAGCTCTTCCACAACGACGTCTGGTGGACGTCGGCGAAGAACCTCGGCTGGTTCGCGATTCCGTTCATCGCCATTTGCGTCGTGCTGGGTCTTTTTCTCGCGATCCTGCTCGATCAGAAGATTCGCAACGAAGGTGCGCTGCGCGCCGTGTTCCTTTACCCGATGGCGCTCTCGTACATCGTGACGGGCACGGCCTGGCAGTGGATCCTGAATCCCGGCCTCGGGCTCGAGAAAATCATCCGGGACTGGGGGTGGACGAGCTTCTCGTTCAATTGGCTCGGCGATCCCGACAAGGCGATTTTCTGCATCGTGATCGCGGCCGTCTGGCAATCGACGGGCTTCTGCATGGCGCTGTTTCTAGCAGGGCTGCGCGGCGTCGATGCCGAGATCTTCAAGGCGGCGCAGGTCGACGGCGCGACGCTGCCTACCATCTATCGCAAGATCGTCATTCCGAGCATGCGGCCCGTGTTTTTCTCGGTCCTGCTGATTCTTTGCCATATCGCGATCAAGACGTTCGACCTCGTGGTCGCGCTGACGGCAGGGGGCCCCGGCAATTCGTCTTCGCTGCCCGCCATCTTCATGTATGTGTTCTCGTTCAATCGAGGGCAGCTCGGCGTCGGGGCGGCGTCGTCGATGATGATGCTCGCTACCGTGGTCGCCGTGCTGGTACCGCTCATGTATATGGAATCGAGGAGCACCCGCAATGCAGCCTGAAGCCAAACTGCCCCCGCGCTCGCTGCCCCCCGAAGTGGCGGCCGGTTCGCTTGGGAGCGGCCCGGCGCGTACCGGGATGACTGTAAGCCGTGCCGTCATCTATGCGGCGCTCGTGCTCTTCGCGCTTTACTTCCTGTTCCCGATCTACGTCATGCTGTCGACGTCGTTCAAGGATATCGACGAGCTGCGTACGGGCAACCTGCTGACACCGCCATCGCAGTGGACGTTCGCGCCCTGGATCAAGGCGTGGAGCCAGGCCTGTACGGGCGTGCGCTGCGAAGGGATGCAGCCGTTTTTCCTGAACTCGGTCCGCATGGTCATTCCCGCGGTGCTGATTTCGTCGATCATCGGCGCGTTCAACGGGTATGTGCTGACGCACTGGCGTTTTCGCGGCGCCGATGCGCTCTTTACGATGCTGCTTGTCGGCTGCTTCATTCCGTTCCAGACGGTCCTCCTGCCGATGGCGCGCCTGCTCGGTAGCGTCGGCCTCTCGAACACGATCACAGGGCTGGTGTTCGTGCACGTCGTCTACGGCATCGCATTCACGACGATGTTCTTCCGCAACTTCTATGTCGGCGTGCCGGCGGAGCTCGTGAAAGCCGCCCGGATCGACGGCGCAGGCTTTTTCACGATCTTCCTGCGCATCTTGCTGCCTGTTTCGCTGCCGATCTTCATGGTTTGCGTCATTTGGCAGTTCACGCAGATCTGGAATGACTTCCTGTTCGGGATCGTGTTCGCAGGCGTCGATTCGATGCCGATTACGGTGGCGCTAAACAACCTCGTCAATACATCGACGGGCGTCAAGGAATACAACGTCGACATGGCCGGTGCGATCATCGCGGCATTGCCGACGCTGTTGGTCTATGTAATCGCGGGGCGCTACTTCGTGCGCGGGCTGACGGCCGGCGCGGTGAAAGGGTAGGCAACGCAAACTCGCAAGCTGCACCGCAGATCAAGGAATTTCAGCATGGCAAGCCTTTCCATTCGCGACGTTTACAAGACCTACCCGAACGGCGTTCCCGTCCTGAAGGGGGTCGACATCGACATCGAGGACGGCCAGTTCCTCATTCTCGTTGGCGGTTCCGGCTGCGGGAAGTCGACGCTGCTCAATATGATCGCCGGCCTAGAATCCGTCACAAAGGGCGAGATTCGCATCGACGGCCGCGTCGTCAATAATCTGTCGCCGAAGGATCGCGACATCGCGATGGTGTTCCAGTCGTACGCGCTTTATCCGTCGATGACGGTGCGCGAGAACATCTCGTTCGGGCTCAACATCCGTAAAGTGCCGAAGCGCGAGCAGCAGGAGATCGTGGACCGTGTGTCGAAGCTGCTGCAAATCGATCACTTGCTCGATCGCAAGCCGGGCCAGCTTTCGGGTGGTCAGCGCCAGCGTGTCGCCATGGGGCGGGCGCTCGCTCGCGATCCGGTCATGTTCCTTTTCGACGAGCCGTTGTCGAACCTCGACGCGAAGCTGCGCATCGAGATGCGCTCGGAAATCAAGCTACTCCATCAGCGCCTCGGCACGACGATCGTCTATGTGACGCACGATCAAATCGAGGCAATGACGCTCGGTGACCGCATTGCCGTGATGAAGGACGGCATCGTCCAGCAGTTCGGGGCGCCGCAGGAAATCTATGATTCGCCGTCGAACCTCTTCGTGGCGGGCTTCATCGGCGCGCCGCCGATGAACTTCATCGAAGGCAAGCTCGTCGAGCAGGGAAGCGGCGTCGGCGTCGAGATCGATACGGGTGTCACGCGCCGTGCGCTCAATCTGCCGTTCAATGCCAATCAGTTGAACGGCTCGATCGGGAAGAACGTCATTCTCGGCCTGCGCCCCGAGCGGATCACCGACGCGCGCAGCGCGCACAACGGTCACGCGGACGCGCTGCAGCAGATCGAGGTCAAGGTCGACGTAATCGAGCCGACGGGTCCCGACACACTCGTCTTCGCGCAAGTAAACGGCAAGCGCACGGTGAGCCGTGTTCACCCGGCGTCGAACCCGCAGCCGGACCAAAACATGGTGCTGCTTTTCGATGTGTCGAAGGCCGTTCTTTTCGACCCCGCCACCGAGGCGCGCATCGCTTGAGTTGCCCGGCGCCTGCCGCTATCTCACCGAGTTCAGTGCGGCAGGCGCACGTTCAGCTTAAAGGTCACGAGCCGCGCGACGAGGATGAAAAGGGTCGCGACGATGACGCTATAGACGGAATCGACGTCGAGCCACGCGAGCAGCAAGTAAAGCCAGCAGCCGAGCAGCGCGCAGGTCGCGTAAGGGCGTGAATCACGGAGGATGAGCGGCATTTCGTTGCAGAGCACGTCTCGAATGACGCCGCCGAAGACGCCCGTCACCACGCCCATCAGCGCGGCGATGAACCAGGACATGCCCGCGTCGAGTGCGATCGATGTCCCCGAGATGCTGAAAAGCCCGAGACCGATTGCGTCGGCAATAAGCAGCGCGCGCTCCGAGAAGACGCGCGACGCCATCCGCAGGACGAACGGCGCGACGAACGACATCGCGAAAATGGCGACGACGTACGTTTCGTGCTCGACCCAGTAAAACGGCCGGTGTGCGAGCAGTACGTCGCGCACCGTGCCCCCTCCGAAAGCCGTCGCCAGAGCGACGAGAAACGTCCCGACTGCATCGAGCCGTCGACGACGTGCTTCGATGAATCCCGAGAAGGCGTAGGCGAAGATGGCGAGCCCCTCTATGACGGAGAGGGCAAACGTAAGCCGCGGGTGCACGCACGCCCCTCGTCAGGCGCGAGGCGCGGCAGGCGTCGCGCGCGGCTGCAGCAGCACGAGCACGGCGCCCGCGCCGCCGTCATGCGGCCGCGCCTGACAAAAGGCGATGACTTCGGATTTTTGCACGAGCCATGAGCGCACCTTGCCCTTCAGCACCGGCTCCTTGCCGATGGAACCGAGGCCCTTCCCATGGATCACGCGTACGCACCGCAAGCCGCGCTTCACCGCATCGCGAATGAACTCCGCTAGCGCTTCGCGCGCCTCTTCGCGGCGCAAACCATGCAGATCGAGCTGATCCTGTACGATCCAGTGGCCGCGCCGCAGCTTGCGCACGACCTCGTGGCCGATTCCGGGGCGACAGAACGAAAGCGTCTCGTCGATATCGAGCAGCACCTCGGGATCGAACTCGTCGGAGATTGCCTCGTCGAGCACAGCCCGCTCGTCAAGCCGGGTCTGGACCGGCTCCGCAGGCGGCGGCGTGCGGCCGTGGTGGGCGCGCGGCGGTGCGACGAGCGGAGCCACGTCGCCGATTTCGCGGCGAAATAGCTCGGCGTCCGCCGCCGCCTCGCGGGCCGCTTTCGCGGCGGCGACGCGTGCGCGCTCGCGTTCAGCCGCGCTTTCCTTCAAGGCGTCCCGCAAAGAGGCGAGGTCGGACAATCCGGTTCGGCGCGTGCCGTTTTCCGCGCTCGCGGGCTTTGCGCTGCCCGGATGCGATCGGTGTTTCGACATAATTTAAATGCTGCTCGGCGCCGCGCTCATCCAAGCCGCGCGACGCATACGACACAAGCGCGCTTTCAGCAACGATCCGCCTCGTGGCTCATCACATGCTCCTGATGAACCTCGTGGATGCTCTCCAGATACCGCTGCGCGTCGAGCGCGGCCATGCACCCTGTGCCCGCACTGGTGATCGCCTGGCGATAGACGTGATCTTGCACGTCGCCGGCCGCGAAAACGCCGGGCACGCTCGTCGCCGTCGCGTTGCCGTTCAAGCCGCAGTTCGTGATGATGTAGCCGTTTTTCATCTCGAGCTGGCCAGCGAAGATGTCGGTGTTCGGCTTGTGCCCGATGGCGATGAAGAGACCTTGCACCGGGACTTCGGTCGTTTCGCCCGTCTGCGTGTGCTTGAGGCGCACGCCCGTTACGCCGGAATCGTCGCCCTTGACCTCGTCGAGCACGTGGTTCCACTTGATCTCGATGACGCCTTCCTTTTCCTTCGCAAGCAGGCGGTCGATGAGGATCGGCTCGGCGCGGAACTTATCGCGGCGATGGACGACAGTGACCTTGCTCGCAATCCCGGCGAGGTAGAGCGCTTCTTCGACGGCCGTGTTACCGCCGCCGACGACGGCCACGTGCTGCTGTTTATAGAAGAAGCCGTCGCAGGTGGCGCACGCCGAAACGCCGCGGCCCATGAACGCCTCTTCGGACGGCAACCCGAGATATTGCGCCGACGCTCCCGTGGCGATGATCAGCGCGTCGCACGTGTATTCGCCCGAATCGCCGATGAGCCTGAGGGGCCGCTCGTTGAGCTTGGCCGTATGAATATGATCGAAGACGATCTCCGTCTTGAATCGCTCGGCGTGCTCGAGAAAGCGTTGCATCAGTTCGGGACCCTGGACGCCGTTCGCGTCGGCCGGCCAGTTTTCGACGTCGGTCGTCGTCATCAGCTGGCCGCCCTGCGCGAGGCCCGTGATGAGAAGCGGCGACAAATTCGCGCGCGCGGCATAGACGGCGGCCGTATAGCCGGCGGGGCCGGAACCGAGGATGAGGACTTTGGCGTGTTTGCGCGTGGACATGGGCTTGATCCGTAAGAAATGCTTTGAGCCGCGACCGGCCGGCCGAATAGCGAGTATCTGGGATTCGCGAACGACTCGGGACACGGCCACAGATGGGGCGTATCCGCGCATTATAAAGGGGCCTGCCCGACGCTGCCGCTTGGGCTTTTTCTATCGCGGCGATAGCATGACGGGCGGCGCCCGTTGCATGGAACGGACGTTACCGTCATTTACAGCGCGGCGCCCAACGCAGCGTTTACAATAGGCCGCATCGTACGATCGGGGCGGCGGCGAACTCCGGCGCGCCCGCCACGCCTTTACGGATTCATGGCCAAAGCTCCCTATTCCGCGCACGCGCAAGCCTTGCCGCATCGCATGTCGCGTCTTTTCACCGAAATTCGCTGGATCTTGCAGGTCGCGCTCTGCGTGTTCCTCGTGATGGCGCTCGTCAGCTACAGCCGCCGCGATCCGAGCTGGACGCACGCGGCGCAGGTCGACCATATCTCGAACTGGGCGGGCCGCGTCGGCGCCTGGTCGTCGGACATCCTGCTGTTGCTGTTCGGCCTTTCCGCCTACTGGTGGGTGGTGCTGCTCGCGCGGCGCATCGCCGCCAACTACCGGCTGCTCACGCGGCAGGCGGAGCCGGAAGCGGATGCACCGCGCGACTCCTGGATCGCCGACGCGTTGGCCTTCGCGCTCGTGCTGCTCGCCTGCGACGGCATCGAGGCCCTTCGAATGTGGTCCCTGCGCGTGCAATTGCCGCGCGCACCGGGCGGCATCGTCGGCGATGCCGTCGCGCGCGGTGTCTCGCACGCGCTCGGCTTCACGGGCGGCACGCTCGCGTTGCTGATCGCGCTCGCCGTCGGGCTGTCGCTTTATTTCCGATTCTCGTGGCTGTCGGTGGCCGAGCGCGTCGGCGAGAAACTCCTTTCGGCCGTGACGCTCGCAAAGTTGCGCCGGGAGGCCGGCCGGGATCGTAAAGCGGGCGTCGTGGCGGCCGTCAAGCGCGAGGGCAAGGTCGAGCAAAGCCGCGTGCGGCTGGAGGAGCACGAGCCCGTGACGATCGTGCCGCCGATCGTCACGCCGGCAAAGTCGGAGCGCGTCGAAAAGGAAAAGCAAGTGCCGCTTTTCGCGGATTTGCCGGGCGACACGACGCTGCCGCCGATTGCCTTGCTCGATCCCGCGCCAGCTGTGCAGGAATCCGTCTCGGCCGATACGCTCGAGTTCACCTCGCGGCTCATCGAGAAGAAGCTCAAGGATTTCGGCGTCGACGTGAGCGTCGTGGCCGCGTATCCGGGGCCCGTCGTCACACGCTACGAGATCGAGCCCGCCACCGGCGTCAAGGGCAGCCAGATCGTGAACCTCGCCAAGGACCTCGCGCGCTCGCTCTCGCTCGTTTCGATCCGTGTCGTCGAGACGATTCCGGGCAAGAACTTCATGGCGCTCGAGCTACCGAACCAGCGGCGCCAGACCGTGCGCCTGTCTGAAATCCTCGGCTCCGAGGTTTATGCCGACGCGAGCTCGAAGCTCACGCTCGGCCTCGGCAAGGACATCAGCGGAAAGTCCGTATGCGCCGATCTAGCGAAGATGCCGCACTTGCTCGTGGCCGGTACGACGGGCTCGGGTAAATCCGTGGGCATCAACGCCATGATCCTGTCGCTGGTCTACAAGGCGAGCGCGGAGCAAGTCCGGATGATCCTCATCGATCCGAAGATGCTCGAGATGAGCGTCTACGAGGGCATTCCGCATCTGCTATGTCCGGTCGTCACCGATATGCGGCAGGCTGGCCACGCGCTGAACTGGACTGTCGCCGAGATGGAGCGCCGCTACAAGCTTATGAGCAAGCTCGGCGTGCGCAATCTGGCGAGCTACAACAACAAGATCGAAGAAG
>CAYPWK010000210.1:0-9919 GCA_964414365.1 uncultured Burkholderia sp.
TACATTCGGCGCCACTGTCTTGATCAGTGCATCGAATCCGGGCTTGACGTTCGATTCGCCGCCGCCGTAGAGGCGCGCGAACATAAGGAGCGTTTGCAGGCCGTAGGTATTCGATATCGGCGGAATCGCGATCTTCTGCTTGAAGCGTGTGTCGGCGAGTGCCGTCCACGAGTCGGGCGGCGGCAGCCCCGCTTTCTTGAATGCTTCGGCGTTATAGGCCAAGCCCGTTGCGACGACGCCGAGCGCGACCGAGCGATCGCTCATGCGCGCGAGCGGGTAGAGGTCGCGATAGACGGGCGCATCGGCGAGCTTATCGCAGAAGCCGAATTGCACGGCCTGGTACATGGGCCCGTCGTCGAGCAACACGACGTTGAGTTCTTCCTTGCCCTTTTGGGCCTGCAGCTTCGCAAGCGTATCCGTGGAATTGCCCGGCACATAGACGATCTTGACGTCGTGCGCCTTCTGGAACTGCGGAATGATTGTTTTTTCAAAGGCGGCCTGCGTCGAGCCGCCGTACGAGCCGATGTAAAGCGTGGGCTGCGCCGACGCGCCGATTGCGGCTAGGGCGAGCGTGGCCGCGAGCGCCGCGGCGGCGAGACTGGTCTTGGTCAAAGTCCGCTCCTTTTGCTTGCACGTGTGACGAAATTCATTTCCGCGCACAAAACGGTATGGTTTCCGTGCTCGCGCCGAAGCGCCGTTTAGCACGGATGCAGCAAACAATAGGGACATCAAAAACAGATGGAAAATCGTTTTTTTTGAGCGAACAATAACATTCGGTTATGGGCTTGCCAATCGGATCCAAAATGAAGCCGCGTCAACTCGAGGCCTTCCGGGCTGTCATGCTTTGCCACACTGTCACCGGCGCAAGCGAGATGCTGCATATCTCGCAGCCGGCCACCACACGGCTCATCGCCGATCTCGAACACTCGTTAGGGTTTTCCTTATTCGAGCGCGTGAAGGGCCGGCTCCATCCGACCGTCGAAGGGCAGGCGCTTTACGAGGAAGTCCAGCGCTCGCTGCTGGGCCTTGATCGGATTGCTCGCGCGGCCGACGAAATCCGGGCGCTGCAGCGCGGCACCTTGCAGGTCGTGGCGGCGCCGGCCATCGCGTTGTCGTTCCTGCCGCATGCGATTGCGCAGTACCTGACGGCGCACGCGGAGGCGAACGTCGCGCTGCTCGTCCATTCGTCGCGCACGGTCGTGGATATGGTGGTGGGAGAGCGGTGCGATCTCGGCATTGCGATCTTGTCGATGAACCATCCGAGCCCCCATGGCGAGCGGCTGATCTCGACACGAATGCTCTGTGCGCTTCCGGCGGGCCATCGGCTTTGCTCGCATAGCGTCGTGCGCCCCCAGGATCTTGCGGGCGAGCGTTTCGTCGCGCATCCGCGAACGCTCGATTCAAGGTTACGCGTCGACGCGCTCTTTGCCGCTCATGGCATCGCGCCGAAGATACAGCTGGAGACGCAGGTGTCGCATACGATCTGCTCGTTCGTCGAGGCGGGCGCCGGGGTTTCGCTCGTCGATGCGGTCACCGCCTGGAGCTACCGCGGCCCCGGCGTGGTCTTCAAGCCGTTCGAGCCTGCGCTCGTGACTGACTTTTCGATGCTGACGCCATCGCAGCGGCCGCCCGCCTTGTTGTTGAAATCGTTCATCGAGCACGTGCGGCGATTCGCTATCGAGCAGCTCGATCCGCGTTTTGTGGAGGCCTGAGTGGCCCGCGACGGGCTGCCGCGGGAAGGCGGCCATATCGTGCAGCAACAGTTACAAGTATGAAATATCGCCGAAGGGGGCGTGCGGTATATTCGATTGCATGGAGCACCGCTCCCAACCTGTCGAACGGTTTTCATTGGAAAAAGCAGTCATGAAGAACTCTGCGCGCATTCTTTCTTGTCTCATCGCGGCTGCCGCGATCGGCGCATCGAGCGCGGCGATGGCCCACGTCGACATTGGCGTGAATATCGGCGTTCCGGCGCCCGTGTACGTCGCGCCCGCGCCCGTCTATGCGCCTCCGCCGCCGCCTGTTGTCTATGCGCCGGCACCTCCGGCGGTCATCGTCGGCTGGCACGGCGATCGGTACTGGGATGGCGGCCGCTGGTGGGACCGCGACGATTGGTATCGCCACCATGATGGCTGGCGCGATCGTGAGTGGCATGATCGTGAGTGGCACGATCATGGGCGCCATGAGGGATGGCGCCGTTGATCTCGGCGCTGGGCTCTCGCGAATCGGCGCGAGCCCGTAGCGGTTCCTCTTCTTACTCCGCGATAGCGGCCATTCCGCCGACAACGGCATGAAAGCCGCTATCGACATGGATGACTTCCGCCGTCACGCCGCCCGCGAGCTCTGAGAGCAGGAAGGCGGCCGTATTACCGACCTGCTCGATCGTCACGTTGCGCTTGAGCGGCGCGTTTTGCTCGACGAAGTCGAGAATCTTGCCGAAGCCCTTGATGCCGCTCGCGGCGAGGGTCTTGATCGGGCCAGCCGAGATCGCGTTCACGCGAATGCCTTTCGAACCGAGCGAGCCGGCCATGTAGCGGACGCTCGCCTCGAGCGCCGCTTTGGCGAGGCCCATCGTGTTGTAATTCGGGATCACCTTCTCGGCGCCGAGATAGGTCAGCGTCAACAGCGAGGCGTCCGACGAGAGCAGCGGCAGCGCGGCTTTCGCCAATGCCGGAAAGCTGTAGGCCGAGATGTCGTGCGCAATGCGGAAGTTCTCACGCGTCACGCCGTCGAGGAAATCCCCGGCGATCGCCTCGCGCGGCGCAAAGCCGATTGAGTGCACGAGGCCATCGAGCGTCGGCCAATGCTCCTTCAGCGAAGCGAAAAGCGCATCGATCTGTGCGTCTTCCGCAACGTCGCATGGGAAGACGAGTTCGCTGCCGAATTCGGCGGCGAACTCGGTGATGCGGTCCTTGAAGCGTTCGCCCACATAGGTGAACGCAAGCTCGGCGCCTTCGCGTTTGCACGCTTGCGCAATGCCGTAAGCGATCGAGCGATTCGACAGCAGACCGGTCAGCAAAATCCGTTTTCCAGCGAGAAAGCCCATGAATTCTCCTCTATAGACAGCGCCGGTCGGCACAACGCGATGGCTCGTATGCGGCTCGCCCGGCGTGGGTTTGGGTAGAATTCTCTCACAACGCCCATCCCGCTCGACCGAAAGGTGCTCATGACGACCAGTTTGCGAAGGACCACTGCCGTGCGCTTTCTCGTTCGCTCATTGCTCGCTCTCTCGTGCGCCTATTCGCTCGCCGTGCCGATGCCCGCATGGGCAGTCTATGCGATCGCCCAATTTGGTAGTCCGAAATATCAGCCGGACTTCAAGCATTTCAACTACGTCAATCCCGACGCGCCGAAAGGCGGCACGCTCGTTCTCTCGAACCCCGATCGCCTGACGAGCTTCGACAAGTTCAATCCGTTCACGCTGCGCGGCAGCGCGGCGCCCGGCATCGGCATGTTGTTCGAGACGCTCACGACGAACAGCTTGGATGAAATGGCCACGGCGTATTGCCTGCTTGCCGACGACATCCGCATTGCGCCCGATCGCCTGTCGGTCACGTTCCACATCAATCCGCGCGCGCGTTTCTCGAACGGCGATCCGGTCATGGCGGCCGACGTCAAATACTCGTTCGATACGCTGACGAGCCGGCTGGCCGCTCCGCAGTTCGCCGCCTATTTCGCCGAGGTTTCACGCGCTGTCGTCGTCGATCCCGCGACGATCCGCTTCGACTTTCGGCAGCCGAACCGAGAGCTGCCGCTCATCGCGGGGGGGATGCCCGTCTTTTCGCGCAAGTGGGGCATGAAGCCGGACAGCACGCGCGTGCCGTTCGATCAGCTTGCATTTGAAAAGCCGATCGGCAGCGGACCCTACCTGATTGAAAGCTACGATGGCGGCCATACGATCACGTACCGGCGCAACCCCTCGTATTGGGGCGCATCGTTGCCGCCGCGTGTCGGCACGGACAACTTCGATCGCATCACCTACAAGCTCTACTCCGACAACACTGCACGGCTCGAGGCCTTCAAGGCCGGCGAGTACGACGCGCTCGTCGAATACGTGGCGCGCAACTGGGCGCGCCGCGACGTCGGCAAGCGGTTCGACGACGGCGAACTGATCAAGCGCGAATTCCGGCAACACAACGGTGCCGGCATGCAAGGCTTCATCATGAATCTGCGTCGGCCGCTCTTTCAGGATCCGCGCGTGCGCAAGGCGCTCGATCTCGCGTTCGATTTCCAGTGGCTCAACAGCCGCCTCTTCTTCGGCGCTTATACGCGACTGCAGAGCTATTTCGCGGACAGCGATTTGCAGGCCAAGGGAATGCCGTCGCAAGGCGAGTTGAAGCTTTTGAATCCGTTGCGCGCGCAACTGGATCCGGCCGTTTTCGGGCCGATGCCGGTGCAGCCGAGCACCGATCCGCCCGACTCGCTGCGCGCGAACTTACTGAAGGCGCGTGCCTTGCTGGCCGACGCCGGTTGGACCTATCGCAACGGCGCGCTGCGAAACGCGAAAGGACAGCCTTTCGAATTCGACGTGCTCGAAGACGACAGCTCGCGCGGAGCATTCGAGCCCATCGTCGCCGCCTATGCGCGCAATCTCGCGAAGCTCGGAATAAAGGCCAATTTCCGGGCCGCCGACTTCGCGCTGATCCAAAAGCGCTACGAGACCTTCGATTTCGACATGACTTCGCTGCGCTATCCCGGATCTCAGGTGCCGGGCGTCGAGCAAGTGTCTCGCTTCGGCAGCAAGTCGGCCGACGAGCCGGGATCCGACAACATGGTCGGGCTCAAATCGCCTGCCGTCGATTCGATCCTGCGCTCGCTCGTCGGTGCGCAGACGAAAGAGGAGCTGGTCGATGCGGCGCGCGCGCTCGATCGCGTGCTGATGAACGGCTACTACGTCGTGCCGCATTGGTTCAGCACGACCCATCGCGTTGCTTACAAGCGCGACCTGCGCTACCCCGATACGCTGCCGCTGTACTATTCGGCGGAGGACTGGATCGTAACGACGTGGTGGCGCGCGCCCGATGCGCGCTAGAAGGCGGCGCGCCCGACAAAGGGGAGCTCCTCCGGGAGCCCCTTCGAAAGGGTGCTGCGTTCGTGGCGCTAACCGAGAGATCACTGGCGCGCGACGCCTGTTTGCTCTGGCTGAGGACGACCGACCATGTGGGCCTATATACTGAGGCGGCTGCTGTTGATGATCCCGACGTTGATCGGCGTGCTGACCGTGACGTTCATCGTCATTCAGTTCGTGCCCGGCGGTCCCGTCGAGCAGCTCGCTTACGAGCTGCGCAAAGGAACCGCGCAGGAGGGGCAGGCCGCAGCCCCACCGTTCGGGCTGCGAGCGCACACGGGCGTCGACTCCCGGCAGATGGCCCAGCTCAAAGCGCTCTATGGCTTCGACAAGCCGCCGCTCACGCGCTATTGGCTGATGCTCTCGCGCTTCGCGCGGTTCGACCTCGGGCAGAGCTACTTCCGTCATCAAAGCGTCTGGTCCCTCGTGATATCGAAGCTGCCCGTCTCCATCAGCATCGGTTTGTGGACGTTCTTTCTCACGTACCTCATATCGGTGCCGCTCGGCATTGCGAAGGCGATCCGCAACGGTTCGCCATTTGACGTAGCGACGAGCCTGGTCGTGCTTGTCGGCTACGCGATCCCAGGCTTCGTGCTCGGGGTGCTGCTGCTGGTGCTGTTCGGCGGAGGCTCGTTCTTGCAGATCTTCCCGCTGCGCGGGCTCGTTTCCGATAACTTTTCGCAGCTCTCGCTCGGCGGGAAGATCGTCGACTATCTCTGGCACATCGCGCTTCCCGTGACAGCATCGGTGGTCGGCAGTTTCGCCGTGGTGACGATGCTGACTAAGAACGCGTTTCTCGACGAGATCAAGAAACAGTATGTGCTGACGGCGCGCGCCAAGGGCCTGACCGAGCGGCGCGTGCTCTGGAAGCATGTGTTTCGCAATGCGATGCTGCCGCTCGTCGTCGGCTTTCCGGCGGCGTTCATCGGTGCCTTCTTCACGGGCAGTCTGCTGATCGAGACGCTGTTTTCGCTCGACGGCCTGGGCCTGCTTTCGTACGAATCGGTCGTGCGGCGCGACTATCCCGTCGTGCTCGGCACCCTTTATCTATTCACGCTGATCGGGCTTGCGACGAAGCTGGTTTCCGACCTCTGCTACGTCTGGGTCGATCCGCGCATTCAATTCGAGCATCTGGAGCGTTGATTTGAGCCGAGCCCGTCCCCGTCTCGACACCGATGCCCAGCCGCGCCGCGACTTGCCGAGCGCGTTGGTCTCGCCGACGCCGGCACGCCGCGTCTGGCGCCGCTTTAAGGCGCAACGTCTCGGCTACTGGAGCCTCATCGTCTTCGTCGTCGCATTCGCCGTGAGCCTTGCGGGGCCGCTATGGTCGAACGACAAGCCGCTCGTCGTGCGCTACGACGGCAAGCTCTACTTCCCACTCGTCAAGACGTATGCCGAAACCGCGTTCGGCGGCGATTTCCCGACGCCGGCCGATTATCTCGATCCTTATGTCCGTCATCGCTTCGCGCTGCCGGGCAACTTTGCGGTCTACCCGCTCAATCACTACTACTACGATACGCTCAACTATTTCTCGAAAGCTCCGAATCCGGCGCCGCCTTCGCAGGAAAACTGGCTCGGCACCGACCAGCAGGGCCGCGACGTTTTCGCCCGTCTCGTCTATGGGTTTCGCGTGTCGGTCGAGTTCGGGCTCGTGCTGACGTTGATCGGCAGCGTGATCGGCATCCTCGCGGGCGCCGTGCAGGGTTACTTCGGAGGCCGAATCGATATCTTCGGCCAGCGGCTCATCGAGATTTGGAGCTCGCTGCCCGAGCTCTACCTGTTGATCATCTTCGCGTCGATCTTCGAGCCGAGCCTGCTGCTTCTCGTTGTGCTGCTGTCCCTCTTCGGCTGGATCGGACTCTCCGATTATGTGCGCGCGGAATTCCTGCGCAACCGCACGCAGGACTATGTGCGCGCCGCGCGCGCAATGGGTCTATCCAACTTGCAGATCATCTGGCGCCACGTGTTGCCCAACAGCATGACGCCTGTTATCACGTTTCTGCCGTTCCGGATGAGCGGCTCGATTTTGGCCCTGACCAGCCTCGACTTTCTCGGCCTCGGCGTGCCGCCGCCCACGCCGAGCCTCGGCGAGCTCCTCTCCGAGGGCAAGGCGAATCTCGATGCCTGGTGGATTTCAATGGCGACGTTCGGCGTACTCGTCGCGACGCTTTTGCTGCTGACCTTCATGGGTGATGCGTTGCGCAACGCGCTCGATACGCGCATCGCCGACGCGATGCGTGCCGGAGGCAACCAGTGAGCGCGACGCCGAAACACGCAGTGCGATCCACCGCGCAGGAGCCCCACGGCGAGCCTTTGCTTTCGCTCGAGAATCTGCGGGTCTCATTCGGCGACACGCTCGCGGTCAGCGACGTTACGTTCGCGATCGCGCGCGGCGAACGCGTGGCGCTCGTCGGCGAATCGGGCTCGGGCAAGACCGTGACGGCGCTCGCAATCTTGCGCCTATTGCGCGATGCCGAAGTGAGCGGGGTGATCCGGTTCGCGGGCGAAGACCTGATGGCGAAAAGCGAGCGCCAGATGCGGGGGCTGCGCGGCGCCGATATCGCGATGATTTTTCAAGAGCCGATGACGGCACTCAATCCGCTCTATACGATCGGCGAGCAGATCGCGGAGACAATCGTCACGCACGACGGCGTATCGGCCGATGAGGCGCGGCGGCGGGCGATCGCGCTGATCGCTCGCACGGGGATCGCCGACCCCGAAAAGCGCGTGACGAGCTATCCGCATCAGCTCTCGGGCGGGCAGCGCCAGCGCGCGATGATTGCGATGGCGCTCGCATGCCGTCCCCGCCTTTTGCTGGCGGACGAGCCGACGACGGCTCTCGACGTCACGATTCGCGCGCAGATCGTCGATCTGCTGCTCGAGTTGCAGAAGGACGAAGCCGAGCGGCGAGGCATGGCCGTGCTCCTCATCACGCACGATCTCAATCTCGTGCGCCGCTTCGCCCAGCGGGTGGCTGTGATGGAGAAGGGCGTGCTCGTCGAAAGCGGTCCTGTCGAGCGAATTTTCGCCGAGCCGCAGCACCCGTATACGCGCCGCCTGATTGAAAGCCGTCCGCAGCGGGCCGTTCAGCCCATTTTGCCGCTTGCGCCGACTGTGCTCGATGCGCGCGAGGTCTCGGTGACGTTTCGCACGCGGGTACCGGGTATCGGCGGATGGTTTCGCGCCGGACGCTTCACGGCCGTGTCGCATGCGAGCCTTGCCGTGCGTCAAGGCGAGACGCTCGGCATCGTCGGCGAATCGGGATCGGGCAAGTCGACGCTCGCGATGGCGCTGCTTGGCTTGCAACGGGCGTCGCACGGCGAGATCGAGTTCCAAGGCCGCGCGCTCGCGAGTTACCGCGGGCGCGAGCGCACGGTGCTGCGCTCGAACATGCAGGTGGTCTTTCAAGATCCGTTTAGCTCGCTGTCGCCGCGGCACACGATCGAGCGCATCGTCGGGGAAGGGCTTTCGCTGCATCGCCCTGAACTCGGCGCGGCGGCGCGTCGGGAGAAGGTCATCGCAATGCTGCGGGAAGTGGGGATCGATCGCACCGCGCTCGCTCGCTATCCGCACGAGTTCTCGGGCGGGCAGCGGCAGCGGATCGCGATCGCGCGAGCGCTCGTCCTGGAACCCCGCTTGCTAATCCTCGATGAGCCCACGAGCGCGCTCGACGTCTCGATTCAGCAGCAGGTGTTGGCTCTGTTGTCCGCACTGCAGCACAAATACAATCTCGGCTTCATATTCATCAGTCATGACCTTGCGGTTATTGGCGCGATGGCGCATCGCGTCTTGGTCATGCAAAACGGTGTGATTGTCGAGTCGGGCGACGTCGAAAAGATATTTTCGACACCCGAGCATTCGTATACAAAAAAGCTTGTCGCAGCGAGTGTGGTGGCCGCGTAAGCCAGAAACCGCCGGCCTCCGCCGCTTTGTTAGCGCCCCGTTATTGTTTTTTTAAATTGTTTTGACATCTGGTTACATTCTGGCTAGTATCGTCCAAACTTTTCGCAGACCCCTGATTCTTAAGCAAAATCTACCGACCGATGCAGCACCGATACTTTGCCCAGGCTCGCTCGCGCGTCGTCACTGTAATGCTAGTTGGCGCGCTGATGACAGCAGCTGCGAGCGTGTTCGCAGATGAAGCGAACAATCTATCGCAAAGCACCGCCGCCGTTTCGCTCCAAGCGTCGATTCAGCCCGGCTCCACTGCCACACCGCTCTTCTCCACTCCCTCCCCGAATTCGCAACCCGTATCGGCACCTACCACCAGTGGCGGCCGTGCTAGGGCCTTTTTGTCGGGCATGGCAGGTAAGGCCGGCGATGTGGTCGTCGGCGCACTCAATATGATTGGCGTGCGCTATCGCTGGGGCGGCGATTCGCCCGATTCGGGGCTCGATTGCAGCGGATTCGTTCGCTACGTCTTCCAGGACACGCTGGGCCTCGCGCTGCCGCGCCGCGCTGAGGAGATGAGCCGCGTCGGCGAGAAGGTGCGGGTTAGCGATTTGAAGCCCGGTGATCTCGTCTTCTTCAATACGATGCGCCGCTCCTTCTCGCATGTCGGCATCTATATCGGCGACAACAAGTTCGTGCATTCTCCGTCCACGGGCAGCACGATCCGTGTCGACGACCTCGACGATCGTTACTGGGAAAAGCGCTTTACCGGTGCGCGCCGCGTCGAGACCGATTTCTCCGGCAAGGCTGATGAGTGGCGTCAGCGCGTGAGCGCGACCATGGATTCCAAGCAAAGCAATTAAACAGACGATTGGCGATTCGTCATACGAAGGAACCGGCCGACGTTATAGGAATTGCATCGGCGACACACCGGCATTTACAAACAACGCCCGCGGCAAA
>CAYPWK010000211.1:0-4860 GCA_964414365.1 uncultured Burkholderia sp.
TTTTTGTTAATGGAGCCGAATCGATCAGATGTCGAAGAACACGGTCTCCCGCCCGCCATCGGGCGTGTCCTGCAGCCTGATATCGAACGTGTAGACCGCGTGGCCGTTGCGCTCGTGACGTTCGGCGATCAAGGTCTTGCGCCGCACTTCCCATTCGATGCCGCTGAGCACCGGATCGCGCTGATTGGCCTCGGCCTCGTCGCCGAAGTAAAGACGCGTGTGCAATCCGAGGTTGATTCCTCGCGCAAATAGCACCATGCAGATGTGCGGCGCCTGCAGCATGCCATTGCGACCTGCCGCCTGCCCGGGCTTGATGGTCTCGAACCGATAAAGGCCCGTTTCGAAATCGGCGCCCGTGCGCCCCCAACCGCGGAACGACGGATCGAGCGGCTTCGCCTGCCTGTCCGCCGGATGCGCATACTTACCGTCGGCATTGGCTTGCCAGATTTCGATGAGCACATCGCGCACGAGCGAGCCCGACCCGTCGTAGACGCGCCCTTCGATGTCGATGCGCTCGCCGCGCGTCTCGTCCGCGACGAGCACGTTCCCGAAATTGTTCTCGAAGATGTCGAAGCCGGCTTGTTTCGGTGAAAGGCCGATATGGACATACGGGCCTCCCGTCTGCGACGCGGTCTCATCGAAATGGACCGGACCGAGCGACGGTTGCGAAAGCTGTGGAGAAAAGAGAAACGGCTTGGACGACATTACTTGGCTCCCTGAATCTGAATCGCCTGCTCGAAGTGCGTGGCGCGCCGCCCGCGCAACGTGATATCGAAGCGATAGCAACGGCTGTCGAGCGGGATGTGATTAGGCGTATCGAGCAATGCGATGAGACCGCGAACCTGCTCTTCGCTCGGGATCGTCTTCAAAATCGGGCACTGAGCGATCAGCGGATCTCCTTCGAAGTACATCTGCGTAATGAGCCGCTGAGCCCAACCGTCGCCGCTCAGCGAGTAGTGGATGTGCGAGGGCCGCCAGTCGTTGATGCGGTTGCGCCACGGGTAGGGGCCCGGCTTGATCGTCCGATAGACGTAATAGCCGTTTTCATCGGTCAACATGCGGCCGCATCCGCCGAAGTTCGGATCGATAGGCGCAATATATTTGTCGTTCTTGTGACGGTACCGTCCGCCCGCGTTGGCCTGCCACACCTCGACGAGCGCGTTGCGCACGGGGCGGCCGAACTCGTCGCGAACATAACCATGAACGATGACGCGCTCGCCGATCGGCAGTCCGTCCTTCGCGAAGTTCATGATGAGATCGTTGTCGAGCGGACCCAGTTCGGCCGGGGAGAAGACCGGCCCCGTCGTTTCGGACAACGTGGCCTGCGTCGAAATCAGCGCGTTGCGCGGCGAGCGCAGCACGCTCGTCTTGTAGCCGGGTGTGTAAGCGGGCGGATGAAGCGTGGTGTCGCGTTGCGCGAATTCACCGTACGCCACACTCTCCCCCGCTGCCGAGGTTTGCATCGTTCGTCTCCTCTAACGGATTGGGATCGCCGCGGCCCAATGCGCCACGGCAAGCCCTCAATGTAAGTTGAATAAAGCTTTAGGTAAATTGACTTGTTTTGCCGATTTCCATAACCTGCAGTGATGGAAACCCGGATCCGCTTTCGCCACATCAGCTGCTTTCTTGCCATCGCGCAAGAGCACAGTCTCGGCCGCGCAGCCGAGCGGCTTCACCTGAGCCAGCCGGCCGTCTCAAAAACGCTTTCCGAACTCGAATCGCTCGCCGGCGCGCAGTTGGTCGAGCGCGGCCGTCATGGCGCGCGGCTCACGCCGGCAGGGGAGCACTTTCTGCGCTATGCGGCGGACGTCGGGCGCGCGCTCGAGTCGGCCGGCGCGGCGCTCGCCGGCGCGGCGGCACCGTCAGCCGCGATCCTCGAGATCGGCGCTTTGCCGACCGTGGCAAGCGGACTGCTGCCCGAGGCGCTGACGCGCTTGCGCGCATTGCGCCCGCATGCGGGGATCCGCCTGCGCACGGCCGCCAATGCGGTCCTCCTTACTGCGCTCAAGGCGGGCGAGCTCGATTTCGTCGTCGGCCGCATGGCCGAGCCTTCCGCGATGCAAGGTCTTTCGTTCGAACTGCTCTATGGCGAGCGGCTTGTCATGGCGGTACGGCCCCGTCATCCCCTGGTCGGCAAAACCGGCATTTCACTGGCGGCGGTGCTCGCCTATCCGCTCGTCGTCGCGCCGGCCGGTACGGTGCCGCGGCTGCATACGGACGCGTGGTTCGATGGGCAAGCGCTGCGAGTGCCGCCGAGCTGCATGGAGACGCTTTCAGTCTCCGTTGCCCGGCTCTTCGTGCGGCGTTCGGATGCTGTCTGGGTGACCCCACAGCGAGCGGCCCGCGACGATTTCGACGACGGCGTGCTGGCGCAGCTCGACCTGCCGACGGCGAGCGCCGAGGAGCCTGTGGGCATCCTGCGACGCAGCGCCGGCGCACCGAGCGAGCTGGCCCGCCTGCTGCTCGACCTGCTAAGGGACTGCGCGCGCGACGCAGAGCCGGGCCGGAAATCGGCTCGCAATCGGGCAAAGGGCGTTTCTTGACCTATGGGGGGGCTCGGACATACCATCGCCCTGATTTGTTCGTTACACGGCTGAATGTTCGATTACCGAACAATCCGGGATCAACGGCACGCGAAACAATTCAACGAAGGATCACCCGACATGTCTCACTTCGAAGGGCGACTGACCGATCGGCTGACCTCGACCGAGGCGATGATCGCCACGTTCTCCCCCTATGCGACTGTCCAGCGCATGCTGGAGGTCGAAGCCGCGCTCGCGCATGCACTGGCCGAGGTCGGCGTCATTCCGGTCGCCGCCGTCAGCCCGATTGAGGCGGCTTGCCATGCCGATCGGATCGATCTCGACGCACTGACGCGGGCCGCCGCGCGTGCGGGCAATCTTGCCATTCCGCTCGTGAAGCAACTGACCGCGCTCGTCGCATCGAGCTCACCGGACGCGGCGAAGTACGTTCACTGGGGCGCTACGAGCCAGGACATCATCGATACGGGGATGGTCCTGCAGTTGCGAGACGCTCTGACGGCCATCGAAGTGCAGCTTGGGGCGCTCTCGGCGGCGCTCGCCCGACAGGCGGAGCGCCATCGCTCGACGCCGATGGTCGGAAGAACATGGCTGCAGCAGGCGTTGCCGATTACGCTCGGATTGAAGTTCGCCCAATCGCTCGACGCCGTCGAGCGCCACCGCACACGGCTTGCGCAATTACGCGAGCGCGCAATCGCCGTGCAGTTCGGCGGAGCGGCCGGCACGCTGGCCAGTCTCGGCAACCATGCCGAGGCGGTGGCGCAGGCTCTCGCGCGTGCGCTCGGGCTGTCGCTGCCTGCCATTCCCTGGCACACCCACCGCGATCGCATCGCAGAGGTCGCGACCGTGCTCGGCCTCGTGACCGGCACGCTCGGCAAGATCGCCCGCGATATCTCGCTGCAGATGCAAACGGAAATCGCCGAACTCGCGGAGCCCTCGGGCGCCGGCAAAGGCGGCTCCTCGACCATGCCGCACAAGCGAAATCCGGTCGGCTGCGCGGCCGTCCTGAGCGCCGCCGCGCGCACGCCGGGGCTCGTCGCCACGATGCTCGCCGGGATGGTGCAGGAGCACGAGCGCGCGCTCGGCGGCTGGCACGCCGAATGGGAAACGCTGCCCGATATCGCCAGGCTCTGCGCGGGGGCCGCGGCCCAGATGACCGAGATCGTCGACGGTCTGGAAATCGACACCTCACGCCTTGCCGCCAACCTCGACGTGACGCACGGCTTGATACTCGCGGAAGCCGTCATGCTTGCGCTCGGGACAACAATGGGCCGGATGGAAGCGCACCATCTCGTCGAACATGCCTCGAAAGAGGCCGTGGCAAGCGGCCGAAATCTGCGCGATGTGCTCGCAGGGAACCCTGAGGTAACCACTCGGCTTTCGGCGGAACAGTTCGACGCCCTCTTTGACCCGGCCCACTACGGCGGACAGGCCGAGGCCTTCGTCGATGCCGTCCTCGAGGCGTTCCGTGCCTCGCAAACCCACTTAGGAATCTAAGCAATCATGAACGACGAAGAACGTTATGACGCCGGCATGAAGGTGCGTCGCGCCGTACTCGGCGATCCACATGTCGATCGCTCGCTCGCGAATCGAACAGAGCTGACCACCGAGTTCCAGGACTTCATCACGCGGTATGCGTGGGGTGAAGTCTGGACGCGTCCCGGCCTTCCCCGCCATACGCGCAGCCTGCTCACGATCGCGATGTTGATTGCCCTGAATCGCGACGACGAGTTGGCGATGCATCTGCGCGCGGCAAAAAACAACGGCGTCACCCGGGATGAGATCAAGGAGGTGCTGCTGCAAGCGGCCATCTACTGCGGAGTGCCTGCGGCAAATTCCGCGTTCCATCTCGCCGATCGCGTGTTCCGCGAGGAAGACGAAGGCCGCGCCTGAGCTGGCTTGGCGTCGCCACTACCGCGACGGGGCTCCTGCCTACCAGGGAAACTCCTCAATCCGACGCACTCTTCATCGGCCGTCCACCTGTGCCGTTATTGCAACAAAGCGTAAAAACAAGCTTCGTTGCTGGCGTGGACCGGCGAGCGCGTCGGATAATCGACCTACGCGAGGAGAGAGATCATGGATGCAAAGCCCGCCTACATTCCACCGCCCGACAAGGTCGCGAGTCCCGATCCGGAGCCGGTAGGCGTCGAGTTTCTGGGCGCGGTGCTGCCCGAGCACGTTCGTGCCTTTATTGACGAGCAACGCAAGTCGTGCGATTCGAAGTGAACGCGCGGCGTGCCGCCGTCGCCTGCATCGCCGCCCTGGCCGCGACCGTTCTGGCAGCCCCGGGCAACGCTATGGCCGACGGCGACGACACGCC
>CAYPWK010000211.1:4960-9894 GCA_964414365.1 uncultured Burkholderia sp.
TCCAAGCCGCCCGAGGGCCCCGCGCCCGATCTCGCGACGTCGACTCGGCCGGCCCTCGACCGACTGACCCGGTCGATGATCGCGGCGCTCGCGCGCGTCGCGCCGTTGCGCGACGCGCCCGATTGCCCCACGCGGCTTGCGCGCAGCGTGCAAAGCTGGAAATCGATGACCCGTTACGACGCGAGCGAAGCGGCCCCGCTCGCGACAGCGCTCGCGCACGTTTGCTCGTCGGGGGGAATGGGCGGCGTCGGTTGAGCCTGAAGCTCAACCACTTGCAACCCGCGCGCAAGATGCGACTCCAAGATCCGATAGGTCGATGGCTCGAAGTTTCGCGCGGAGCTGCCCGCGGCGGCTAGGGCTGTGGCGTGCTCGAGCGAAGGCGCGGCGCCCAAGTAGCGCCAGCGATCGACGATATGAAAGGTCGGCATTGCGCCGCCGTTACCGCGCTCCTCGAACGCGATCGCACCGCCGAAGGGCCAGTGAGCATCACGGGGATCGTCGCGCCCTGCCCTCTGAATGCGGTTATACCGCGGTTGCAAAGCGGCGATCCACTGCGCCTCGGTCAGTAGCGCGCCGAGTTCACCACCGGTTTCCCGCCATTCCACACGCCGGACCTGCTCGGCAATGCGCAGCTCGCGCGTCGAGCGCCGTTCGCCCACGAGATGGGCTCTCACGCGCTGACGCAAACGCACGCTGCGCCCCACGTAGAGCGCGGCCCCTGCCTCGTCGTAGAACGCATACACGCCACAGCCGGCCGGTGCGCTGTCGAGCAGATCCTCGGTGATGTCTCCAGCGATCCGGAAACGACGCACCGTGCGCTCGATCTGTTCGCGGAGCACGTCGATCGGCCAGCGGCCGTGCAGCGTGCGCCAAAATTGCCAGAGCAGGTCGGCGTCAGCGAGCGCACGGTGCCGCGCAAGCGGCACGAGTTCGTGACGCTCGATCAGCGCGTCGAGCCCATGCCGTTTTTCGGCGGGAAAGAGCGCGCGCGAAAGGCGCACGGTGCAGAGCACATCGGGATTGAACGCGAACCCGGCACGCTTGAACTCACTTCGCAGAAAGCCCCGATCGAAGCTCGCGTTGTGCGCCGCAAAGAGCCGGCCCTCGAGACGGTCGAACAGCTCGGGCGCGATCGACTCGAATCTCGGCGCGTCACGCACCATCTCGTCGGTGATACCGGTGAGTTGCTGAATGAACGGAGGAATCCGTTGGCCAGGGTTGACGAGCGTGCTCCAGCGAGAAATACCAAACGGCCCCGCTTCCACGACGCCGATTTCGGTGATGCGGTGATCGGCGAGAGAACCGCCCGTCGTTTCGAGATCGACAAAAACGACGGAGGTATCGACTGCCTGAGCAGGCAGAGTTGATTCAGACATGAAAAAAGCGCTCGGTGCCTCGATGACCGAAGTATGCCTCATTCATCGATGCAGAACCGAGCGCCGAGCCGGCGAACTCACGCGCTTTTGCGACGGCGAGCAAGACCGGCTTGAATAACAGATCAAAGCGGGCGGATATTCGCCGCCTGCTTGCCTTTGGGTCCCGTTTTCACGTCGAACTGGACCCGCTGATTTTCCTTCAGAGATTTGAAGCCATCCGCTTGGATTTCGGAGAAATGCGCAAACAGATCTTCACCGCCTTTGTCTGCCGTGATGAAACCAAACCCTTTAGCATCGTTGAACCATTTGACGATACCCGTTTCCATAGTACAAATTCCCTCGAGATTTTTGATAGACGCGCAGCGCCCTCCACCGAAACCCCCTGCTGGGCGCGGCCTGCCGTCTCTCTGCCAGCCTGCCGCGCCGGGTCAATCCGGCGCTGCTTTTATAAAGGGAACGGCAACGGCTCGTCAAGGAATTTTTCATTAACTGAGTGAATGCCCGATCCATTGTGCATTCACCGCAAACGGACTGAGTAACCACCGTCAATATTACCGCGCCAAAGCGGTTCGACGTCAATCAAAGGAAAAATATACCGACATTGAAACAAAACATTTCCAATGTAAGTATTTTTCCGGGTTGTTGGCGCTTGCACCGGCTTGGATCATGAACCGGATGGGAGATCGCGCTGTGGAGATCGTCATGCATATCGCAAACGTAAAGCACTTTTTCTACACGCTCCTGCGCGTGCGGCCCGCACCGGCGCGGGTGCGCACCGCGGAAGGCGCGCAGCCGCCCCTCAATTTCGACCCGTTCTGGCACGGCGACCATTGGCAGAATCTTCTCTCTTCGCCGATGGACGCGCGGCACTACGTCATGGAAGACTGGACCGTTTCGTCGTGGGACGAAGTCGATGCCCGTTACGCCGCGGTGGCGAAGAGTCGCCGGCGTGGGCGCCGGGCGGCCTGAAAGCGCCCGTCCGTGATGCCGTCGCTGGCGCACTGACCCAAGTCGCGGCGCGCGGGCAAAAAAAAAGCGCGGCCAAAGAGCCGCGCAGACAAAGGTTTGGAGACCTCTTTTTCGGTTCGCGAAAAAGTCCGCTGGTTAGAGCAGAACCTGCAGTTTATTCGGATTGGGCGCGGCAAGCATCGGCGTCCGCCGCAATCATCTATTTCCCGTCTCTCAATAATCGTCACGCGATTGTCACGGAACGGCATCGGTAGGGTCGTGCGGATGTGACGAAAACGCAACATCGTGGCACCCCCCGCCGACCGTGTCTAGCGGCCCATTAGCCGGAACTTTTTCGAAAGCCCTTGCCCAGCAAGGCTTCCGAGTATTGCTTTGTCCATTGCGGGAATTCAAATACTTTATTGCATGAACCGAAATGCCGCTCCAGGCGAAGAGAAACTTACACTCGGCCGGGTTGGGAAGCAGATGAGCTTCTGGGTTGTGCGCTCGTCACGATGCTCGATTCGCCTCTCGCATTAATAGGGCACATTGCTTCCCGAAGCTGTAAATAAACGTCACCGTTCTGGAGTGAGAAAAGATGAAAAAGACCCTTCTGGTCGGCGCCCTCACCGGCGCATTTGCAACGATGGCGCACGCGCAGAGCAGCGTCACGCTGTACGGCCTGATCGATGCAGGCATCACTTACGTCAACAACTCGCAGGGCCACAAGCTTTGGCAAGAGACGAGCGGCGCTATCAACGGCAGCCGCTGGGGCCTGCGCGGTGCTGAAGATCTCGGCGGCGGTCTGAAGGCGATCTTCACGTTGGAAAACGGGTTCAACATCAACAACGGCACGCTCGGTCAGCAAGGCCGTGAATTCGGCCGCCAAGCGTTCGTCGGCCTGTCGAGCGATCAATTCGGTTCGGTCACGCTCGGCCGCCAATATGACGACGTCGTCCAGTACCTGGGACCGCTTTCGTTGACGGGCACGCAATACGGCGGCACGTTCTTCGCCCACCCGTTCGATAACGACAACCTCGACAACTCGTTCCGCGTCAACAACTCGGTTCACTATCAAAGCGCGAACTACGCCGGCTTCAAGCTCGGCGCGATGTACGGCTTCTCGAACTCGACCGGTTTCACGAACGACCGCGAGTACAGCGTGGGCGCATCGTATAGCTTCGCCGGCTTCAACTTCGCGGCCGCCTACTTGCAGCTGAACAATGCGCTGAACTCGTCGACGGCGTCGGGTGCTGTGACCGACACGCCGTTCACCGCGCAGCGTCAGCGGATCTGGGGCGCCGGTCTCAACTACACGTTCGGCCCGGCAACGGCTGGCTTCGTGTTCACGCAAACGCGCCTGTTCGGTGCAACGAGCATTGCGGGCGCGGGCCCCAGCAGCGCGGTTCCGAACCTGACGTTCGGCGCGCCGAGCAGCCTGCGCTTCAACAACTTCGAATTGAACGCCCGCTATGCGCTCACGCCGGCTCTGAGCCTCGCCGCCGAGTACACGTTCACGGACGGCAAGCTCAATGGCGCGGAGCCGAAGTGGGGAACGGCCGGCCTGCTTGCGGACTACTACCTCTCGAAGCGCACGGACGTTTATCTGCAGGGCGAATACCAGCACGTCATGAACAGCGGCGGCGGCATATTCAATGCGGAAATCAACGGCCTCAAAACGTCGACGAACTCGAACCAGGTCGCTGTCACGGCCGGCATTCGGCACCGCTTCTAACAAGCTTCGAAGAAACCGTTGCACTCTCGAAGGCGCCGCTCGCGGCGCCTTTTTTTGTTACCCGCCCGCTGGCGGATATCGGACGTCGAGCACGTCGATCTGCTCGGCGCCTGCCGGCGTATGGAGCGTTACGACGTCCCCGATCCGCGCTTTCAGCAGCGCCCGTGCGATCGGCGATATCCAGCTCACGTGGCCATGATCGAGATCCACTTCGTCGACGCCAACGATGGTGACCGTATGCGTCTCGCCATCAGCGGTGGCATAGTCGACCGTTGCCCCGAAAAACGCCTGGTCGACATTCTCCTGCTTGCTGCTATCGACGACCTCGGCGAGATCTAGCCGCTTCGTCAAAAACCGAATGCGGCGGTCAATTTCGCGCAGTCGCCGCTTGCCGTAGATGTAGTCGCCGTTCTCGGACCGGTCCCCGTTGGAAGCCGCCCAAGAAACGAGCTTGACGACTTCGGGCCGCTCCTCGTCGATCAGGTGCAGCAGTTCGTCGCGCAAGCGCTTGTGGCCCGCGGGTGTGATGTAGTTCCTGGTGCCGGCTGGCACCTCCGGTTGCGTAATCTCGAGATCGTCGTCGGCGTCATCGTCGCCCGACTCTTTCACAAAAGCTTTGTTCATAATGCCCAACCACACTGCGAGGTTCGTCACGTTGAACTTCTAGCGTACACGATCGTCGCAGTCGGCATAAGGCCGCCCGCAGACCCGCGCGGGCAATGGAGCCCCGCAGTCGCGCGGAAGCGAGGACGCTGGCATCGCGCCGAAGGCGCCGGCGAGCTCTTCCCTTTTTTCTGGAGTTTGCTATAATTTCGCTTCTGCGTGCGGCTGTAGCTCAGTTGGATAGAGTACTTGGCTACGAACCAAGGGGTCGT
>CAYPWK010000212.1:0-9872 GCA_964414365.1 uncultured Burkholderia sp.
AGAAAACATTCGAGCGTTCGTTTCTCGTTGGGCTGATAGGTGGGGGCATCGGCGGGTCGCTGTCCCCCGCGATGCACGAGGAGGAGGGCCGGCAACTCGGAATGCGGTATGTCTATCGCCGCGTCGACCTCGAGACGCTCTGGCGAGACGCGCCGACGCTCCCGAAGCTGTTGGCGGCCGCGGAGTGGATGGGTTTCGACGGCCTCAACATCACGCACCCTTGCAAGCAGGCGGTTATCCCGCTGCTTGACGAGCTCTCCGACGATGCGCGAGCGCTCGGCGCCGTCAACACGGTGCAGCTCCGGGACGGGCGACGGATCGGGCACAACACCGATTGGTCCGGGTTCAAGCGTGCATTCGAGCGCGGCTTGCCCGATGTCGAAGTCGGGCGCGTCGTGCAGCTGGGCGCTGGCGGCGCCGGCGCTGCGGTGGCCCATGCCGCCTTGACGATGGGGGCACGCCAGCTGACCTTGTTCGATGTCGATCCCGCGCGAGCGCAAGCGCTGGCGGCAGGATTGCAGGAGCGTTTTCCGTCTGCTCGTGTCAGCGCCGGCGAGACAACGCCCACGGCGTTGTCCGATGCGCTCACGGCGGCTGACGGACTTATTCATGCGACGCCAACGGGAATGGCCAAGCATCCGGGGTTGCCGTTGCCGGCCGAGCTGTTGCATTCGCGCCTGTGGGTGGCCGACGTCGTTTACTTTCCGATCGAGACCGAGCTGCTGAAGGCCGCTCGGGCGCGCGGTTGCCGGACGCTCAATGGAGGCGGCATGGCTGTTTATCAGGCGGCGGGGGCGTTCGAGCTATTTACGGGGACCGCGCCCGACGCCGAGCGCATGTACACGCATTTTCAGACGCTGGTGCGCTAAAGAGCGCTTTCAACGATTCGACTAGAGCAGACAGGTAAGGAGACATGACGATGCAAAAACCTATTTCGCCAGCGCTCACCGAACGCGGCGCACCCGCCGCCGCGGCTTCGGGCGTCATGCGCCGATCGTCGGCGCGCTATCGGATCCTCGCGCTGCTCGCGATCGGCACGATGATCAACTATCTTGACCGGACGGTGCTCGGCATCGCGGCGCCGCAGCTGACGAAAGAGCTTGGCATCGGCGCGGTCGTGATGGGCATCGTCTTCTCGGCGTTCTCGTGGACCTACGCCGCCGCGCAGATTCCGGGCGGTCTGTTTCTCGACCGCTTCGGCAGCAAGCTGACTTACTACCTCTCGATGACGTTTTGGTCGCTTTGTACGCTCGCGCAGGGGCTCGTGCACGGCGTCGCGCCGCTGCTCGCGTTCCGGTTCGGGCTCGGCGTGTCCGAATCGCCGTGCTTCCCGACGAACAGTCGCGTCGTGGCGACGTGGTTCCCGCAGCAAGAACGCGCGCTGGCCACGGGCACTTACACGGTCGGGGAATACATCGGGCTGGCGTTCTTCAGCCCGCTGCTGTTTGCTCTCATGGGCGCCTATGGTTGGCGCACGCTGTTTTTCGTCGTGGGTGCGGCAGGGGTGATATTTGCCGTCGTTTGGTGGGTGCTTTATCGCGAGCCGCGTGAGCATCCGCGCGCCAATCAGGCCGAACTCGACTACATCGAGGCGGGCGGCGGCCTGACCCATCGCGATCGCGGTGCGGCGGTCGGCGCCAACCAGCGGTTTTCGTGGCGGATGGTCGGGCGGCTGCTCAAGCAGCGTCAGCTGGCGGGTATCTGTCTCGGTCAGTTCGCCGGCAACTCGACGCTTGTTTTCTTTCTGACCTGGTTCCCGACTTACCTCGCTACCGAGCGGCACATGGGCTGGCTCAAGATCGGCTTCTTCGCGATCCTGCCTTTTATCGCCGCATCGGTCGGTGTGATGTTCGGCGGCTGGCTCTCCGATTCGCTGCTTCGTCGCGGCAAGTCGGCCAACGTTGCGCGCAAGCTGCCGATCATCGCCGGGTTGCTGCTCGCATCGACGATCATTCTCGCCAACTACGTCAAGAGCGATACTGTCGTGATCGCGATCATGTCGCTCGCTTTCTTCGCTCAGGGGATGGCAGCCCTCGGCTGGACGCTCGTTTCCGATATCGCACCGGACGGTCTGCTCGGGCTGACAGGCGGGATTTTCAATTTCGCGGCGAACCTCGCGGGGATCGTGACGCCGCTCGTCGTGGGCTTCGTCGTCGCCACGACCGGATCGTTCGTCGGGGCGCTGCTCTTTATCGGTGTCGTCGCGCTGATCGGCGCGCTTGCTTACATATTCGTCGTGGGCGACATCAAGCGCATTACGCTCGAGTGATGACGGCAGGTTAAGGCGGGTCGAGGAACGAGGAGGGCGGCGCATGGCGCCGCCTTCTTTTTTTCTCAGGCCTTCGAAACGAAGCGCAGCACCGCGTCGACGATCATCTCGCGATGGCGGCTGCGCAAGCGCGCATGCGACGGGTCGCGGCCGAACGCCGCGCCGAATGTATAGCGGTTCGAGATTCGGTGGAAACAAAAAGAGCTGATCAACAGATGCAGATCGATCGCGTCAATGTCGGCGCGAAACGCGCCGGCCGTCACACCGCGCGCAAGTAGATCTTCGATCGTATTGACGATGCTGACGTTGCGGCTCTTGAACGCCTTGAGCTGCGCGATGTACTTCGCGCTGTGAACGTTCTCTATCGCAATGAGGCGCACGAAGTCGCGGTGCTTGTCGTGATAGTCGAACGTGAACTCGACGAGCCGGCGCATCCCTTCCACGGGCTCGAACTCCTCGATGTTGAGCGCCTGCTCAAGCGTCCTGATATCGCCGTAGACCTTTTCGAGCACAGCCTCGTACAACCCCTCCTTGCTCTCGAAGTAGTAGTAGAGCATCCGCTTCGTCGTGTTCGTGCGCTCGGCGATGGCGTCGACGCGCGCGCCGGCGAGTCCCATCGCCGAGAACTCCTGCGTCGCGACTTCGAGGATATTGCGCTTCGTTTCTTCCGGATCGTATTTGCGCCGGGCTTCGGAGGGGAGGGTGTCGCCGTCGGGCTCGATTGCCTTCGGTATTGCCTTTTTCATTTACGGGCGTGTGCGGCTATGACGTGGCATTTTAGCATGAGGGTCGCCGCGCCGCGGCTGGCTTCAGCGCGGCAAGCGGGCATGCTCGAGCGCCTGAAGATTGCCTTCGCCGAATCCGTGGTGCCCGCGCCTCTCGACGATTTCAAAAAAGATCTCCGTCGGAGCGCGCTTCAGGAACGTCTGCAGGAACAGTCGCGGCGTGCCGTCGGCCTCGATTTCGCCGTCCACGAGGATGTTGCGGCGACGCAGCGCTTCGATGTCGAGCCCGTGCCCCGGCAAGCGCTCGTCGATTTCATCGTAGTAGCGCTGCGGGGGGCTCAGGAACTCGACACCGTTCGCCGCTAGCGCGTCGACGCACGCGAGGATATCGCTCGTGGCGAGCGCTATATGCTGCACGCCCTCGCCGGGATGGTCGGGCAGGTACTCGTGAAGGAGCCGCGTACGCGTCGTTCCTTCCTCGTAGAGCGGAATCGTGATGCCGCCGCAAGGCGATTGAACGACACGCGAATCGGCCGACAAGTGCCAGTCTGCGTGGAGCGTGCGTATCTCGCGAAAGCTCAGCAGATCCTGGTAGAAATCGAGCCACTCACCGATGCGGCCGGCCCCGACCATCTGTGTGAAGTGGTCGACTCGGAGCAAACCGGCACCGCCGTTCGTCGAGGTGCCCACTGCGGAAGTATCGATCGAGCGGAAGTCGATGTCGAAGATCGTCTCGTCTCCGGTGGCGCCGCCGCGTCCGCGCCAGCGATCGACGAAATAGATGTGCGAGTTGCCGATGCCCTGGATCGCCGGAATGACGAGCTCCGATTGCCCGACTCGCTCCCCGTCGAATGCCCATGCGCCGAGTTCGGTCGTCCGCTCGAACGCACGTTGCGCGTTTTCGACGCGAATGCCGATCGCGCATATGCCGACGCCATATTCCTCGGCATAGCGCGACGCGAATGAATCGGGCTCCGCGTTGATCAGGAAGTTCATCTCTCCTTGACGGTAGAGCGTGACAGCCTTGCTGACGTGGTGCGCCGCCGCACGGAAGCCGAGTTGCTCGAAGCGCCGCGCGAGCGCATCGGGGGCCGGCGCGGCGAACTCCACGAATTCGAGCCCCGCGGTGCCGAGCGGGTTCGCGTTCGCGCCGCCGTCATCGGTGGTCGACGGTGCAGTGTCTGACAAGTTGGCGGTCATAGATATCTCCCCAGTGCCGGCGGGCGGCATGCGCCGCAACGCCTCGCGTGACGATTTGCTTGGCCGGTGCGCGTTCGTTGCGCTTCGGCGTGATTTTAACCAACCAGTACATCGATGCGAGAGCGCTGTTGCGCATCCGCCGTTGTGCGAACGTCCATCCCGTTAGTGCTAACCCGCAGAGCGAGCGATTATCGCACGCACGCGTGCTATCATCGCGCGCCGCCGGTCGACCATTGATTGTGCTAAGGTCGCGGGCCGCTTATTCTCCGAGCACCCGTCGCAGCGGGAAGTCGTCGGAATGCCCCGAAACGCCGGGGACGTTGGCCGCGCTTCTCGCCGTCTTCCGACGACGGCCACTCGAACCATCCGGAGACATCGTCATGATTCCAGCAGTCCCAACCGTCGACAAGTCCGGCGCCGCCGTGACGCCGAGCCGCGCTCGCAAGGCTGCGCTTGGCAGCTTCGTCGGCGCCGTCGTCGATTGGTACGACTTTCTGCTTTACGGCATCGTCGCCGCCCTCGTCTTCAACTCGGCGTTCTTCCCGAGCGTCGGCCCGGCGATGGGGGTCCTCGCCGCCTTCGCGACGTTCGGCGTGGGGTTTCTATTCCGCCCGCTCGGCGGCATCGTGTTCGGGCATTTCGGCGACCGGCTCGGCCGCAAACGGATGCTCGTGCTGACCGTCATGTTGATGGGGCTCTCGACGGCGTTGATCGGCGTGCTGCCGACGTTTGCCAGCATCGGCTGGTGGGCGCCCGTGATGCTCGTGACGCTGCGCGCGATTCAGGGCTTCGCCGTCGGCGGCGAGTGGGGCGGCGCCGCATTGATGGCGGTCGAGAGCGCACCGAGCGGAAAGAAGGCGTTTTATAGCAGCGGCGTGCAGGTCGGTTACGGCGTAGGGTTGGTCCTCGCGACCGGCATTGTCTCGATCATCAGTCAATCGATGGACAACGCCGCATTCAAGGCTTGGGGCTGGCGCCTGCCGTTCCTTTTCAGCGTCGTTCTCGTCGGCATCGGTCTCTGGATCCGCTCGAGCATGCAGGAATCCGAAGAGTTCGTTCAGAAGGTCGAGCGTGGGCATCAGAAGGTGCGCCTGCCTGTCTTCGAGGCGCTGCGCAGCCATCCTGGCGCGTTCATTCTGATCATCGCATTGCGGCTTGCCGAGCTGTTCACGATGTACATCGTGACGACGTTCGCGCTCAGTTACTCGACGACCAAGCTCGGGTTGCCGCGTGAACTGTTCCTGCATATCGGTCTTATCGTCGGGGCGATCAGCTGCGTGACGATCCCGTGCTTCGCGTGGCTCGCCGATCGGTTCGGCCGCCGCCGCGTTTATCTGACGGGCGCGCTGATCGGCGTGCTCGCGGCCGTGCCGTTCTTTCTCGCGCTGGAATCGCGTGCGACGCTGCCGATCATCGTCTTTGCGGTGCTGCTCGCTAATTTTTCGCACGACATGGTCGTGAGTGTCCAGCAGCCGATGTTCACCGAGTTTTTCGGCGCGTCGTACCGCTATAGCGGCGCGGGCGTCGGCTATCAGGTGGCGAGTGTCGTCGGCGGCGGGTTCACGCCGTTCATCGCAGCGGCGCTGGCCACGTTTGCGGGCGGGTCATGGCATCCGGTTGCCGCTTATTTGATGGGGGGCTGCCTGATCTCGTTGCTCGTTGCGTGGTTTATGAAGAGAAGCGGGGAGTAAAAGTTTCCCGCATGAAGCCAAACGAGTCGCTCGACCGGCGCGATTGGATCGCCGGACTCGAAAAGGGCCTTGCCATTCTCGAGGCGTTCGATGACAAGCACCCGCGCATGACGGCGACCGAGGCCGCTGCGCGGACAGGCTTGTCGCGGACGGCCGCGCGTCGCTACCTGTTGACCCTCGAGCATCTCGGCTATGTCTATACCGACGGCAAGCTGTATGGCCTGACGCCTCGCGTGCTGAGGGTCGGCTGGTCCTACTTCGATTCGGCGAGGCTGCCGCGACTCGTGCAGCCTTACCTTCAGCAGCTAAGCGCCACGCTCAAGGAATCGGTCTACGTCAGCGTGCTGGACGAGTGGGAGCTTGTATTCATCGCGCGCAACGGCGCCTCGCGCGTGATGACGACCGGATTCGTTCTCGGGGCGCGCGTGCCGGCGCCGCTCGCGTCGCCAGGCGTCGTGCTGCTCGCCCATCAGCCCGATCAGGATGCGGTGCGCGCTTGGCTCGATGCGACCGAGCTTGCGCAGTTCACACCCTACACATTGACGAACAAGTCTCACTTGCGGGAGACGATCCGCCACGCGCGGCTCCATGGGTTCGCCGTCCTTGAGCAGCAGTTGCAAGTCGGCGTGCGCGGGATCGCCGTGCCGCTCAAAAACAGGCAAGGCGAAGTCGTCGCCGCTCTGAGCACCAATATGCCGATCGGAAAGGAGACGACGGAGGCCGCGTCGCAGCGCGTGCTGCCGTACTTGCAGGAAACGGCGCTGACGATGATGAACGTGTTATAGGCGCTGCCGCCCGGGCTATCAAATTGCCTCGCGCGTCGATTTGCGTGTGCTGATTGACTGATTGCTTGGCACGGCTACCGGCAGCGATGATGATGAGCGCGTTCTAGGAGTCGATCAAAGCGCTTCGCGCACCGCCCGCAGGAACTGCTGCGTTCTTTCGTGCTTGGGCGCGGAGAAGAACTCCTGCGGCGGCCCTTGTTCGATGATCTTCCCCTGAGAGAAGAAACAGACGCGATCGGCAAAATCTCTCGCGAATCCCATCTGATGCGTGACCATCAGCATGGTCAAATTGTGCTCCTCGCCGAGCCGCCGAATCACAGTCAGCACTTCGCCGCACAGTTCGGGGTCGAGCGCGGACGTCACCTCGTCGAACAGCATGACTTTCGGGCGCATCGCCAACGCGCGCGCAATCGCCACGCGCTGCTGTTGTCCGCCCGATAGCTGCGACGGATAGTGACCGCATTTGTCGGCAAGGCCGACGAGCGAAAGCAGTTCCTTCGCGCGCTCGACCGCTTCCTTGCGCGACATGCCAAGCGTGTGAATCGGCGCCTCGATCGTGTTTTCGAGCGCCGTCATATGCGGGAAGAGGTTAAAGCTTTGGAACACCATGCCGATCTTGCTGCGCACGGTGCGCAGGTGCTTTTGCGACGCCGGCACGAGCGTGCCGTTGCGCCGCATATGCGTGAGCGGCTCGCCGTCGACTTCGATCATGCCGCTCGTCAGTAGGTCGAGCGTCATCAGCACGCGCAGTAGCGTGGATTTCCCCGAGCCGCTAGGCCCGATGATCGCGACTTTCTCGTTGCGTGCCACTTCGAGGTCGAGCTCGTCGAGCACCGTTAGCGAGCCGTATCGCTTTGTCACACGCGAAAAACGGACCATCGGCGCCGAAGCGGCGTCGGCACCCCGCAAGTCGGTCTTTTCGGTTGCGCCGTTTTCATCGCGCCGGGCGAGTGCCCGCTCGTCTTCTCGCTTCATCTCTTGCTCCGTGACTGGGGTGGCTAAAGTGGCGGGTGCCGCGCGTTCCGCTTCGACGGGCACGTTTCCGGATGTCTTCATGGCAGTCTCACGGCATACTCGACGCGTCGCACGAGTGCCGCGAAGCTCACGCTGATGATGAGAAAGAAAATGCCCGCGAGCGTGATGGGCTCCAGGTAACGGAACGTTTCTGAGCCAATGTTCTTCGCCTGCTGCATCAGCTCGACGACGGTGATAGCCGACAGCACGGGCGTGTCTTTGAACATGGCGACGAGGTAGTTGCCGAGCGCGGGAATGACAGGGCGGATGGCCTGCGGCAGCACGACGTCGCGATAGGTGCGCCACGGCGAGAGCGACAGCGCGCAGGCCGCCTCCCATTGCCCGCGATGAACGCCGTTGAGCCCGGCCCGATAGACCTCCGAGGTATAACAAGCGTAGTGAAGCGCGATGCCAATTGTGCCGGCCGTAAGCGCGGACATCGTCACGCCGTAGACGGGCAGTACGTAGAACAACACGTAGACCTGGATCAAGAGCGGCGTGCTGCGGATGAACTCGACGATGAACCCTACGGTGCGAGAGATTGCCCTGACGCGGCTGCGCCGCAAAATGGCGAAGACGAGGCCGAGCACGAGCGCGATGGCAAAGCCGACGACCGTGATCAGGATCGTGTAGATCGACGCGTGCAGAAGCGCCGGCAGAATGCGCTCGGCATAGCCGACATCGAAGAGGTGACTCAAGCCGTTCATTTTGTTGCTCCGCGGGCTACGCTGTAACCGTGGCTGACACGCCTTTCGAAATGACGCATGACCGTTGCGAGTAGTTGCGCCAACACGAAGTAAATGACGAGCGTCAGCGCGAAGATTTCCGCTGTCTGGAACGTGGCTTCGTCGAGTTGACGCGCGCGAAATGAGAGGTCGGACAGGGTGATCAGCGAGACGAGCGAGGTGCCTTTCAACAACTCAATCATCAGATTCGTGGCCGGCGGCAGCGCGTTAATCATTGCCTGCGGCAAGATGATGCGTCGCAGCCGCCTGAGCGGCGAGATGTTTAAGGCGACGGCTGCCTCATACTGTCCGCCCGGCACGGAGCGCAATGCGCCGCGCAGAATCTCCGAGCCGTAAGCGCCGTAGTGAAGGCCGAGGCCGACTATGGCCACCGTAAACGGCGTCATGCTCATATTGAACGGCGGCAGCGGCAGCACGAAGAAGAACCAGAACAGCTGCACGAGCAGGGAAGTGCCGCGGAAGACCTCGACGTAGACGTTGCCGATCCAGCGCAACGGCGCCCAAGGCGCGGCTTTCAGCGCGGTCGCGACAAAAGCCATCGCGATGGCGAGCACTGTGCTCAACGCCGCAATCTCGACGGTCACGAGCGTGCCGCGCAACAACAAGGGAAGCAGTTCGGACATGGGCTTTCCTGAAATCTCCAGTCTTGCTAGACGGGCCGATGCCGGCCCCTGCGGCTACTTTGCTGCTAGCGCGTACTACTTGCCGCTGCAGATCTCGGCTGCGGTCTTCGTCGTCAGATTCGACTTGTCGAAGCCGAACGGCGCCACCGTCTGCAGGTGATCGGCCGTTCCAAGCCACGAATGCAGCATCTTATCGACCGCATCTCGAAGATCGGTATCTTCGGGACGGAAAGCGAGCGCGCCGTAGCCCGTGTGCTTGGGATCGTCCTTGAAGCCTTCGATCGCTTCGACTTGCGACGGATCTTTCTTTGCCAGCGCTTTCATTGTGAGCGCCGTACCGACAGCCGCGTCGACACGGCGTGCGCGGACCGCCTGCAATTGCGCCGTGGTGTCCGGTACCTGCTGCAGCTGATCCATTTTTACGCCATCTTGCTGCGAATAGCCGACCTCGGCCGTTCCCGACATGACGGCGAGCTTGGCGTCAGATTTGGCCACGTCCGAGTAACTATGTAGATTCTTGGGATTGCCCTTTTGCACGAGCAGCGTGTCCTGAATCTGGTATTGCGGATCGGCGAATGCGACCTGCTTGCAGCGCTCGGGCGTGATATACATGCCGGCCGCGATCACGTCGAAACGGCCCGCTTTCAGACCCGGTATCAGCGATCCCCATTCGGTCAGCACGGCGTCGACCTTCTTGACTCCGAGCTTTTCGAACACCTTCCTCGCGATCTCGGGTGACTCGCCGGTGACCGTGCCATCAGGCTTGGTATAGGCGAATGGCGATTCATTGGCGTAGCCGATGCGGACTTCGCCCGTGCG
>CAYPWK010000213.1:0-3689 GCA_964414365.1 uncultured Burkholderia sp.
CTCCGTCTCCGCCAGCAATGGCGGTGGAACCCCGCAGAGTCAAGGCTCTGCGGGGTTTTGTTTTTTTCGACCTACAAAGCGACCATCAAAAGGCAGGTGGCTTCCAACCCTGGTCATTGGCCGCTACGATCCCGGTACCTAGTTGAGCTTCCATGCACCTACCGCTTCTGCGAGTGTTCGGGCGCGTTCGTTAAGCTCCTCGGTGGTCGTCATCAGATGATGCACCATGCCGGCATTCTGCTGCGTGACGGCGTCGATATCTTGGATTGCCTGATTGAGCTGCTGCACGCCGTGGCTTTGTTCGCTCGCCGAGCGGCTCATGGCGTGGCTCAATTGCGCGACCTCATGTGCGGCGCTCACGACTTCGTCCATGGCGGCGCCCACGTCGGCGCATAGCCGAGCGCCTTCGGCAATCGTGCCGCGCCCGCTATCGATCAGCGCCTCGATTTCGCGCGCAGCCTGGGCGCTGCGCTGCGCGAGGTTGCGCACTTCGCCCGCGACCACGGCGAAGCCCTTACCTTGGTGACCGGCGCGCGCCGCTTCCACGGCGGCATTGAGCGCGAGGATGTTGGTCTGAAAGGCGAGTTCGTTGACCACGGACACCACCGCGCTGATCTGCTGCGAATCGCGCGCGATAGAGTCCATCGCGTCGATTACGGCGCGCACGCGCGTGCGGCTTGCGTGCGCGAGTTCCGACGCCTTGCCGGCGAATCCATTGGTTTGCTGTGCCACCTGCGCGCTGCGCTGCACGCCTTCGCTAATCTGCTGCGTGGTCGCCGCGGTTTGCTGGATGGCGGCCGCCTGCGACTCGGCGCCGCTCGAGAGGCGCTGGTTCTGGGCGTGCACGCGCGTCGCGCAATCGTCTACCGCGACGGCCTCGCGCGTCACGGCCGTAAGCGTGTCGACGAGTCCTCGCTGCATCTGCGCGAGCGCGGCGAAGAGCCGTCGCGCCTGGGTGCGTTCGTTCACGACGATGGTCTCGCGCAGCTCGCCGAGCGCAATCGTATGCACGGCCTGCATGGCATGGTCGAGCGGACGCACGACCTTGGCGCCGAGCCAGCGCCGTCCCGCGAACGCGAGCATGACGCTTGCCGCACCGAGCGCCGCGAAGCCCCAGCGCGCGGTGCATTCGAGCCGATGCACCGGCCACATGCGCGGCCAGCACGCTGCCCTGCGATACGCGCGCAGCGGCGGCCAACGCGGCGGCCGACGGATCGGCGGAAGCCCTGGCCACAGCGGCGGCCAACGCGGCGGCGAGCGTCGAGCAGCCGTGAACGAAGGCTGCGCCGGCCGCGACAATCACCAGCGACATCGCGAGTTGAGCGCCGACGACGATCGTCAGCGCGGCGGGAACGCGAGCGTTGCCCATATCGATCCGCGCGCGGCGCGTCAGAACTTATGAACGAGACCGATGATTTCGGTCGTGATGTTTTTGCCTGCGGCGACGGCGATGCCGGGGCCTGCGGCGTCCGCCACCGTGAATGCCGTCGTGCTGTGATTGCGCACGCCGGCCACGCCCGCGTAGATACCGGTGCGCTTCGAGAGCGGATAATCGTAGCGCAGCGCCCACGAAAGCGCGTGTCCGTCGCCACCCGAGCGCAGCCAGTACTGGCCGAAGCTCGCGAGCAGCGAGCCGCCCGCTACGTGGCGGATCAGCGCGTTCACTTCGTAGAAGTCATGGTTCGGTGTAGCGTACGCGCTCGAAATCGAGGTGCTCACGCCGGTCGCATTGCGGTGCATCTGGTAGAGCACGGCGGCCTTCACGACGTCGAAGTCGTACGAGGCGCCGATCAGGTAGTAGCGTCCCGTACCGACAGGCGACGAGGTGGTCAGCGTGGCGCTTGGCGCAAAGCGCTGCTGCAGGTAATCGACGTCGGCGGCAAATCCGCCGGCCCTGAAGATCACCGCTGCAGAAAGTGTGTCGCCGAGCGAGGGCGGCATGCCGCCCGATCCGTTTGACCCGCGCGCATAGAGCGCACGCAGCGTGAAGCCCGCCATCTCGCGCGACGTGTAGCGCAGCGAGTTGGCCGTCCGTGCGGACGGCACGAACACGTAGTTGTTGGTGGCGTTACCCCAGGCAAGCGCGTTCAGTTCGCCGAGCGAGTAGGTGACGTAGGTGAGAAACAGCGGCGTGTAGTTGTTGCCCGCCTGGATCTGACCGAACGGACCCTGCACGCCGATCCACGCCTCGCGGTTGAAGAGCGCCGTGCTGTTAGCCATGGCACCCGAATTCGAGTTGAAGCCGTTCTCCAGCTTGAAGACTACGGTGTAGCCACCGCCCAGGTCCTCCTTGCCGAGGAACCCCCAGCGCGACGGCGCGACGGAACTCGACGCTTCGCGCACGACGGTCTTGCCGCCCGCGTTGGCGGCCTGGATCGCCGTATCGACGATGCCGTAAAGCGTGACGGACGATTGCGCGTGGGCGCCGGACGCGGTGAGTGCGGCAGCGGCAGCGGCGAGGGTGGCGGTCGCGAAGGGTGCGCGTGGTGGCTTCATGTCGTCTCCTGAACGTGCCGTCGGGATGCGGCACTCTCTGAAGGCGAGATTTTTGTGTACGAACTGCGGATCGGTCAACAGAAAATATACAAAACTATGGAAAACACCAGGTTGTGTATTAGAACGCCGATCGACGTGCGAGCGGCTGCCGCGCCTTAAGCGGCGCGGGTGAAGCGGTCCGGCAGGGAAGGAGCGCGGCGGCGAGCGGGGCGGCCAAGGTGCGGCTAGGCGGCAGGCGGGAACAGATGGGCGTCGGCGAGGATGATGTCCGCCGTCTGGTGGTAGTGCGTGGTGAGGAGCTCGATGGCGAGAGCCGCATCGCCGGCGACAACGGCATCGAGCATGGCTTTGTGCTCGGCGCCTTCATGGCGACGCGGGAACACCCGCCGCACGGAAAGCTGCCGGTAGCGGTAGAGCTGGTCGGCAAGCTGCTCGCAGAAGCTGATGAGCCAGCGCGATTGGCACCCGCCGATCAGCGCGCGATGGAATTCGCGGTGGCGGCGCTCCCACTCCGGGTTCTCCTTGTATTCGCTCTCGCTCAACGAGCGGGGCACTTTCGAGAGCCGGTGATAGGCCAGCACGACCGCTTCTTCCCATTCCACCGAGCGGCTCGCGAAGGCTTCGCGCAGCGCCACTTCTTCAAGCCAGCAGCGCGTTTTCGTGATTTCCTGCAGATCGCTCGCGCTGATGCCGGCCACCGCGAAGCCCCGCTGATCGCGCCGTTCGACGAGCCCGTCGGACGTGAGGCGATTGAGCGCCTCGCGCACGGGCGTCTGGCCGGCCTGGTACTGCTCGCAAAGGAATTCGATCTGGAGCTTGCGCCCTGGCTCGAGCTTGCCGTCGAGCAGATCGGCGCGGATGCGGTCGTACAGATTTGTCGCGAGCGTGGCGGCGCTCGCGCTGCTCGCGCCCGCGGGTGGCGTCGGAGAGATCATTGTGCGGGACAACTTCACACCTCTGGAAGGGTTTCGTCTGGTAGAAAGTATATCTGATCGGCGCACGATACCGATGTGTTCCCGCCATCATGGGGTTTTCCAGAAACAATACACAAAACAGTCGACACGTATGTTTTGTATATATTATGATCCGCAGCAAGTCGAGTCGCATCAGGGGCATGGAATGAAGACACGGAACACATTGACGCTGGACGAGGCCAACCGCATCGTGGCCGCCGCGCTGGAAGCCGCGCGCCG
>CAYPWK010000213.1:3789-9864 GCA_964414365.1 uncultured Burkholderia sp.
GCCTCTCGCTGCGCGTGTCACGGCATCGACGTTCACGCGCACGTCGTGCCCGCCGAATTTCCGCGCTATCTGGGTGCGAGCGTGCCGCGCGACTGGCCGTCCATGCAGCCCGCGCACGCATGCCACCGCCACGTGATGATCGACGGCAAGATCTATCGCACGGTAGCGGACCTCTGCTGGGACACGCGCAAACGCGTAGCCGACATGGACACGCAGAGCGTGGCGGTGCAGGCTATTTCGCCGATGCCCGAACTGCTCTCTTACTGGATGGCGCCCGCCGACGCGCTGCCGCTGCTGCAATACATCAACGACACGATCGCCGGCATGGTCGGCGCGAGCGGCGGACGCATGGTGGGGCTCGGCGCGGTGCCGCTGCAGGATGTAGACATGGCGATGCGCGAAGTCGAGCGTCTGATGGCGATGCCGGAGTTCGCGGGCGTGGAGATCGGCAGCAACATCAACGGCGCGCCCGTGGGCGCTCCGCAGTTCGATGCGTTTTTTCAGGCCTGTGAAGTTCTTGGGGCGGCGGTGTTCGTGCATGCGATCCGCCCAGCCGGCAAGGAGCGTCTCGTGGGGCCGGCGCAGCTCGTGCAGGCGCTCGCCTTTCCCTCCGACGTGGGGCTCGCCGCGGCGTCGGCCATCACGTCGAATCTGACGGTTCGGTATCCGAAGCTTCGTATCGCCTTCAGCCACGGCGGCGGCACGCTCGCTTCGCTGCTGCCGCGCCTCGAGCAGGCGAGCCGCGTGTTCGCGCCGCTGCGCGAGACGCTGGAGGCCGCGCCGCGCGAGCAGGCGCGCCGCCTGTGGTACGACTCGCTCGTCTTCGACCCGGCCACGTTGCGCCATCTGGTCGAGACCTTCAGCGACACGCGCGTGATGCTGGGCACCGACTACCCGTTCGCGTTCCGCGAGCACGAGCCCGTGAGCCGCGTGATGGCGCTCGGGCTCGATGCCGACGCAACCGAACGGCTCATCTATCGCAACGCCCGGGAATTTCTGGGCATCAGCACGGGAGCATGACATGACGCAGCGCCTCGTTACGGGCCTCCGAGGCATCGAGATCGGCGTGCCCGACCTTGAACTGGCCGCGCGCTTTTATACGGACACCTGGCATCTCACGGAACTGACGCGCCGTCCCGGCAAGGTCTATTTCCGCGGAACGGGCGCGGCGCACCATATCCTCACGCTCGCGCAAAGCGAACGCGCCGACGTGCGCGCCATCGAATTCAGCGTGGCCGACGCGGTGCATCTCGACACGCTCGCGCAGTCCATCGAACGGCATGGCGGCACGGTGGTGTCCGCTCCCGCGCCCGCGACGATGCCGGGCGGCGGCACGCTGCTCGAAGCGCTCGACCCGCAAGGGCGCGTGCTGCGCTTCATCGCGGGCGATCGCAGCCATGCGGACACGGTGAGCATGAAAGACCGCCCCCATCAAGATTACGCACGTCGTGCTCAATAGCGAGAACGTGGCCGTGGCGCAGGCGTTCTTCGAAAACGCGCTCGGCTTCACGCTCTCCGACCGCACGCGCATGATGGCCTTCATGCGCTGTTCGAGCGATCACCACAGCATCGCGCTCGCCGATGCGCACGAGAACACGCTCAATCACATCGCGTTCCTCATGCCGGATATCGATTCCGTCATGCGCGGCGGCGGCCGCATGAACGACGCGGGGTATCCGGTGGAGTGGGGCGTAGGGCGCCACGGACCAGGCAACAACGTGTTCGCGTATTTTCTCGGCCCGGCCGACTTCGTCATCGAATACACGGCCGAGGTGCTACAGGTGGACGACAGCTACCGCACGGGCGGCCCCGACGACTGGACATGGCCGCCGGGGCGCATCGACCAGTGGGGCGTGGGGCGCGCGCCGTCCGAGCGCCTTAAGACCGCGCAAAAAACGATCTTCTTTCGCCCGCCGCAAGGCGTCGCGAAGTGAGCTGAAAAGAACGTTCTACTAACCGATTGTTCAATCCGATTACCCGAATACATCATGAAACTGGTTACTTTCCGATCGGGCAACACCACGCGCCTCGGCGTAATCGACGGCGAGCATGTCGTCGATCTCAACAAGGCAGATGCCTCCGTACCGGCTGATCTGCGCGCGGCGCTGCAGGCCGGCGTGGATCTGCACGCGGCTGCGCAACGCGCCATTGCGAGCGGCGAGCATCGCGCGCCGTACGCGTCGCTCGACCTCGCGCCGGTCGTGGTCGAGCCCGGCAAGATCGTCTGCCTCGGCCACAACTTTTACGACCATGCGAAAGAGGGCGGCAACCTGAAGCCCGTCTATCCGCTCATTTTCTTTCGCGGCGCGTCTTCGCTGATCGCGCACGAGGATCCGGTGATTCGCCCGCGCGTATCGGAAAAGCTCGACTACGAGGCCGAACTCATGATCGTGATCGGCAAGCGGGCGCGCCACGTCAAGCGCGAAAACGCGCTCGATTACGTGTTCGGCTACGCCTGCTTCAACGACGTTTCGGTGCGTGATTATCAGAAGCGCACCTCGCAGTGGACCATCGGCAAGAACTTCGACGGCACGGGCGCCTTCGGCCCGTGGCTCGTCACCGCCGACGATCTGCCGCCGGGCGCCGAAGGCCTCACGTTGCGCCTCATCCTCAACGGCCAGGTGATGCAGCAGGCCAGCACGAGCGACATGATCTGGGGCGTGGCGGAAACCATCGAGCTGTTGACCGAATGCCTGACGCTCGAACCCGGCGACGTCGTGGCGATGGGCACGCCCGCGGGCGTCGGCTGGGCGCGCGAGCCGTCGGTGTGGCTCAAGCATGGCGACCTCGTGGAAGTGGACATCGAACGCGTGGGCCGTCTGCGCAACACGGTGCAGGACGAAGCGGGTGCGTGACGATGGCGACGAGTAACCATTATGAAGTGATGGTTGTCGGCTTCGGGCCGTCGGGAGCGGTGGCAACCGGTCTGCTCGGGCAACTCGGACGCAAGGTATTGTGCGTGGACCGCGCGCGCGAGGTGTACGACAAGCCGCGTGCCATCGCTGTGGATCACGAGATCATGCGCGTGTTCCAGTCTCTCGGCGTGGTCGAGCGCATTGCCGAACACATCGCCGTGTTTCCGCCTTCCGAGTACTACGGCGTGGACGGTCAGCTCATCAAACGCATCGATACGGTGCCCAAGCCCTGGCCGCTCGGTTACATGCCTACGATGGTGTTCACGCAGCCGCCCGTGGAAGCCGCGCTGCGCGAGCACGCGAGCGCGTATGAATCGGTCGAGGTGGCGCTCGGCACGGAACTGGTGAGCTTCGAGCAAACCGCGCACGGCGTGAGCGTGCAACTGAAGGACGACAGGGGCGCCACGCGTGCGGTGACGTGCGACTACCTGATCGGCTGCGACGGCGCATCGAGCACGGTGCGCACACAACTCGGCATCGCCTACGAAGACCTCGTGTTCGACGAGCCATGGCTCGTGGTCGACGTGCGCGTGAACGAAAGCGGCCTCGCAAAGCTGCCGAAGGTGGCTGTCCAGTATTGCGAGCCTTCGCGGCCGTGCACTTTTGTCGTGGGACCGGGCGCGCATCGTCGCTGGGAAATCATGCTGATGCCCGGCGAAGATCCGCGCGAGATGCAGACCGAAGCGCAGGTGTGGAAGCTGCTTTCGCGCTGGCTTGCGCCGGAGGACGGGCAACTGTGGCGCGCCGCGAGCTACCGGTTTCACGCGCTCGTTGCACAGGAATGGCGGCGCGGGCGCATTTTCATCGCGGGCGACGCGGCGCATCAGCAGCCGCCGTTCATCGGCCAGGGCATGTGCCAGGGCATTCGCGACGTGGTGAATCTCATCTGGAAGCTCGAGGCCGTCATGAACGGCACGGCGCAGCCAGCGCTGCTCGACAGCTACGCCACGGAGCGCGCCCTGCACGTGCGGCAGCTGACCACGCGCATCAAGGAACTTGGCAAGGTGATCTGCGAACGCGACGTGGCGGCAGCGCGCGAGCGCGATGCGCGCCTGCTGCGCGAAGCGGGGGGGCAGGTCAAGACGATTGCGCGCCAGGACATCGTGCCGAAGCTCGAAGCGGGCTTGCTCGCGAGCGCCGCGCATGCGGCCAACGGCACGCTGTTTCCGCAGCCGCGTGTGCGCGTCGAGGGCACAGGGGACGGTGAGACTGCGCTGCTCGATGTCGTGGTGGGCGGGCACTGGCGCATCATCACGCTCGGCGGCGAATTGGTTTCCGATGCGGCGCGTGAAGCCGCGCAACGCATCGGCGCGCAACTCGTCGAGCTTGCGGCGGACGGCGACGCGAAGCGCGCCGCGGTATGGCCCGGCATGCGTCGGGTCGTCGAAGTCGATGGAGTACTGGCCGCTTGGTTCAGGCGCAACGAATGCAGCGCCGCGATCGTGCGTCCCGACCACTACGTCTATGGTGTAGCGAGCGACGCGGCGACGCTGGCTGCCTCGCTTGCGCATCTGGAGACGATGCTGCACGGCTGACACCTTGCAAGCGGGGCGCGGTCTTCATGGTGGCCGCGCCCCGCATGCACCATCCGGCGAAGCCGCCCTCGAGAGGCGGCGCCGAAACTGCACAACACGGAGACAATCTTGGCAACGTCCATCAATGTGAGGGAGGAGCTGGCGCAAGCGCGCATCGGCGCCTTCCATCTGCGGTTTGCCGTACTCGTCGGGTTCATCATGTTCTTCGACGGCTACGATCTCTTCAACGCCGCCTATGTGATTCCGCTCGTGCGCCGCGCGTGGCAACCCACGCCCGCGATGATCGGCATGATGCTGTCGAGCGGCATCGTCGGGCTTTCGATCGGCTCGGTGCTGCAGGGTCTGATAGCCGACCGCATCGGCAGAAGAAAGGTGATGCTCGGCGCGCTCTGGATGCTCACGGCCGCAAGTGGTGTGCTCGCGACCCTTGTGCATTCGGCCGTGGCGTTTGCGATCGCGCGCCTGATCATGGGGACCGCACTTGGCATGGTCACGCCGCTTGCGCTTACCTGCATCAACGAATGGGCGCCGCGGCGCAATGCCAATGCCTTCGCGACGTGGGTGTTTCAGTTCGGCTTTTCGGCGGGCGGCATCTTTGCGGGCATCGCAGGCATTACGCTCACGCCGCGTCTGGGCTGGCAGTCGCTCTATTTCGTCGGCGTGCTCTCGGCGTTCGTGGCGCTCGCGGCTGCGCGGTGGCTGCCCGAATCGGCGCAATTTCTCGCGCTGCGCGGCCGCATGGACGACGTGCGCGCACTGCTCGCGGCCGTGCGGCCCGAGCGCGCAGACCTCTATCGCGACGCCGCGATCGCGCCGATGAAGCCCGCTTCGCGCGCCGGCTCCATCGCCGATCTGCTTTCGCGCGAGTATCGGCACAACACGCTCGTGCACTGGATTGCGGGCGCATTGAGCCTCTTCTGCATCCATGGGCTCACCGGCTGGCTGCCGTCGCTCGTGGTGGCGGGCGGCGGCGCCGTGTCGTCGGCGTTCGCGTACGGGACGCTCGTGATGATCGCCTCCGTGTTCGGCGGCATTTCGATGGGCTGGCTCGCCGACCGTCTGCAAAGCCGGATTCGCGCGATGGTGGTGGGCTACCTGGCGGCGGGCGTCTTCATGGCCGCGCTTTCCGTGGCGCTCGGCAAACCCGTGGCGATGGTGCTGGTGGCGGGCGCGGGCTTCTTTGTGTTCGGCGCGCAGGCCGTCATGAACAACTACCAGACCATGTGCTACCGAACCGAGATTCGCGGCACGGGCATGGGCGTGGCCGTGGGACTGAATCGGATAGGCGGCATACTCGGGCCCGTTATCGTGGGCGTGGCCGCTTCGATCAATCCTGATCCGATGTGGACCTTCGCGCTGTTCACTGGCGCGCTCATGCTTGCCGCAGGCGTGATCGCGCTCGGCCGCACCGAGATTGCCGCCCTGCCCGTGGCCGAGGCGGGCGACGAGCAACGCAGCGGCGAGGCGGTCGCAACGGGCGCGCGACACGATCCCGGCGTGGCCGGCTGAAGCGCAAGGCGGTACGCATGCGTTCGCATGCACCAGTCGTTGCACGAGAAAAGCCGCCCGACAGGGCGGCTTTTTTGCATGCGACGTCAGCCGACCCGCCCGCTTCGACGGACGGG
>CAYPWK010000214.1:0-9808 GCA_964414365.1 uncultured Burkholderia sp.
CTCGTTTCGCGGCAACGATCCGGTGCGCGAGGCGATCCACACGGTATTCCTCTACCATGCAATCCAGGCCGGCATGGACATGGGCATCGTCAACGCCGGCCAGCTGGGGGTCTACGCCGAGCTCGATCCCGAGCTGCGCGAGCGCGTGGAAGACGTCATCCTCAACCGCCGGCCCGACGCGACCGACCGCCTGCTCGAGATCGCAGACAAGTTCAAGACCGGCGCGGCGAAGAAAGAGGAAAACCTCGAGTGGCGTAACGGGCCCGTCGAGGCGCGGCTCGCGCATGCGCTCGTGCAAGGCATCACGAACTTCATCGTCGAAGACACCGAGGAGGCGCGCCAGAAGATCGCAGCGGCGGGCGGGCGGCCCATCAACGTGATCGAAGGGCCGCTCATGGACGGCATGAACATCGTCGGCGACCTCTTTGGCCAGGGCAAGATGTTCCTGCCGCAAGTCGTCAAATCGGCCCGCGTCATGAAGCAGGCCGTCGCACATCTGATCCCGTTCATCGAGGAAGAGAAGAAGCGGCTGGCCGAAGCGGGCGGTGACGTGCGCGCGAAAGGCAAGATCGTCATCGCGACCGTCAAGGGCGACGTCCACGACATCGGCAAGAACATCGTCTCGGTCGTGCTCCAATGCAATAACTTCGAAGTCGTCAACATGGGCGTGATGGTTCCCTGCAACGAGATTCTCGCGAAGGCGAAAGTCGAGGGCGCGGACATCGTCGGCCTCTCAGGCCTGATCACGCCGAGCCTCGAGGAAATGGCGTATGTGGCCTCCGAAATGCAGCGCGACGATTACTTCCGCGTGAAGAAGATCCCGCTGCTCATCGGCGGCGCGACGACTTCGCGCGTGCATACGGCCGTCAAGATCGCCCCGAACTACGAAGGTCCCGTCGTCTATGTGCCTGACGCGTCGCGCTCGGTCTCGGTTGCATCGAGCCTGCTTTCCGACGAAGGCGCCGCGAAGTATGTCGAGGAACTGAAGGCCGAGTACGTGCGCATCCGCGAGCAGCACGCGAAGAAGAAGGCGCTGCCGATGGTGACGCTCGAAGCCGCGCGCGCGAACAAGGCGAAGATCGACTGGCCGGCCTACCGGCCGGTCAAGCCGAAATTCGTCGGTCGCCGCGTCTTCAAGAACTACGATCTCGCTGAGCTTGCCAGCTACATCGATTGGGGCCCGTTCTTCCAGACGTGGGATCTCGCCGGCCCCTATCCGGCGATCCTCAACGACGAAATCGTCGGCGAATCGGCGCGGCGCGTCTTCTCCGATGCGAAGACGATGCTCGCGCGGCTCATTCAGGGCCGTTGGCTCACGGCCAACGGCGTCATCGCACTTCTGCCGGCCAATACGGTCGGCGACGACGATATCGAGATCTATACGGACGAATCGCGCTCCGAAGTGGCGTTGACCTGGCGCAATCTGCGGCAGCAAAGCGTGCGCCCCGTCGTCGACGGCGTCATGCGGCCGAACCGATCGCTCGCCGATTTCATTGCACCGAAGGAATCGGGCGTCGAAGATTACATCGGGCTTTTCGCCGTCACGGCCGGTCTCGGCGTCGAGGCGAAGGAAAAACAGTTTCTCGCCGATCACGACGACTACAGCTCGATCATGCTGAAAGCGCTCGCGGATCGCCTCGCCGAGGCGTTCGCGGAGGCGATGCATGCGCGCGTGCGGCGCGAGTTCTGGGGCTACGCGTCCGACGAATCGCTCGATAACGACGCGCTCATCGCCGAGCGCTATGTCGGCATTCGGCCCGCGCCCGGCTATCCCGCATGCCCCGACCATCTCGTGAAGCGAGACCTTTTCTCGGCGCTCAAGGCCGAGGAAGTGGGAATGAGCGTGACCGAATCGCTCGCGATGCTGCCGGCAGCCAGTGTGTCGGGCTTTTACATCGCCCACCCCGAGAGCCGCTACTTCTCAGTGGGCAAGATCGATCGCGATCAGCTCGAAGACTACGCGCGCCGCATGGGGCTCTCGACGGCCGAGGCCGAGCGCGCGCTGGCACCGCAGCTTTGAGCATCAGCGCTCGCCCGCCAGGCTTTTTTGTCTGATCGATTGCGCTCAAACGCCCCAGAGGACGTCCGTGTTCTCGCGCTTGGCGGTGCGCAGCATGTCGAGGAACGGATAGGCGCGCTGCGCGAGGCCAATCGGCAACTCGTGCGGCTCGTGCCCCTCCTCGCCCTCGTGGAAATGACCGTCTTTCTCCGCGGACTCCTTCTTGTCGAAGACGATCGCCTCTTCGAGCCGTCTGATGGCCTCATCGAGCTCGTCGTGCGTGATGACGCCACGCTGACCGAGATGCTTGCCGATGATACTGACGAGATATTGAGCAAGGTTTTCCAGCATCACGACGTCGGGCGTCGAACGGCATTTGAAGTGAATGAGCATGACCCGTTCCCCACGTTTTTCTGTCGAATCGCACGCCCCTCACGCCGCGCCGAACCATGCCAGCGTTGAAATGCCGCGGCTCGCGACGGGGGCTGCTGATTGGACATATTAGCACCTGCTAAAATCCGCCTAGATCACCGAGTGCGCGCCGCGGCGCAGCAGCCTCGCTGCAGCACCTCACGGCCCGCGCCGGTCGCGCAACCGCACTCAAAGGGTCGCGCCCGAGCGACAGATGGCTCGCCCACCCTCATCCGGCCGCGTTACCGCGACCGCCTCATTCGACTGCCTGAACCAGCATGCTGCCCGTACAAAAAGAGACCCTCGAGAAACTGCTCGCCGCGAGTGTCGAGCAAGTCGCCGCCAACATCGAAGGCGCGACCCGGCCCGCGTTGCCCGCGATCGCATTAGAACGACCGAAGGTCGCCGCCCACGGCGACGTCGCCTGCAACGCGGCCATGCAGCTCGCCAAGCCGCTCAAGAAGAACCCGCGCGAGCTCGCGCAGTCGATCGTCGATGCGCTGATGGGACAGGCCGCCGCGCGCGGCCTCATCGAAAGCGCCGAGATCGCCGGCCCGGGCTTCATCAACCTGCGCCTGACGACGGGTGCGAAACAGGCCGTTGTCGCGGCCGTGCTGAGCGACGGCTCCGCGTTCGGTCGCGGCTCGCGCGAGGCCGGCAAGCACGCGATGATCGAGTTCGTCTCGGCGAACCCGACGGGGCCGCTGCACGTCGGCCACGGCCGCCAGGCCGCGCTCGGCGATGCGCTCGCGAACGTGCTCGCGAGCCAGGGCTGCGATGTGCACCGCGAGTTTTACTACAACGATGCGGGTGTGCAGATCCGCAATCTGGCCATCTCGACGCAGGCGCGTGCGCGCGGGCTCTCGCCCGGCGACCCGGGCTGGCCAGAAGCGGCCTACAACGGCGAGTACATCGCCGACATCGCGCAAAGCTACATGAAGCGCGAGACCGTCGCGGCGATGGATGGCGAGCCCGTCGAAGGCAAGGGCGACATCGAGGACCTCGAAGCGATCCGCAAGTTCGCCGTCGCCTATCTGCGGCACGAGCAGGACATGGACCTTCAGGCGTTCGGCGTGAAGTTCGACAAGTACTACCTCGAATCGTCGCTCTATACCGAGGGACGCGTCGAGAAAACAGTCGAAGCGCTCGTCAAGGCAGGCAAGACGTTCGAGGAGGACGGCGCGCTCTGGCTGCGCACGACGGATTACGGCGACGACAAGGACCGCGTCATGCGCAAGTCGGACGGCACCTACACGTACTTCGTGCCCGATGTCGCCTACCACGTCGCCAAGTGGGAGCGCGGCTTCACGAAGGTCATCAACGTCCAGGGCTCCGACCACCACGGCACGATCGCGCGCGTGCGCGCCGGCCTTCAGGCGCTCGGCATCGGCATTCCCGAAGGCTATCCCGACTACGTGCTGCATAAGATGGTCACGGTCATGCGCAACGGCCAGGAGGTCAAGATCTCGAAGCGGGCGGGCAGCTACGTGACGGTGCGCGACCTGATCGAATGGTCGGGCGGTGCGGCGCCTGGGTCGGAGACGTCGCCCGACCTTATCGACGAGGACACGATCCGGCGCGGGCGCGATGCGGTCCGCTTCTTCCTCATCTCGCGCAAGGCCGATACGGAATTCGTCTTCGATATCGACCTTGCGCTCAAGCAGAACGACGAAAACCCGGTCTACTACGTGCAGTACGCGCACGCACGGATTTCGTCGGTTCTTAACGAATGGAAGATTCGCTTCGACGGCGATGAAACGACGCTGCCCGGCATCGACGTGACGCCGCTTTCCAGCGTGCGTGCGATGGCGCTCTGCGCCAAGCTCGCCGAGTACCCCGACGTGCTCGCGCACGCGGCCGCCGAGCTCGCGCCGCATGCCGTGGCCTTCTATCTGCGCGAGCTCGCGGGTGAATTCCACTCGTTTTACAATGCGGAGCGCGTCCTCGTTGACGAACGCGCCGAGCGTGAAGCGCGCGTCGCGCTGATCGCGGCGACGCGCCAGGTTCTGGCCAACGGTCTTGCAATCCTGGGCGTATCGGCGCCAACCAAAATGTAGCCACCCGTGATGCCATGCCGCGCACGGCCGTCGCTATAATCGATGGCCGCATCGGTAACGTTCGCCGTATTCGCGGCTCACGCCGCGCCCGCGCTCGCTGTTCGTGTTCCCGAATTCTTTTGCAGGTAATTGAGACAATGGCAAAACCGAGCCGCAGTTCGCCACGCAACGCATCCACGAAAGGGACGTCCTCCGGGGCATCCAAGGCGAGGAAGCAGACGGGGGGCACGTTCCTCGGCGTCGTGCTGGGCCTGATCGTCGGGCTTGCGATCGCTGTCGTGGTGGCGCTCTACATTACGCGCGCGCCGACTCCTTTCGTCGAGAAGGTCGTGCCGCCGGCGGCATCGGGCACGGGCGCCGTCGAGCAGCAATACGATCCGAACCGTTCGCTGCAAGGCAAGTCCCCGGGCCAGCCAGTGCCGCAAACGGCGCAGACGGCGCCGCCGAACACGGCGCCGGGTCAATCGAGCCCCGCGACGAACCAAAATGCGCCTTCCGGCATGCTGCAGGAGCCTCAGATCGTCGAGGTTCCGCCGTCTGCGTCGTCCGTCCCGAACGGAGATCAGCAAACGCCGCCGACTATGTCGGCGAAGCCGCCGATCATCGCGAACGTGCCGCCGCCAAGCAGTGCGCCGGCGCCGCATGCTAACAATGCGCCTTCAGCGGGCCCGTCGAGCGCCACGAGCGCGCAGGCAAGCGCCGCTTACTTCCTGCAAGCGGGGTCCTACTCCAGTGCCACGGCCGCCGAACAGCAGCGCGCGCGGCTCGCGTTCCAGGGCATCGAGTCGAAGGTGACGCAGCGCGCGGAGCGCGGCGCGTCGTACTACCGTGTGCGGATCGGGCCGTTCGCGAAGTTCGAGGATATGAACGGCGTCCGGCAGCGGCTCTCGGAAGCAGGCATCGACACGGTCGTGATCCCTCCCGCGGCAAAACCGTAACCGAAGCGGAAACAGTAAGATGGAGTTTCCGCGCGCCGCTCGAGGCTCCCCTGGGTCCAACCTGAACCAACGAGCGGCGGCGGGAGTCTTAGGACGGCAGCCGTTGTCTTTTCGCGGCAAGTCATCCCGGGACGGCGCACGTTGATCGATCATCGAGACCAAAGCCCTATGAAAAAGCTGATCCGTACTCTGTTCTTCTCCGTCGGCCTCGCCATGTTCGGCGTCGCGCAGGCTTCGCCGTCCGCCCCCGTCGCGGGCACGGACTATACGGTGCTGCCGTCGCAGCAGCCCGTGGATGTGCCGGCCGGCAAGGTCGAAGTCATCGAGTTCATGTGGTACGGCTGCCCGCACTGCAATGAATTCGATCCGTACCTCGAGAAGTGGAAAGCCAAGCAAGGGCCTGACGTCGTGTTCAAGCGCGTGCCCGTTGCGTTCCGCGACGATTTCATCCCGCACTCGAAGATGTTGCTCGCGCTCGACTCGCTCGGGCTCACCGACAAGCTGACGCCGACGATCTTCAACGAGATCCATAAGAACAAGGACTACCTGCTCACGCCTGAGGCACAAGCCGACTTCCTCGCGAAGCAAGGCGTCGACAAGCAGAAGTATCTCGCCGCCTATAACTCGTTCTCGGTCCAAAGCAATCTGAAGCGCGCACAGCAGCTGATTGCCGACTACAAGATCGACGGCGTGCCGACGCTCGCCGTGCAGGGCAAGTACGAAACCGGGCCTGCGCAAACGAACAGCCTCGACGGCACGCTGCAGGTGCTCGACTATCTCGTCGCGCAGGTGCGTGCGAAGAAGGGCTGACGACTGACCAAAGGCCGGCGACGCAACGCGAGCCGTCGGTCGCCGCGCTGAGCCCCGCATGATGAGCGCCCGCCCTCCGAAAGTCTTTCTGACCGGCGCATCGAGCGGCATCGGCATGGCGCTGGCACGCCACTATGCACGCGCCGGTGCGATGCTGGGGCTCGTCGCGCGGCGCGGCGACGCGATCGCTGAGCTTGCCGACGAGTGCCGCCGCCGCTTCCCTTCCTGCTCCATCTCGAGCTACCCCCTCGACGTGCGCGACGCCGATGCGCTAGCCACGGCCGCCCGGCGGTTCATCGATGCATACGGTCTGCCCGACATCGTCATCGCCAATGCAGGCATCAGCAAGGGCGTGATGACGGGGCACGGCGATCTCGACGTCTTTCGCCAAGTCATGGACGTCAACTGCTTCGGCATGGCCGCGACATTCGAGCCGTTCGCCGCACGGATGGCCGGCGAGCGTAGCGGCACGCTCGTGGGCATAGCGAGCGTGGCCGGTGTGCGCGGACTGCCGGGCTCCGGCGCATACAGCGCCTCGAAGGCCGCGGCGCTCGCCTATCTCGAATCGCTGCGCGTCGAGATGCGCCCTCATGGCGTGGCCGTCGTGACGATCGCGCCAGGCTATATCCGCACACCCATGACGGCTGGCAACCCCTATCCCATGCCGTTCCTCATGGACGTCGATCGCTTCGCCGAAAAGGCCGCGCGCGCGATCGAGCGCAAGGTGCGCTTCGCCGTCTTTCCCTGGCAGATGCGTATCGGCGCCGCACTGCTGCGGGCGTTGCCGCGCGGGATCTACGACCGCGTCTTCGAAAAGGCGCCGCGCAAGCCGCGCGAGGCACGCTTCTGAAGGGGAACCACCATGCCGGCCGAGAACGTCGATGCGAGCGGCGTCGCACACGCGCCGGCCGGACCTGAAGCCCGCATCGTCTCACTGGTGCCGAGCGTCACCGAACTGCTTTTTGCGCTGGGGCTCGACCGGTTCGTGGTCGGCCGCACCGGGTTTTGCATTCATCCGCGCGAGCGCGTGCGCGCCGTGCCGAAAGTAGGCGGCACCAAAGCGGTCAAGCTCGATGCGGTCCGCGCGCTGCGCCCGACGCATCTGATCGTCAATGTCGACGAGAACGAAAAGGCGACGATCGATGCGCTCGCCGAGTTCGTCCCGCACATCGTCGTCACGCATCCGCTGACGCCTCACGACAACCTCTCGCTCTATGCGCTCATCGGCGCGATTTTCGGAGGCAAAGAAACCGCGCGCCGCCTGAGCGAGGCGTTACACGCGCGGCTCGATGCGCTCTCGTCCGCCAGATGGCCTGAACGCAGCGTGCTCTACGTCATCTGGCGCGATCCGTGGATGACGATCGCGCGCGACACCTATATCTCCTCGATGTTGCGGCTCGTCAACTGGCAGACGCTGCCGGCCGTGACGGGCGGCATCGCCGGATCCGCCCGCTACCCGTCGTTCGATTTTTCCGCTCCATGGGTGGCCGACGTCGACGTTGTTCTGCTGTCAACAGAGCCTTACCGGTTCACCGAGCGGCACCGCGAAGCGCTGGCTGCCGATCCGCAGGTCGTTGGCAAGACGGTGCGGCTCATCGATGGCGAGATGGTCTCGTGGTACGGCTCGCGTGCAATCGAGGGCCTCGATTACCTGCGGCGGCTGGCACTCGACGTCCAGGCCTTCAGCAGCGGATCCTGATCGAACAACGTAATATTGATTGTCCACTGCGCGTTTCGCGCATCGGTCGCCTCAGGGAAATCAGAACTCCCGCGCTCAAAGGAGAACCACAAACCATGCGCTTCAAACTGCTTGCCGCCATCGCTACCGCCCTGCCGGCGCTCGCGCTCGCTAAGCCGCTGACCGTCTGCACGGAATCGAGCCCGGACGGCTTCGACGTCGTTCAATACAATTCGCTTGTGACGACGAACGCGTCGGCCGACGTGATCTTCAATACGCTGGTGTCATACGATGAAGCGGCGAAGCAAGTCGCACCGGCGCTCGCCGAGAAATGGGAGGTGAGCGGCGACGGGCTGGCCTACACCTTCCACCTGCGCCCCGACGTGCAGTTCCAGCGCACCGATTACTTCACGCCAACGCGCCCGCTCACGGCCGACGACGTCGTCTTCACATTCACCCGCATGCTCGACGCCTCGAACCCGTGGCACAAGATCACCGGGCCGAACGGCTTTCCGCATGCGCAATCGATGGGGCTCGTGAAGCTCGTGAAGGCGGTGACGAAGGTCGACGACAACACCGTGAAATTCGAGCTGAACGAACCCAACGCGACGTTCCTGCCGATTCTGACGATGGGCTTCGCCTCGATCTACTCGGCCGAGTATGCGGACAAGCTGCAAAAGGCCGGCAAGGAAGCCGAGCTCAACGCGAAGCCGATCGGCACGGGCCCATTCGTGCTGAAGAGCTACACGAAGGACGCGGTGATCCGCTACGACGTGAATCCGCAGTACTGGGGGCCAAAGCCGAAGATCGATCGGCTCATTTACGCGATCACGCCGGATGCAACCGTGCGCGCGCAAAAAGTGCGGGCCGGCGAATGCGACATTGCGCTTTCGCCAAAGCCGCAGGACGTCGCAGCGGCGAAAGGCAACAAGGCGCTGAAGGTCGTCGAGACGCCCGCGTTCATGACGGCATTCGTCGCGCTCAATACGCAACATAAGCCGCTCGACAACGAGAAGGTGAGACAGGCGCTGAACCTCGCGTTCGATCGAACCACGTATCTGAAGACCGTTTTCGACAACACCGCGCAGCCGGCAACGAACCCCTATCCGCCGAACACGTGGAGCTACGACAAGTCGATCGCCGCCTATCCGCACGATATCGCCAAGGCCAAGCAGCTGCTGGCCGACGCGGGCCTGCCGAACGGCTTTGCGACGACGATCTGGGTGCGGCCGAGCGGCAGCGTGCTCAACCCGAACCCGAAGGCCGGCGCTGAGCTGCTGCAGGCCGACCTGGCGAAGATCGGCGTCAAGGCCGAGGTGAAGGTCATCGAGTGGGGCGAGCTGATCAAGGAGGCCAAGCAGGGCCAGCACGATCTGCTCTTCATGGGATGGGCCGGCGACAACGGCGATCCTGACAATTACTTCACGCCGCTTTTCAGTTGCAATGCCGTGAAGTCGGGCATCAATTTCGCCCGGTACTGCGATCCGCAACTCGACAAGCTGATCGCCGAGGGCAAAGAGACGGCCGATCAGGCGAAGCGCGCGCAGGCTTATGAAGCGGCGCAGAAGATCATCCACGATCAGGCGCTCTGGATTCCGCTCGGCTATCCGACGGCGGCCGCAATCACCCGCTCCAATGTGAGCGGGTATCGGGTGAGTCCGTTCGGCCGGCAGAACTTCGGCGCCGTGACGGTGCAGTGACTGCAGTGACCGCAGTGACGTTAAGCGGCTCGCTGCGCACAAGACGAGGGGTGGCAACGGCATCCGCGGTGCTCTAGTATCCTTTGACTCTCGCATGCCGTCCATCGCTCAACCGAAGGAGCCGCCATGTCCTACCTGCTACTGATCGTCGAGCCCCTCCAGCAGCGCCGCGCGCGCACGCCGGAAGAGGGGCGCGAAGCCTATAACGTCATGCT
>CAYPWK010000215.1:0-9742 GCA_964414365.1 uncultured Burkholderia sp.
GTAGCACCTCGGCCCGGACGACGCGGCCGACCTCCCAATACACCCTTTGCACGATGCGAGCTCGCAGCTGAACCGGCCCTGCCGAGCCGCATTGGCTCAAAGACCACCCATGATCTGTTCTTTCGGATCGATGGCGCCCAGCTTTTTGACGACCCTGAACCGGCCGCCCGTCGCCTGGGCGATGTACATATTCATACGGACGTGATGCTGCCCAGGCACCATCTCCGCTGGGCCGCCGGGGCCTTGCGCGATCTTCGCGTGGTCGAGCGCCGCGATCACCTCGTCCTGGTCGATGGTGCCCGCTTCACGCACCGCAGCCTCCCAGAGCTTCATGCCGCGGTAGAGACCGGTGCAGGCACTACCGGCGGTGAACTGCGCACTGCCGAGGAACAGCTTGTTGTAGCTGGCGAGCAGATCGCGGCTGAACGGATCGTCGACGTCCTGGTAATAGTCGAGGCAGCCGTAGAGACCTTCGACCTGCTCGGCCGGCACCAGATTGAGGAAGTTCTCGTCGAAGTACGTGCAGACGAGCTTACCGCCACGCTTCTGGAAGCCGGAATTGTAGAGTTCCTCAAAGAACGGCGTGAGGCCAGGCGGGACGATCGTATTGAAAACGACGTCGGCACCGCTGGCCGCGATCTTTCTCACCGTCTCGCGATAGTCCCGGTGATCGAGAGGATAGTACTCCTCCCCGACGATCTGGCCGCCGTTCGCGGTGACCAGGTCACGCACCTTCCTGTTCATCACGCGTGGCCAGATATAGTCGGCCGACGGCAGATAGAACGTCTTCACCCCTGTCGTATGCATCAGCCAGGGAATGAGCGGCTCGAGCTGCTGCGCCGGCACCGGGCCAGTGCAGAAGATGAGCGGGTCCGCCTCCTGACCTTCGTACTGCTCGGGATAGATGTATAGCTTGCCGCTCTTCTTGACGGGGCCCTTGATCGCCTGTCGCGTGGAGCTATAGATCCCGCCGAGCAGTACGTCGACCCGATCGTGCTCGATCAGCTTAGTGGCCTTCGCAATTGCCACGCTATCTAGCGTCGCGCCGTCCTCGAGGCAGAGCGCGAGCTGCCGACCCAGCAAGCCCCCGCTCGTATTGATATCGTCGACCACCATCTTTGCCACGTTGGCATCGGCGATCCCCATGAACGACAGCGGGCCGGTCTGCTCGGCAATGACTCCGATTTTGATGGCTGATTGGGTCATGACGTCCTCCTCATCTTCTCCCGGCGGGCGACCTTCTAAGCGACCGCTGTGGAGCGCGACTACATCGGCACGGTCCTAAGCAGTATAGGACGAGGAAACGTAACTTTTCCTGCACCATCATGAGTAGCCGTCGATCGTCCCAAGCCGACCCTCAGCGGTCATAGGCAACTGCACTAGCATAACGGCCGCTTTCGAATGCACAACGGCCAGTTTCGTTCCGCACTGGTCAGAACCCGGCGCGGCTAGGTTACATGCTCAGCCGCTCAGTTGCCGAACTGCGCGGGTCCGCTTGACCTGTCGTTACTTGAGGAGGCGATAGATGCGTAGTACTTGACGAGGTTGTCTCGATGCCATTTTCTCAAGTATTGCCATTCACCGTTAAGGTCCCGGCCTGGCTCGCCAGATAGTCAACCATCCGCTGTGCGGCCGGCTGCAGCGCGTCAAAGCTCCTGAAACACACGACAAACCGACGCTGCGCCCACGTGTCAGTGAGCGGAATCACCTTGATGCCAAGCGCTGGCCGGTAGGTCTCGGCAACCTCCACGGGCACGACGCTAATGCCAAGACCGGCCGCAACCACGCGAAATGCGGCATCGAAGCTCGACACGATCACGCGATACGACACCGTCTTGCCTTCGCTTGCCGCGGCGCGTTGAAGCATCGTGTGGACGGCCGTCGAGGGCAGCAGACCGACGTGTTCGTACTCCAGCGTCTGCCCGAAGCACAGGGAGGGTTCGCTCGCGAGCGGATGGTCCCGATGCACTGCCAGTGCCAGCCGATCCTGCCGGTATGGCCTGTGCTGCAAGCCCTGCAGATCGACGTTGTCCCAGCACACTCCCACGCTCGCCGCACCTTCGCGCAACTGCCGCACCAGATCGGCTGACAGGCGTTCTTCTACGTCGACCCTGATGTTCTCGTTCGCGGGCTCACGCATAAAGGCCGAAATGTCGTCGAGCAGCGCCTCTGCGATCGCCGACGCCGACGCACAAATGCTGACACGCCCCCTCAGCCCGCCGCCGAACGCGGCGACATCAGTCGCGATACGCTCCATCGTGAAGAGCACGCTGCGCGCATGCTCGAGCAGCGCATTGCCCGCGGCAGTTGGCTCAACACCCCGCCGCGAGCGCGTGAGGAGTGGCACGCCAAGATCGCTTTCGAGTTGCGCGATGCGCTTGCTGATCGCGGACGGCTCGATATGGGCTTCCTCCGCCGCTCGCGCCATATTGCGGTGATCGCACACGGCGACAAGCAACCGCAGGGTTTTCAAATCGATGTCGCGCATCTACGGTCTCCGCTGGCTTAGACATTCCAATTCGGAACCATGGCGTTTCCAAAACACCGCTTTTACCTTTTTCAGGAATGTCTAAAGTTAGCACAACGTCGTCGTGCCGGCGACCGGCCAAGATAATGGAGACAAGCAACATGCCCTCGTTCGCCGCTCATGTAGTCATTCGTGAAGTCGGCTTGCGCGATGGACTGCAGAGCATCCAGCGCATTCTTCCGACTGAACGCAAGATCGAATGGATCGCCGACGCATACGCTGCCGGTCAGCGTGAGATCGAGGTTGGGTCGTTTGTGCCGGCGTTCCTGCTGCCGCAACTGGCCGATACCGCCGAACTGGTGTTGTATGCGAAGACGCTGCCCGGCCTGCGCGTTTCGGTCCTCGTGCCGAACCTGAAGGGTGCTGAGCGCGCGATCGAGATGGGCGCCGATCTGATGCTGGTGCCGTTGTCGGCCAGCCGCGCACACAGCCTCGCGAACCTGCGCAAGACGCCCGATGAAGTCGTCGCGGAAGTCGCGCGCATACGCGCCGCCCGCGACGCAGCGGGCTCGAAGACGCTGATCGAAGGTGGCATCGGCACAGCTTTTGGCTGCACGATCCAGGGCCGCGTCGAGCCGTCGGAGGTGCTGCGCAGCCTGCAGGCGTTGCTCGATGCGTTGCCGATCGCGTAAGCATTGCCGATACGGTTGGCTACGCGGGACCGGCTGCCGTACGCGAGTTGTTCGAGAAGGCGCGCAACATCGCGGGCGAACGTTTCTGGTGCGGCCACTTCCACGACACACGCGGCCTCGCGCTTGCCAATGTCTACGCGGCACTCGAAACAGGCGTCGCCCGCTTCGACGCGACGCTCGCCGGCATTGGTGGATGTCCGCACGCGCCGGGCGCGAGCGGCAACGCATCGAGCGAAGACCTCGCATTCATGCTCGCGGACATGGGCCTCGAAACCGGTATCGAGATTGCCGCGCTGCTCACGCTGCGCACGAAGCTCGAGCGCTGGCTGGAGGGCGAAACGCTGCACGGCGCGCTATGGCTCGCCGGTCTGCCTAAGACCTACACCGCTGCCGCTACAACTGAAGCCTGAGGTCAACATGAATCCACAACACCCGACTCCCCCTCGACGGCGTTCGCGTCATCGAATTCACGCACATGGTCATGGGGCCGACGTGCGGGATGATCCTCGCCGATCTCGGTGCCGAAGTGATCAAGATCGAGCCGCCGGGCGGTGACAAGACCCGCAACCTGCCTGGGCTCGGCATCGGCTTCTTCCGTTCATTCAACCGCAACAAGAAGAGCGTCGTGCTCGACATCAATTCACCTGAAGGCAAGGACGCCGCAATCGAACTGATCGGCACCTGCGACGCGATGCTCGAGAACTTTCGTCCCGGTCTGATGACGAAGCTCGGCCTCGACTATGACACGCTATCGAAGCAGTACCCCCGGCTCATCTATGTATCGCATAAGGGCTTCCTGCCCGGCCCCTACGAGAAGCGCCTCGCGCTCGACGAAGTCGTGCAGATGATGGGCGGGCTTTCGTACATGACGGGACCCGTCGGTCGTCCGCTGCGCGCGGGCACATCGGTCAACGACATCATGGGCGGCATGTTCGGCGCGATCGGCGTGCTCGCCGCGCTGCGCGAACGCGAGCACACGGGTCTCGGCCAGGAAGTGCAAAGCGCGCTGTTCGAAAACTGTGTGTTTCTTAGTGCGCAGCACATGCAGCAATACGCGATGACCCACGAGGCGCCGCCGCCGATGCCTGCGCGCGTGTCGGCATGGAGCGTCTATGACGTGTTCACGCTCGCCGACGGTGAGCAGCTTTTTATCGGTGCGGTGAGCGACAAGCAGTTCGTCACGCTGTGCGATGTATTGGGGTCTCACGATCTCGCCGCCGAGCCGGAGTTCGCGACGAATGCGTTGCGCGTCGCCGCGCGTCCACGGTTGCTCGAAAGGCTCGGCAACATCCTGAAAGACCATCGCGTGAATGAACTGTCGCCGAAGCTCGAAGCGGCGGGCATCCCCTACGCGCCGATCGTGCGTCCAGAACAACTGCTCGATGACCCGCACCTGAAAGCAAGCGGGGGGCTATCGCCGATGCAAACTGACGACGGCGGCATGACGGATGTCGTCCTACTGCCGATCACGATCGGCGGGCGACGACCCGGGGTGCGCCATGCGCTCGCGCGCGTCGGCGAACACACGCAGGAAGTGCTCGCGCGGCTGAAGCGCCGGGTGATCGCATGAGCCTTCCGTAACGCGCGTGTTGCACCTTTTTTTTCGCGCGTCTTTCGGCACGGTATGGGCCCGATCGAATTGTCACGGTCGTATCAAATCACGGAGCAGTCGCAATGGCAGACCTTTTTGAGAATCCGATGGGCTTGATGGGATTCGAGTTCGTCGAATTCGCTTCGCCCACGCCACACGTACTTGAGTCGTTGTTCAAAAAGCTCGGCTTCACGCTGGTCGCGCAGCATCGCTCGAAAGATGTCGTGCTGTATCGACAGGGCGATATCAATTTCATCGTCAATCGCGAGCCGAAGAGTCCAGCCGCTTACTTCGCGGCGGAGCACGGGCCGTCGGCGTGCGGCCTCGCGTTCCGCGTGAAGGATTCGCATGCAGCTTATGCTCGCGCACTCGAACTTGGCGCGCAACCGCTCGAAATGCCGACCGGCCCGATGGAACTGCGCCTGCCCGCGATCAGGGGCATTGGGGGGGCCCCCCTCTATCTGATCGATCGCTTCGAAGACGGCGAGTCGATCTACGACATCGACTTCAGGTTCATCGAGGGCGCGGACCGGCATCCGGCGGGCGTGGGGCTCAAGCTGGTAGACCATCTCACGCACAACGTCTATCGCGGGCGGATGGCGTTCTGGGCAAGTTACTACGAGAAGCTGTTCAACTTCCGCGAGATCCGCTACTTCGACATCTCGGGGGAGTACACGGGCCTGACGTCGAAAGCGATGACCGCGCCCGACGGCAAAATCCGCATTCCGCTGAATGAAGAATCGTCGAAGGGCTCGGGGCAGATCGAAGAGTTCCTGATGAAGTTCAACGGCGAAGGCATCCAGCACGTCGCGCTGCTCACGGACGACCTGCCGGCGACGATCGACAGGCTCATGATGGCCGGCGTCCCGCTCATGACCGCACCGGGTGACACGTACTACGAGATGCTCGATGAACGTCTGCCGGGCCATGGCCTGCCCGTCGCCGAATTGCATACGCGCGGCATCCTCGTGGATGGCGACACGAGCGGCGAGACGCCTCGCCTGTTGCTACAGATTTTCTCCGATGCGCTGCTCGGTCCCGTGTTCTTCGAATTCATTCAGCGCAGGGGCGACGACGGTTTCGGCGAAGGCAATTTCAAGGCGCTCTTCCAGTCGATCGAACGCGATCAGATCCGGCGAGGCGTTCTCGGCCAGACGTAACCCGCAATCCGGTGCCGCCCATGAGCGGACTGCGCCTCTACACCTTCACTAAGGCAGGCATGTCCAAAAAAAATGCCGCCGATGCAAATGTCAGGAGACAGACATGCAGCAGACCATCACCGCGGGAAGCCCCGCGCTCGACACGCCGGAGGCACGCGCCGGCATGGACCTCGGCGTGGACATCTCCGCACGGATGGACCGGCTTCCGGTCACGCGGCATCTATGGGTACTCGTGCTACTGATCTCGCTCGGCGGCTTTTTCGAAGTCTATGACTTGATCTTCACCGGCTATATCGCACCGGGGATGGCAAAGAGCGGCCTGCTTCAGACCACCACGCAGGCGTTCTTCGGCTTCGCCGGAATTGCCGCCTTCATTGCAGCGACGTTCGCCGGGTTGTTCGTTGGTACCTTCGGATTTGGCTGGGTGCCGGACCGCTATGGACGTCGCGCCGCGTTCACCTACTCGCTGCTTTGGTATTCCGTCGGCTCGGCGATCATGGCCTTTCAGACCACAACTGAAGGCGTGCTGCTGTGGCGCTTCATCACAGGCATCGGTGTGGGCCTCGAGATCGTCACGATCGATACCTACGTGACCGAACTGGTGCCGCAGCAGATGCGCGGCCGTGCGATTGCGTTCAATCAGGTGGTGATGTTCGCCGCTGCACCCGTTGCGGCAATTCTCTCGTGGTGGCTCGTCCCTGAGACGGTGTTCGGACTCGATGGCTGGCGTGTCGTAGTGCTGGTCGGCTCGGTAGGCGCGATCATCGTCTGGTTCATCCGTCGTGCGGTGCCGGAAAGCCCGAGGTGGCTGACTGCATATGGCAATATCGAAAAGAGCGAGAAGATCGTAGGCGAGATGGAAGCGATCGTCGAGCGCCAGTCGGGCTTGCCGCTGCCGCCACCTGTGCGTGCGCTCGAGCAGCCCGCCGTTCGGCGCGCGGCCCTCGCAGAGTTATGGCGCCCGCCCTATCGTTCCCGTCTTCTCATGCTGATTGTCTTCAACTTCTGCCAGGCAATCGGCTACTACGGATTCGCAAACTGGGTGCCGACACTGCTGATCGGTCAGGGCATCACCGTCACGAAAAGCCTGCTGTACTCGTTCATTATCGCGTTCGCCATGCCGGCGGGACCGTTGCTCGCGATGCTCTACGCGGACAGGATCCAGCGCAAGCGTCTGATTGTCGGAGGAGCGCTGGCGGTGATCATCTGCGGGCTCTCGTTCGGGCAGATGAAGGACGTGGTGCCGCTGATCATTCTCGGCGTGATGATCAGCCTTGCGGGGCAGACGATTTCCGTGTCGTTTCACGCATACCAGTGCGAGCTTTTTCCGACCCAAGTCCGCTCCCGTGCGAGTGGCATCGTGTATTCGGCGAGTCGCATCGGAGCCATGATGTCGGGCTTCATTATCGCGTCGCTATTGAAGGACTTCGGTGTGCCGGGCGTCTTCACCGGGATCACCGCCTTCATGCTCCTTGTGGCCATGGTCATCGGCGTGTTCGGTCCGAGGACCAACGGTGTGCGGCTCGAGGAACTTAACCGCTGAATTCGGCAACGTCCTGGTTGTGCTAGCCAGCGCCTGCCTGACAGAGAAACTTTCTTCCGGAGATCACCGTGCATCAGTCCCCTTCCGAGCCGTCGCGTCCTTCTGCCACTGTGCGCTTTGACGGTCGGGTACTTTTCCTTTCGCAGAGTGCAAGCGTCATTCAGCGGCAACTGCTCGGTGAAGACGTCTCACTCGACGAAGCGTTGCCGCTGCGCTCGGACGTCTCCACTGATGAGATCACCCCCGCCTATATCTGCTACTACTACGACGAAAAGCTCGGCAACTACCCGTACCTTGGTCTCGACTGCGCCGGAACTCGCCCTGTCAATGAGGGCAGCGTAAAGGGAGGGGGCTTCGCCGTCAGCGTGGCCGGGCGCCGCTACGGGAAAGGTTCGTCGCGCGAGGCGAGTCCCTTCGCCGAGTGGTGTGCGGGCATTCGTCTCGTGATCGCCGAAAGCTTTGAGCGCATCTACCGGCAGAACTGCCACAATCTCGGCATCTTCACCTCGACGGATTTCGGGCTGATCGACCGCATCCGGCGGGGCGAGGAGATTCCCCTTGAAGAATTCACGCGTGGGGAAGACTCGCTCACCGCGGAACTGATCCGACGTGGCGGACTGTTCCGGCTCACTGAGGCAAGACGCGCGGGCTGGCAGCCGCCACTGACGCCGACGGGACAGCGCCCGATGACCTACGCTGAGAAAATCATCGCCAGAGCAAGCGGTCGCGCGAGCGCAATAGCCGGGCAAAGCATGTTCGCCCGAACAGACTGGCGCTATGCGCACGAATACGTGTCGCCGATGGCGATCAGTTTCCTGCGCCGCGAGTGCGGTGACAGGATCGAACTGCACGACCCCGCCAGCATCGTCTGTTTCTCCGACCATCTGACGTTCATCCATCGCAGCATGCCCGCCGAGCGGCGTGCGCTCGGGCTGCTAGACGTCGCGCAATCGATGGCGCAGGTCCAGCAGCGATTCTGTGACGAGCATGGGATACGCCATCACGGATTCCTTACCGACCGGAAAGGCTCGGAAGGAATCAGTCACTCGATCATGGCAGAGCGCTATGTAAAGCCTGGCCAACTTGCCGTCGGCACCGACTCCCATACGCCGCATTGCGGTGCGTTGGGCGCAGTCGCCTTCGGAATCGGCGCGACGGAAATGGCCAACGCCTGGCTTACCGGCGACGTTCGCGTGAAGGTACCGCCAACCTGCCGGGTCGAACTGAAAGGAAGTCTGCCGGCCGGCGTCGAAGCCAAGGACATCGTGCTGCATCTGCTGCGCCTGCCCTACGTGCGCGAGGGAAGAGCAATTGGGCAGATCTTCGAATATCGCGGCGAAGCGCTGGCATCGCTGTCGACCGACGAACGGGCGACGCTCACGAACATGGTTGCGGAAATCGGCGGATTCAGCGGCATAGTGATTCCCGACGACGAAACACGGCGTTTTCTGCGTGAGCGCCGAGGCATCGAGTTCGATATCGAGCCGTGGATGTCGAGCGATGAAAATGCCGACGTCGCGCACACGATCGAAGTCGACTGCGCGCAACTGGAGCCGATGCTCGCTCGCCCGGGTGACCCGGGACAAGGCGTCGGCATATCGGAACTCGTGGATCCGATCACGGTGGACATTGCGTATGGTGGGTCCTGCACAGGCGGCAAGCGCGAAGATTTGCAACGCTGCTACGAAGTGATCGAATGGGCACTACGGCACGGCCTCAAGGTTGCAGGCGCCACCCGCTTTTTCCTCCAGTTTGGCAGCCAGGACGTACGCGATTACTGCCTGCGTGAAGGCATGCTGGATGCGTTCGAGCGAGCAGGCGTCGAACTCGTCGAGCCAGGCTGCGGCGCATGCGTGAACGCAGGACCGGGCGTGTCGGAGCGGCCGGATCAGGTGACGGTCAGCGCGATTAACCGCAATTTTCCGGGACGTTCCGGCCCGGGCCAGGTCTGGCTCGCAAGCCCGTCGACCGTCGCCGCGAGTGCAATCGCCGGCAAGATTACGAGTTTTGAGCAATTGCGTGCGTCTACTCAATGCAACTCAGTTCATGCAAGAGGCGGTCGGTGATCCGGGCACACCGTATTGATTTATTCAAATTGTTCTCCACGCTCAGCGCCGCAAGTATGACTGACATAGGCACGGGATTCGCGGGTACCTGCGAAAAGGCCCGGAACGTTAAGCGCGGCACAACTCGAACCGATACCCCAACGTGATCGGCGCCGCGGGATCGAACGCAACAGCCGTCGCGACGCCCTGCGCGTTGATCGGATTCGCGGCAAGAGAGGCTTGG